>CAZDGH010000007.1:0-34349 GCA_964504805.1 uncultured Myxococcales bacterium | reverse complement strand
CGAAGGCGGCGGCGCGGGCGGCGAAGGCGGCGCCGGCGCGGGCGGCGAAGGCGGCGGCGCAGGCGGTGCCGGCGGCGGCCCGGCGTGCCCGGGCGTCACCGCGCCGACGGTCGTCACCGAGCTGCCGGGCGCCACGTTCCCGTCGCTCGACGCCTGGCAGGGCGGCGAGGAGCCGCAGCTCGATCTCGACGGCCCGGTCCCGCGCTGGACCTGGAACGACCCGCACGTCCTGAAGGTCGGCGACGCCTACTGGATGTACGCGTCGGCGACCGACTTCTTCGAGTTCCCGGTGCGGCTCCACCGGCTCGTCTCGACCGACGCCTCCACCTGGTCCCGCGATCCGGAGACGCCGGTCCTCGACGTCGGCCCCGAGGGCGCCTTCGACGCCGGCGGGGTGGAGACGCCCGCCGTCGTCTTCTTCGCCGGCCGCTACCACCTCTTCTACACGGCGTACGCCCACGTGATCGGCGACCCGGCGCACAGCGTCTTCGAGTTCCGGATCGGCCACGCCGCCTCGTGCGACGGCGCCACGTTCGTGCGCGTCGGCCCCGACCCGGTCGTGGCGCCGAGCGGCACGAACGAGGACCCCGCCGACGACTGGTACGGCCTCATCGTCGGCGAGCCCGGCCCCGTCGTCCGCGACGGCGTCCTCCACCTCTACTTCACCGCCGTCGGCGCCGACCCCGCGACCGGCGCCGCGGTGCAGGTCATCGGCGTGACCACCACCGCCGACGGCGCGACCTGGACCCCGCCGGTCCTCGCGCTCGCGCCCGATCCCGCCCAGTACCCGCGCGACGAGGACCCGGCCCCGCCGCTCGCCGGCTGGTACGGCTTCTCGACCCCCAACGCGCTGGTGCTGAACGGCGAGACCCACCTCTTCGTGGACGTCGCCTACGACGCCGACGGCGCGAGCTGGGCGCAGGTCCGGCTGCACCACGCGGTCTCCGCCGACGGCGTCGGCGGCTGGCGCCACGATCCGGCGCCGCTCGCCGCCGCCGGCGACGTCCCGTGGGCCGTCGGCGAGATCCGGTCGCCGCACGCCCTCGTCGACGGCACGACCCTGCGGCTCTGGTTCGCCGGCCACCAGCTCGAGGCCGAGCCGTTCCACTTCGCGGTCGGGATGCGGACCGCGCCGCTCGTGCCCTAGCCTCGGCCTGGCCTGGCGGGCTTTCGCAGCCGCGGCGCGGTGCTACCGCCGCCGGCGATGAGCTCGCCCGCCGAAGCCCCGATCGTGCGCCTCGAGGCCGCCCCGTCCCTCCTCTCCGGGTACCTCCGCGGCCTGGTCCTCCCGAAGCCGCGCTTCCGCCGCGGCGCGCCGCTCCCGCCGGTGCGGGTCGTCCGCCGCGGGCTCGCGCTCGCCCCCGCGCACCTCGCCGCCTACCGCGCCGCGTGCGCCCGCTGGCCCGGCCACGCGGTGCCCCTCGAGTACCCGCTCTCGCTCCTGTTCCCGTACCACCTCGAGCTGTTCGCCAGGCCGGAGCTGCCGTTCCGGTTCCCGAAGCTGCTCGGCCTCCGCAACCACGTCGTGCAGCGGCGGCCGCTCGCGCTCGCCGACCGCCTCGACCTCGAGGCGGTGCTCGAGGAGGCGCGGGTGCTGCCGAAGGGCCTCGAGCTCACGGTCCGCACGACCCTCTCCGCCGGCGCCGAGCGCCCGTGGGAGAGCGTGCACCTCTACCTGCTCCGCGGCGCGTTCGGCGGGAGCGACGAGCCGCGGCCGGATCCCGTGCCCGCGCTCCCCGCGGAGACGGACGAGCTCCGGTTCGCCGCGCCGCCGGCCGGCGGCCGCGAGTTCGCTCGGCTCACCGGCGACTGGAACGGGCTCCACTGGTCGCGGAGCTGGGCGCGGGCGCTCGGCTTCCGCCGCGACTTCGCCCACACCCAGCGGATCGTCTCCGCCTGTCTCTCGCGGCTCCCCGCGCCCGGCGAGGGCGCGGTGCGCCTCGACGTCTCCTTCAAGGGCCCGGTGTACTACGGCTCGCCGCTCGCGCTGCGCACGGCCGACGCGGCGGGCGCCCGGCTCTTCGAGCTCTTCTGCGGCGACGAGCCGCGGCCGGCGTTCCGCGGCCGGCTCGCGCCCGCGCGCGACGGCGAGCCGCTCCCGTAGCGGCCGCCCGTTGCGGCGGCGCCGCCGGGTGCGCACCCGAAGCGCATGAGGACGATCACGACCGCCGTCGCAGCCGTCCTGCTGGTCGCGCTCGCCGGCCCCGCCGAGGGGAAGAAGGGCGAGGCGTTCAGCGGCGACATCGAGAAGCTCACCGAGGACAACACCGACTACCGCCGCGTCCTCTTCACCGCGGGCGGCATGCAGGTCGTCGCCATGTCGATCCCGAAGGACGAGTCGATCGGCCTCGAGGTCCACGGCGACGTCGACCAGTGCTTCTTCGTCGTCGACGGCGTCGCCCGGGCGATCGTCGAGGGCCGCGAGCAGAGGGTCCGCGAGGACGGCGTGCTCTGCGTGCCCGCCGGCACCAGGCACGACGTCCAGAACGCCGGCGAGGAGCCGCTGAAGCTCTTCACCACCTACGCTCCGCCGGAGCACCCGCCCGGCACCGTGCAGCACACCAAGGCGGACGCGCTCGCGGCGGAGAAGGCCGAGAAGCAGGCGCCGTAGCGCCTCGGCCCCCGTCAGCTGCGCCGCTTCCCGCGCGCCGGCCGCCGCCGCACCTCGACGCGGTGCCGCAGGTCCGCCTCGAAGTCGTGCACGTAGGCGAACCGGTCCGGGAGCCGCACGTGCGCGAGCGGCACGTCGGCCTCGTGCGGCGCGTCGGTGCCCGGCGGCCCGTACTCGGTCGCGGCGTCGTACGCCTCGCCCGAGAGGTAGAAGCCCCAGAGCGCGCCGTCGTCGTGGCCGAAGCTCGCGCGGATCGCCTCGGCGAGCTCGAGCATCGTCGCGGTCGCCGGCAGCGACACCTGCCGCGGCGCCCCGCGCCGCCCCTCGCGGCGCACCGCGAAGGTGTAGCCGCCGCCGTCCTCCCTCGCGACCGGCCGCGGCGGCGGCGCGAGCTCGATCCCGAAGATCGACGCGAGCCGGTCCCGGGGTAGCTCGGCCTCGCCGGCGCCGGCGGCGACGACCTTCGTGCCCCGCTGCGCGAGCTCCGCGGCGTCCACCGAGCGGAGCCGGAACAGCAGCTCCGGCTGCCGGTCGAGCCGCGACCCGACGCCGTAGAGCACCGCCGCGACGTGCTTGCACATCCGCGCCCAGTCGGGACAGCTGCACGAGAGCGCGAGCTCGTGCGCCGCCGGCAGGAGCCCCGCCTTCGGATCGACGAGCCGGGTCGCGACCTCCGTCGCGATCCGCCCCTCGAGCAGCTCGACCACCGAGCCGACGCTGCTCGCGCAGCGCTCGACGAGCGCCCGGAACCGCGCCGGCGCGAGCGGCTTCACCTCCACCACCACGACGTAGAGCTCCGAGCCCGAGACGAGGGCGAGGATCCGGCCCTCGCGCAGCTCGAGGTCCATCACCGAGCCGTTCCGGACGTACGTCCGGCCGCGCGGGAGGCGGTTCTCGAAGTCGCAGTGCGCCTCGAGGTGCGTGCACCACGCCTTGCCCCAGAACGACCGGGCGATCTCCCGCCCCTCGATCGCCACCGGGTCCGGCTTCCGGCCGGCGTCGGCGACGATCCGCGCCACCTCTCGCGACGCCTCCCGGCGCCGCGTCGCCACCGGGACGTACGGCCGGTAGAACACCTACGCCTCCCCCGCGAGCGACCGCGCGTCGAGCCGGAGCAGCCCGAGCAGCTCCTCGTTCGACAGCTCCGTCAGCGCCGCCGCCGCGCCGCCGTCGTCGAGCACCTCGCGGGCGAGCTTCCGCTTCGAGGCGACGAGCGCGTCGATCTTCTCCTCCACCGTGCCCTTGCAGACGAGCTTGTGCACGAGCACGCCCCTCGTCTGGCCGATCCGGTGGGCGCGGTCGGTGGCCTGGTCCTCCACCGCCGGGTTCCACCAGCGGTCGAAGTGGATCACGTGGGACGCCGCCGTGAGGTTGAGGCCGACGCCGCCCGCCTTCACCGTGAGCACGAGGAACGGCACCGCCTCGTCGCGCTGGAACCGCTCGACGAGCGCCTTCCGCTCCTTCACGCTCGTGCCGCCGTGGAGCACGAGCCCGTCGCGGCCGAACGCGCCGGCGAGGAAGCGCTGGAGCGGCCCGGTCGCCTCGCGGAACTGGGTGAAGACGAGGGCCTTCTCGCGCCGCGCCGCGATCGTCTCCGCGAGCTCGCCGAGCCGCGCGAGCTTGCCGCTCCGGGCCGGCTCCCACGTCGGCTCCCCGAGGAAATGCGCCGGGTGGTTGCCGATCTGCTTCAGGGCGGTGAGCGCCGCGAGCACGGCGCCGCGGCGCTTCATCCCGTCCACGGTCCCGAGCTCGCGGGCGAGCCGGTCCACCCGCTCCTGGTACAGCGCCGCCTGCTCCGGCGCGAGCTTCGCGTAGGCGGTGACCTCGGTGCGGGCGGGCAGGTCCGGCGCGATCGCCGGATCGGTCTTCCTGCGGCGAAGCAGGTACGGCCGCACCAGCGCCCGGAGCGGCCCGTGATCGCCCCGCTCCCGGAGCGCCTTGCCGAGCTTCGCGAACGACGCCTCGGACCCGAGCAGCCCCGGCACCGCGAAGTCGAAGATCGACCAGAGGTCGCCGAGGCGGTTCTCGACCGGCGTGCCGGTGAGCGCGATCCGCACCCGCGCCTTCACCGCCTTCACCGCCCGCGTCTGCCGCGCCGCCGGGTTCTTCACCGCCTGCGCCTCGTCGACGATCGCCGTCTCGAAGCGCATCCCGGAGAGCCACGGCGAGCGCTGCAGCATGCCGTAGGTGGTGAGGAGCACGTCGGCGCCCTTCGCCTCCGCCGCCGAGGTCACCGCCTCCTCGCCCGCCGACGGGTGCGCGACCTTCACCGAGAGGCCCGGCGCGAACCGCGCCGCCTCGGCCCGCCAGTTCGGGACGAGCGACGCCGGCACCACCAGCAGCGACCGCGGCCGCGGCCGGCGCCGGGCGAGGAGCGCGAGGAGCCCGAGCACCTGCACCGTCTTGCCGAGGCCCATGTCGTCGGCGAGGACCGCGCCGAGGCCGAGCTCGTGGAGGAGGTGGAGCCAGCGCACGCCCGCGGCCTGGTAGGGCCGGAGCGTCGCCGCCAGCTCGTCGGCGCGGGGCAGCTCGGTGGCGAGGCCGTCGGGACCGCGGAGCGCGTCGAGCTTCGCCGCAAGCCAGCGGCCGGGGCGCACCGACGCGAGCTCGGCCGCCTCCGCCGCGTCGGGGAGCCGCTCGCCGGGCGTGCCGGCGAGGAGCCGGAGCGACTCGAGCAGCCCGACGCCGCCGGCGTACGCCTCCTTCGCCGCCTCGAACCGCTCGAGGAGCGCCGCGAGCCGCGCCGGATCGACCTCGACCCAGCTGCCGCGCACGAGCGCGAGGCCGGCCGCCCTCGCGCGCAGCGCGGCCCACTCCTTCTTCGAGAGCGGCGCGCCGTCGAGCGAGAGCGCCGCGGAGAAGTCGAGGATCGCCTCGGCGCCGAGGCCGGCCGGCGCGTCCTCGCCGACCCGCGCCACCACCTGCACCTTCGCCCGCCTGCGCCAGAAGTCCGGCACCCGCACCGCCACCCCGGCCGCCTCGCAGGCGGGGACCGCGAGGAGGAGCGCGTAGGCGTCATCCGCAGAGAGCGCGTGCGGCCGGAAGAGGCGTCCCGACTCCACGAGCGCCTTCACCGCCGGTGAAGCCCCGGCGGCGCGGTGCACCGGCCGGAGCAGCCGGAGCAGCGCCGCCTGGTCGCCGCGGGCGTCGGCGAGGGCGTCCATGAGCGGCCGGTGCGCGGCGCCGTGCCGGCCGCGGCCGGTGGTGAAGGTGGCGAGGAACGCGAACGGCCGCTCGGGATCCTCGCGGTGCTCGGCGAGGTGGAAGCAGACCCGTCCGGCGACGCTCCACGACGGGTGCAGCGACGCGAGCGCCGCCGACGGCGCCGCGCCCTCGCACGCCCGCGCGAACGCGGCGCCGACCTCGCGCCAGAGCGCCTCGAGCCGTGGCGCGTCGAGGAGGTCGCCGCCCTCGAACGGCGGCGCGTGGACCGTGAGCTCGGGCAGGTCGGGCGGCGGCGGCACGGTCGCCTGAGCGCCGAGGGCGTCGAGGTCCGGCAGGGCGCAGAGCGCCGCCACGTGCCGCCGCCCGAGCTCCCGGAAGAACGCGAGCGCCGGCGGCAGCGCCGCGTCGAGCTCGGCGCCGCCGAGCCGGAGCAGCCCCTCGCCGGTCGACCGCTCGAACGCCGCGCGGAGCCGCGCCGCGACGCCGGCCTCGACGTCGTCCTCGCCGGGCGCGCCCTCGCCGAGCCAGAGGCGCCCCGCCGGCGTCAGGGCAGGGGCGAGCGGGACGGTCGCGGCGGCGGGGCGGGGGAGGGCGTGCACGGGGCGCGTACCTTACGACCGATCTCCGACACCCGGAATGCCCGCGTCCTCTCCGTACGGCGGTCGTGCGGAGGGGGGCAGGCAGGCCGCCCTCATCTCCCGGCAGGCAACGGAAGTCGGCAGGCCGGCGGTCGAACGAGTTGCTCGAACGTCTCGGGGTACGCCGTCGTCACGCCGGCTCCGGCAGCTCGACGGGCGCGTTGAGAGAGAGCTTCCACCGCTCGTCGAACGTGGAGGCGAACGGCGCGCTCCCGACGAGCTTGCTCGAGCCGCCACGCTTCGCCTGCTTCGCCCACTCGTCGAGCGCGGGGTGCGCGAGCCCGAGCTTCTCGAGCAGGAAGCCGGCTCGCTGGCGGAGGAGCGCGTGGTCCACCTCCTCGGCGAGCCGGACCACCTTCGCGACCTTGATCGACCCGCGGGCGGACGCCCACGCCTCGAGCACCTTCCGGAACCCGCCGCACCACTCCGGGTGCATGAGGGCGTCGAGCAAGGTCATCTCCGGCGTCGTCACGCGCACCGGGAACCCGAGCGGCTCGTAGAGGCCCGCGCCGAGACCTGCGCCCCGGCGGATGCGGTGCCAGACGACCGGCGTGCCCAGGATCGCGTCCGGTCGCTGGCCGACGAGCCCGCGGAGCCCTTCCCACTCGGACGGCGCGACGCCGGCAGGTCGTTCGTCGCGGGCGCGCTCGTCGGAGACCCGGACGTGGAGCTCGTTCGGCAGATCGCCGGTGAGCTGGTGGAAGGCGAACGCGCTCGCGTACGCGAGCGTCGCGTACGGGTTCGCCTCCATCAGCACTTCCCATTCGGTGACCGGGCCGGACGCCGCGAACGGCGAGGTCACGCGGTAGAGGTCGGGGAGGTCGTCGAGAGGCGCGAGGTCGCCCGACGCCGCGAGCCGCGCGAGGACCTGCCTCGCCTCCTCGCGCGTGCGAGGGGACCGCTGCCAGCGCCGCTCCGCAGCGGGCAGGGCGTCCGTCGCGCGCTGCAGCAGCACGCCGGCGCGCCAGGGCGAGACGATCCGCCGGTTCTCCCGCGCGAGCCCCTCCTCGAGCGCTCTCGCGAGCGACTTCTTGATGGCGGCCTCCGGCAGAACGCTGCAGGTGCGGGGCGCGACAGGCGTTGCGCGGATCGAATCGCCTTGCCCGCCTACCCTCTCGTCCTAAGGACGAGAGGGTAGGCGGAGAAAACCAATCCGTCAACCGCCCGATCGCACGGTTGCCCGGCGGGCGGGCAGGTGCTCCACCCCGCTGGCGCTCGCCTGCGCGGCGAAGCGTCGGCCGCGTGTCGGCCCCCAGCAAGCCCGGTCATGCGGACGGGCAGAGGCCCGGGCATGCTCGCCCCATGAGCCCGGTGCCCCCGGACCGCCTCCGCGACGTCGTCGACGCCGTGCTCGAGGCCCTCGACGAGGGCCTCGACGGCCGCGCGCTCGCCGCCCGGGCGATGCTGAGCCCGTTCCACTTCCACCGCCTCGTCCGCGACGGCCTCGGCGAGGCGCCGGGGGCGTTCCGGCGCCGCCTCCTCCTCGAGCGTGCCGCCTGGCGTCTCGGCCGCGGCGCGACCGTCACCGACGCCGCCCTCGAGGCCGGCTACGACGCGGTCGAGGCGTTCTCGCGGGCCTTCGCCCGCGCCCACGGCGTCCCGCCGAGCCGCTTCGCCGGCGAGCCGCGCGACTTCCGCCTCGCCGCGCCGAACCGCATCCACTTCCACCCGCCGGGCGGCCTGCTCCTGCCCGGCCACTCCCGGAGCACGTCCATGGACCTCACCGATCGCCTCGTCGAGCACGAGCACTGGCACACCGCCCGGCTCCTCGAGCAGGCCGCGACCCTCCCCGACGACGCCCTCGACCGCCCCGTCCGTCCCGGCCTCGTCGTCCACGACTTCGAGGGCCCCGAGCCCGACGTGCGCACCATGCTCGAGCGCATCGTGTTCACGAAGGAGGTGTGGACCGCCGCCATGGCCGGCCACGACGTCCCGCCGCGGGACGCGCGCCGGATCGCCGACCTGCAGGCGCGCCTCGCCGCGGTCCAGCCGCCGTTCGCCGCCCTCGTCCGCCGGTTCCGCGACCGCGGCGAGTGGGACGCCTCGTTCGTCGACGCGCTCTGCACCCCGCCGGTGAGCTTCACCTTCGGCAGCACCATCGCCCACATCCTCACCGTCTCGGTCGTCCGCCGGCAGCACGTCATGGGCGCGCTCCGCGAGCTCGGCGTCGCCGACGTCGAGACGCGCGATCCGATCGAGTGGGAGCGGTGGCTCGAGGCGCGCGGCTGACCGCGCCGCGTCCGTCGGTGGAGGCGACCGCGGCGGAGCGCTACGCCGCGCCGCGCTCGAACACGTGCTCGTTGTGCCAGCGGAGCAGCTCCGGATCGGGCCGATCCCGCTCGCCCTCCGGCAGCGTGATCGTCTTGCCGTCGCGCTTGTAGTACGCGCGCCCGTTCTCGAACTCGTCCTTCAGCCGCGCGCTCACCACGAACCGATGGTCCGGCGTGATCGTCACGTACCCGCGGTCGAACAGCCGGTGGATGTCGGCGCGGAGGAGGAGCCCGTTGCTCACGTCGTGCGGGCCGCCCGACGCGTACGACTGGATGTGCGCGACGTCGAGCACCGGGAGCGAGTGCTCGCCGGTGACGGCGCAGGCGCGGCCGTACGCCTGCGTCACCGCGACGCGGAAGGTGCCCTGCCCGAGCCGCGGCCGCACCAGCACCGGCGCGCCGTACCGCTCCGGCGTCTCGGCCGTGAGCGGCACGTCCGCCCGGCGCGTCCGCGCGAGGCACGCCTCCCAGATGCGCCGTCCCTCGCCGTGGGTGACGTCGATCCCGGATCCGCGGACGATGTTCCGCGAGTAGCCCGCCGGCTCCTCGACCCAATCCTCAGGCTCGAAGAACACCGGCTGCGAGATCATCAGGCAGCCGACCTGGTACTGCTTCGCCGCGTCGCCCGGCTGCTGCCGCCGGTACTTCTCGATGCGCCGGCACATCGAGTCGAAGTCGGGCGCGCCGTTCAGCACCCCGAACGCCTCCCACGCGAGCCGTGCCGACACGACCTCGTGCCGCGCGAAGATCCCGTACCCCGCGATCGCGTAGTGCGGCTTCTTCAGCCGGAAGAAGAACGGCTCGCCCGGCTTCACCGCGTGGAAGTCCTGCCCGCCCGACGGCTGCCAGAAGTTCACCTCCTCGAGCGGCTGCCGCGCCGCGAGGAAGCTGAACCAGTCGAAGTCGGTGTTCCCGATGAAGCCGCGCACGCGCCGATCCTAGCCGCCCCCGACGACGAGCTCGACCCGGGGCGCCGCCGGCGCTCGCGGCGCGGGCGGGGCGATGGCCCACCTCGATCGCGAGCCGCCGCCTTCCCGCCGAAAACCCGCTGCGATATGGCCACCGCATGGACCTCCTCGATCGCAACCGGGCGCGGCGCGCGGCGCTCGACGCCCTCGACCCCGACGAGCGGCGGGCGCTCGCGCTCGACCGGCTGCTCTCCTGCGTCGAGGGCGCGGACGGCGGCCTCGAGTGGAGCGCCGACTTCGGCGTCGAGGCCGGGCCGGACTTCCCGTGGGTGCGGCCGCGGCCGGTCCCGCCGAAGCGGAGCGACCGGCGCTTCGGCGCGATCCTGGACGGCGGCGGCCTGAAGATCCTCGCGCGCCCGGGGATCCGCGAGCTGGGCGTCCGCGAGGTGCGGCTGCTCGCGGCGTGGGCGTTCGACGGCAAGCCGCCGGCGAAGGAGCTCCGCGGCGTGTTCCACGCGGAGGAGCTCGCCGGCGTGACCCGGATCGACGCCACCGGCGTGAAGCTCGGGGCCTCGACGAAGCTCCTCGCGACCGCGCCGCACCTCGGCGCGCTCCGGGAGCTGGAGGCGATCGGGACCGGGCTCGACCTGCAGGCCCTCGCGGCGGCGAAGGGCCTCCCGTCGCTGTCGTACCTCGGGGCCGGCGGCGCCAGGGGCACCGCCGACGACCTCGTCGCGCTCCTCGAGGGCGACGCGCTCCCCGCGCTCGACCGGCTCGCCGTGGACTTCGACCTGGCGACGTCCGGCACCGGCCGGTGGTCCACCTCGACCGCGCTCTCCCGGCTCCGCGCCCTGCGCCTCGTCGGCGCCCGCAAGCCGTCGGGCGAGCAGTGGCGGGCGCTCCTCGCGAACCCGCACCTGTCCGGCCTCCGCCACCTCGATCTCGGCCCACAGTCCGTCGAGGCGCCCGAGCTCGGGCGCGCGCTCCGCGACGGGCGGTTCCGCGGCGTCCACACGCTCGGCCTCGGGGCGGACGCGGCGCTCCTCGACGCGCCGCTCGACCTCCCGGAGCTCCGCACGCTCTCGCTCTACGTCCCCGACGACGCGACGCTCGTCGCGCTCTGCCGGCAGCCGTTCCTCCCGTCGCTCGAGGAGCTGCACCTCGGCTTCGGCGACGGCCTCACCGGCGACGGGCTCGACGCGCTCTTCCGGTCGGCGCGCCTCGGCGCGCTCCGGAAGCTCGCGCTGCGGCTGCTCTGGGGCGCGATGCCGCCCGCCGCCGTCGCCGCCGCGTGCCGCCTGCCCGCGAGCCCGCTCACCCACGTGGCGCTGCTCGGCATGCCCGTCGGCCCCGAGCAGGTGGCGACGCTCCTCGAGCACCTCCCCGCGACCGTCGAGCACCTGCGGCTCGACGGCCCGATCGGCGCCGACGGCGCGCGGCGCCTCGCCGCGTCGGAGCGCATGGCCGGCCTGAAGTACCTCCAGCTCCCGGGCGCGAAGCTCGGCGCCGGCGTCCGCGAGCTCGTGACCAGCCCGCACCTGCGCACGCTGCAGGCGCTGCACCTCGACGCCGAGGCCGTCGACGAGGCCGTCTGCGAGGGCCTCCTCTCCGGCTCGTGGCCAAGGCTCGTCGACCTGCGCCTGCGGCTCGTGAAGGCGGTCGGCGACGCGACCCGCCGCCGGCTCGCCGCGCACGAGAACATGCCGGAGCTCTGGGTGCTCACCGGCCTGCAGCTCTCCACCGCGGACGGCAGCAGCGCGACGCCCGGCCTCCGCAACGTCGCGGCGCCCGAGCCGGGGCTGTTCCCGTACGACCCGCCGCGGTTCCCGCGGCTCGTCTGAGCCGACGGCGGACGCGCGGTGTCAGGAATCATGGCCATGAGCCGGTTCTTGGCCATGAGGCACGGCCGAGGCCGGCGGTCGTCATCCGCGCGACGCGAGGCCGAGGAACAGCTCGAGCCCCTGGTCCACCGCGGCCAGCTCCGGCGCCGCGACGGCGCCGAACACCCGCCGGATGCGGCGCTTGTCCACGGGCCGGACCTGATCGACGAGGGCGAACGAGGCCTTGGTGAGGCCGCTCGCGCCCGGCGCGAGCGCGGGGTAGAGCGCGCCTTCGCCCGCGGTCCCGGTCACCGGCACGACCGCGACGAGCGGAAAGCGCTGCTCGGCGTTCACGGCCGGGTCGCTGACGACGACGCACGGACGCACGCCCCGCTGCTCGCGACCGACCGTCGGGTCGAGCTCGACGAGGACGACCGTGCCCCGGTCGATCCTCACGAAGCGTCCTCGACCCAGCCCTGGCCCTCGACCCAGCGCACCGAGGTCCCAGCCGAGGCGTCGACGAGCGACTCGTCCGCGGGAAGGGACGCGCCCCAGTCGGCGACGCCCAGCTCGGCGACGGCGAGCGCCTCGGGATGCGGGCTCCGGAGCGACTGCAGGAGCCCCTCCCGCCGCCGGCGCTCGAGCTCGTGGGCGACGGCCTCCGCGACGAACCGGCTGCGGTTCCGCTCGTAGCGGTCGATGGCGGCGACGAGCTCGGCAGGCAGCGTGACGGTCACTCGCTCGGTCGTCGCCATCGGGACCTCCGGTATGCGCTTCGATATGATCATATTTTTCCCGCGGCTGGGCCGCACCGGTCACCCGCCGAGCCGCTCCGCGAACCGCTCGCGCCACCGGCGCACCACGCCCCGCTCGTCGAAGAGGTCCTCGAGCATGTGCTGCCCGCAGGTCGCGACGCGCTCGTCGAGCCGCGCGAGGTCCACGTCGAGCGCGTCGAGGAACGCCTTCGCCTGCGCCGGCGTCGCCCCCGCCGCGACGTGCTCGCAGTCGACGTCGCACAGGTGCGGCGCGTCCGGCGCGAGGAGCTCGTGCAGGAGCGCGAGCACCGACTCCGCCGTCTTCACCTCGATCTTGGCGGCGTAGCGCCACTCGTGGGCGCCGTCGAGGGCGTCCCGATCCCCGGCGGCGCGCGCCGCGTCGATCTGCCGCGCCACCTCCTGCCGGCGTCGCACCTTGCCGGCGATCGCCGAGACGAGCTCGACCCAGAACGCCGTGAGCGCCGCCGGCGAGAGGCCGCGGGCGGGCAGCGGGTTCGTGCCGGGCAGGGCGAGGATGCGGTACGTCCCGAGGCGGGGCAGGGGGCTGGCCATCGCGGACCTCCTTCGCGCGGGTGGTTGCGTGTGCGCGGAGGTAGGATGGCCGGCAGGTGTGACATCCGGGGACGCAGGGCAGCGCATGCGAGTCGCCAGAGCCCGCGGTGCATCGCCCGGCGACGACGACGAAGTGGTGGCCGTTCGCCGCCTCGTCGGCGAGGCTGATGGAGTCGATGCCCGATCCCCGCCCGGCCGCCGCGCGCGCTTCGTCCCGAGGCCCGTGGCGCATCCACTTCTTCCAGCGGCATCCCTCGGACGATCCGGCCCGATCCGTACCCGCGCGCGACTTCCTGGACGCCTGCCCCACCGCTGTGGCCGCGAAGCTCGTCGCCGTCGTGAAGGCTGTCGCGGACGCACCACCTCCCGCCTTCAGCGGAGGCGGAAAGTGGGAAGCGATGCACGGCACGATGAGCGGGTTCTACGAGGTGCGGGTCGACGGCCCGAAGCGACGCCACTACCGGCCCTTCTGCGTCCTCGAGCGCGACGGCGGCAAGGTCGGCCTCGGAGGTCCGAGCCTCGTGCTCGTGACGGGCAAGGAGAAGCCGTTCCGGACCGTGCTCTCGGCCTCGGACTACGAGGAGGTACGCGCGCTCGGCGACGAGTACGCCGCGCGGACCCCGCGCTCCGTCGCATCGTGACCCTCAGGCCCGCGCGCCCTCACCGTGCCGCCTGCCCGAGGTCGGCACGAGCTCGAGGCGGCAGCCGAGCGCCTCGGCCAGCTTCAGCACCGTCGCGAGCGTCGGGTTCGCGGCGTCCCCGGTGAAGAGCCGTCGCACGACCTCGGGGCGAGCCCCGATGCGGCGCGCGAGCTCCGCCTTCGTGACGCCCGCGACGAGGCGGGCCTCATCCAGCCGCCGCACCAGCGCATCGGTCGAGTCGATGGCCGTGCGCGCTTCGGCGTACGCCGAGGCGAAGGCCGGATCCTTCAGCCGTCCCTCCACGTACCTGTCGAAGCCGGTCTTCTTGCGCGCCATCGGGGCCTCCGTCTCGACGTAACTTATATGCCACGGTCCCGATCCGCAAAGAGGGCCCTCCGCCGTGCCGGGGGGCGATCCCTCGCACGGTCACGACGCGAGCACGAGCGCCCACCCCGTGTCGATCCACCGCGTCGACCCCTTCGGCGTCCCCTCGAGGTACCGGAGCCGGTTCACCAGCGCCTCGTCCGGCGCGGCGGCGTGCTCGCGTGCGTGCAGCACCCACCCGAGGTCCGCGATCGACACCGTCCGCGCGCCGAACCCGCCGGGCCCGCCGTCGATCCGCACGCCGCCCTGCGCCGCGGGCCCGGCGATCCGGCACCGCCTCTCGCCGCGACCGACGAACGCGCCGGCCCGCGCCGCGAGCTCCGCCGCGAGCGCCCGCGCCGCCGTCTCCGCCCCGGCCGGCAGCCGCCGCGACACCGTCCGCCCGCCGAGCGCGCGCCAGGTGGCGAAGTCGAGCGCCGGCGTCTCCCACCGCCGCTCGTCCTCGAGCCAGCGGCCGACGCCGGCGTAGCGGAAGCCGTCCTCCCGCGGCACGAGCACGAACGCGGTCTCGCCCGGCCGCCGGTCGGCCACGGCCGCGTCGAGGCGGTCGGGGGCGGTGAACCGCTCGGAGACGACGACCAGGTGGCCGTCGTGGCGCCCGGTGCACGTGGCGCCGAACGCCTTCCGCGCCCCGGCCTCGGTGAGCGTCGTGCCGGCCGGCGGCGCCAGCGACGCCGGCGCGACGGTCGCGACGTGGAGCGCGATCGGCACGGTGTCGGAGGTCGCCGGGTACGACGGCGCGTCGGGGTTGTCGGAGCGCAGCTCGAAGCCGCGTCCCGCGCGGACCACGCGCTTCACCTGGTACGCGTGGCCGCTCCCGTCCGGCGTCTGCACCAGCGCGACCTTCCCGAGCGCCGCGCCGAGCGCCGCGCCGCGGGCGTAGCGGAAGACGAGCCAGTCGCCGTCGCGGATCGGCGCCTTGCCGCCGTCCATCGAGCGGCCGGCGGCGCGCACCGCGAAGGTGTCGGGATCGGCGGGGACCGGCAGGCGCACCGGCTCGGCGCCCGGGGCCTCGTCGCGCGCGCCGGTGGCGGCGCCGGCGGCGGCGCGGAGGTCGGGGAACGCGGTGACGCGGCCGCGGGCGGGGGCGGCGACCGGGCCGAGCGGCTCGATCCACAGCCCGTCGGGCGAGGGGACGAAGCGGACGTGGAACGCGGTGCCGGGCCGGCCCGCGGTCGGGCCGAACCAGCGGCGGAGGAGGTCGGGGAGCTGGTTCCGGTCGGTGCCGGCGGGGCGCGCCTTGTTGACCGCGACCTTCGCGAAGTCGAACTGGAAGATCCGGCCGTCGGGGAGGCGGACGTCGGTGGGGCCGTGAGGGCGGCGGGTCCTCGGCAGCGAGAGGATCGGGTCGCGCTGGCTCCAGATGACCTTCGCGGTGAAGCCGTCGCCGGCGGCGGTGCGGCGGTAGCGCACGAGGCGGTAGTCCACGAGCTCGCGGGTCATCGCCGCGAACGTCTCCTCGTCGCCGGGCGGGATCGGCAGGCGCGGGACGAAGCGGTCGCCCTCGCGGGCGAAGAACGCCGAGCGCGTCCAGGCGTCGACGGGGTTCCGGTTCCAGTACGGCAGGAAGGCGCCGGTCGTCTCGACCTCCGCCGCGAGCGCCGGGTCGCGATCGAGGAGCGCCTTCGAGCGGGCGGCGAGCTCGGCGAGCGGGAGGCCGCTGCCGAGGGCGCCAGCCTCGAGCAGCGCCTCGAGGAGGACGAGCTTGAACGACTTGGTGAGGTGCGTGGTCTCGAGCTCGTGGAGCCACGGCCGGGCGGCGGCGAGGACGCGGCCTTCCGCGCCGGTGAGCGCGCCCTGCTCCGCGAGGAAGTCGAACCAGCCGCCGCGGAGCGCCGCCGGGTTGTGCCCGAGCCGGTACAGCTCGCCCGCGGTCGGCCGCTCGCCGCGGGCGGCGAGGAGCTCGCGGAAGGCGTCCTCGACGGCACGGCCGCCGGCGGGGAGGAGCTTCGCGAGGAGGTCCTTCGCTTCGAGCTCGAGCTCGACCGCGCAGCCCGGCGGCAGCTCCGGGTCGCCGCCGTCGAGGAACGCGCGGATCGAGGTCGGGCGCTCGCCGAGGTCGAGGAGCGTGCGCACGCGCTCGAGGAAGACGCGGTGGTTGCCGACGAAATCGATCACCGTGAGCCGCGCCTTGTCCGCGTGGGTGCGCAGCCCGCGGCCGAGCTGCTGGAGGAAGACGACGCCGCTCTCGGTCGGGCGCAGCATGACCACGCGGTCGAGCTCGCGGAGGTCGATGCCCTCGTTGAAGAGGTCGACGGTGGTGAGGGCGTCGAGGGCGCCGTCGCGGAGCGCGTCGAGGGCGCGGTCGCGGTCGAACGAGCCGGGGCCGCTGTGGACGGCCTCGACGCGGACGCCTTTCGAGCGGAGCCAGTCGCGGGCGAAGGTGGCGTGGTCGATCGAGCAGCAGAAGACGAGGGTGCGCGCGGCGGGGTGGGCGTGCCAGGCGCGGTGCAGCGTCTCCATCCGCGCCTCGGTCTGGGCGGCGCGGGCGAGGACCTCGGGGTCGAAGCGGCGGTTCCGCCACGGGACGTGCTCGTAGTCGAGGTCGTCCTTCACGCCGAAGTACGCGAACGGGACGAGCAGGCCGCGCTCGATGCCGGCGCCGAGGTCGGCGCGGTAGGGGACGTGGTCGTCGAAGAGGCCGGCGACGTCGCCGCCGTCGGCGCGGTCCGGCGTCGCGGTGAGGCCGAGGAGGAAGCGCGGCGCGAGCCGGTCGAGGAGCTTCCGGTAGCTCGCGGCGGTGGCGTGGTGGACCTCGTCGACGATGACGTAGTCGAAGGCGTGCGGGGTGAGGCGATCGGCGTGGCGGGAGAGCTTCTGGACGGAGGCGACGACGAGGTCGCCGTCGAGGTCCGAGTCGTCGCCGACGAAGAAGCCGACGGTGAGGCCGGGGCGGGTGGGGCGGAGGACGCGGCGGAAGGTGGTCGCGGCCTGGGCGAGGAGTTCCTCGCGGCGGGCGAGGAGGAGGACGCGGGCGGTCGGGTGGGCTTCGAGGTACGCGCGGACGTCGAGGGCGGCGAGGATCGTCTTGCCGAGGCCGGTGGCGAGGACGACGAGGGCGCGGGTGCGGCCGGCGGCGCGGGTGGCGGCGAGGGCGGCGAGGGCTTCCTGCTGGAGGTCGTGTGGGCTGGGGGGAGGCTCGAGCGGGACGGCCTCGTCCTCGCCCGGCGGGAGCGGGCGGGGGCGGGCGCGCTTCGCGTAGTCGGAGACGTACGCGGCGTCGAGGGGGCGGGCGGCGGCGTAGCGGTGCTCGAAGGCGGCGGTGAGCGCGGCGAACGCGGCGGGGTCCTTGGCGCGGTCGAGGCGGAGGTTCCACTCGACGCCGGGGCCGAGAGCGGAGCGGGAGACGTTGCTCGAGCCGACGAACGCGGTGCCGTCGAACCGCCAGGACTTCGGGTGGAAGGCGGCGCCGAGGGGCTTGGTCTCGACGACGCGGGCCTCGAAGCGCGGGTGGGTGCGCTGCCAGTCGAGGAGGCGCTCGAGGGCGGCGGCCTGGGTGATGTCGAGGTAGTCGCCGGTGAGGACGCGGATCCGCGCGTCGCGGGCGAGGGCGGCGAAGACGTCGGGCTGGAGGAGGTCGAGGCCGGACTCCTGGACGAAGGCGGCGACGATGGCGATGTCGGCGGCGGTCGCGAAGAGCGGGCGCAGGTGGGCGAGGAAGGGGTCGGCGCCGCCGGTGACGAGGGCGGGGGCGGGGGCGGCGAGGTTTGCCCTTGCCGGGGATGACGTGGCGGACGCCGCCGCGGGGATCGGGGACGTCGCCGGCGTAGCGGGGGATGACATGCACGTGGAGGTGCATGACGGTCTGGCCGGCCGCGGCGCCGACGTTGATGCCGATGTTGTAGCCGTCGGGCTTGGGGGTGCCGGCGTCGAGCTGGGCTTTCACCTCGTCGATCAGGGCGAAGATGGCGGCCTGCTCCTCCTTCGTCGCCTCGAACCACGTCGCGATTTCGCGCTTCGGGATGACGAGGGTGTGGCCGGGGGAGACGGGGTAGGCGTCGCGGATCGCGAAAGCGAGGCGGTTGGAGAGGATCCAGTTATCCATCGGGATCGACGAGAACACGACGGTCCGAGCGTAGCGCGAGGCGCCGGAACCGGGACTGACATTCGCGTCCAGCGCGGGTCATGGCGCCTCCCTCACTACGAAGACCTCGGTCCACGCCTTGAGCTCGAGCTGCGTGCGCTTTTCCTTCCACACGCCGTCGAGTACGCGGACAATCTGCCCCTCAATGTGCTCGGGCAGAAGCTTCGCAACGGGCGCCTCGTAGACGACGGCGACCTCGGCACCGGCGCGGGAGCGTGCCAGGAATCCGTGATCGCCAGCCTTTGCCTTCACGACCAGCTCGGCGTCGCCGCGCCCATCGACGAACGCGGCCTCCTCTCCGACAGCCCAACCCGCCGCGCAGCGCGCTCGGACCGCGCACGAGTGGCAGCCGCTGCCGGGCTTCGCCACCGCCGGGTGCGAACTCAGCGCGTCGGTCAGCAGCGGGAGCATCTTCACGAGGTCCGCCTCGACGTCCTCGAGCGCTTCACGCGTGGCGGGCCACGCCTCCACGCCGTCGAGGTACCGCGCACTGACACGCACCGGGACGTCGCCCGTCTTGCGCCACCACAGGATCGCGTAGCGCAGCAACTGCTTTCGATGTTTCTCGCTCGGCTCGCCGGTCTTGAAGTCGACGATTTCGACTCCCTCCCCTGCGTCCTGAACGCGGTCGAGGATGCCGACAAACGGGAGCTTGGGATGCGTCAGCATCACCTCGGAGAGCGCTCGCTTCTGCTTGAGGAGCGCTTTCACATCAGCGGGCGTCTCCGTCGGGCGCTCGGCGGGCTGCCAGGGGAAAAGACCACCCGGCTTGTACTGCTCGCGGAACATGCGCACGGCGCGGTTCGCCAGCTCTTCGCCGCTCGCGCGAAGGCGGAACGCGGGGCCAGGCCTGGGATGTGAAGTCAGACGCTGCTGCCACTCGGCGACGGCGCGCGCGAAGCCCGGGTAGAAGTTGGCGTCGGTCAGCGCCGCCGTGAACTCCGCGCTACCGAAGGCCGGGTTGCCTCGCTGGCCGCACGCGCGCGTGAGCGCGTCGAGCGCCTCATGAACGATCTGCCCCTCGATGGCTGCCGGGTGCGGGCGCACCGGGAAGCGCTCGAAGTCGCCCCAGCGCGAACGCAGCAGCTGCCAGCGCCGAGGGCACGCCTCGACATCGTCGAGGCTCGTGCTGCTCCACCTGGAGGGCGGGTCGGCCCACGCGGTGGGGCCCTGCAGCTCGTAGAAGTTCATCCCATCGCTCCGCCCGGCAGTTTCAGGCGTGCCACGGCGGCAGGCAGATCGTGAAGGAGATCGAACGCGTCGAGGGACACGGCCTCGAGGAACTGCGAGCGCGCCGCCGCGACGACCGGAGACCCGTGCGCAAGCGGATCGATCAGCGGATGATGGACGTCGACGCACACCCGCGAATTTGGCAGTTCGATCATGAGCGGGACGGGCGTGCCTCCGAGGACCGCGTTTTCTTGACACGCGATGCCACGGAGCGCGAGGAGCTGGCGAAGCCCAACGAGCGCGCGCTCCTTGTTCTGCTCCGCCAGGATCGGCAGCTCGCCGGTGCGCAAGTGGCGAAGGAGCGCGAGCGCGAGGTGTCGGTCGAGCGAAGCGTGAATCCAGTTGTTGCCGTAGTGCCGGATGCACCGGTAGCAGGACGACGGGCAGTCGCAGCCTCCGAGCAGCGCCTCCGTTGCATCCAGGACGTCGGGCAAGTCGTTGCCGACGGCGCGCGCGTAGCCCGCACCACCCGGCAGGAGGTCGTAGAGGTAGAGCTGCGCCTCGTCAGGTCGTCCGCCCATCACGGGCGTCCACCAGCCCGAGAGCTCACCCTCGTCGATCTGCAGGACGCGCGACGCCGCGAGGCCGAGCGCTTCGACCAGCGACGAGAGCGCCATGCGCGAGGCTCGCGAGAGCAAGCCCGTGGTGCTCGCCCCTCCAAGCAGCACCGGAGCACTCACGCGAAGGCGCAGGAGCAAAGCGTCGGTCGGGAACTCGTGGCCAAGGTAGAAGGGACCGTCGGCGACGCCCGCGCACACGACGCCCTTCTCGAGGGGGTGCTGGTGCGTCGTCGCAGCACCGTTCTTCATCAGCTTCGTCGCAGTGAAGCCGGGGCCGTACTCCGGCTCCGAGCGGCCGCAGACGGGGCAAACGCGGAAGCCGCGCTGGCCGACGCCCTTGTTGACCATCACGAGGCGGCGCGGGCCCGTCCACCGTAGCAGCCGACCGTCGCAGCCCACGGTCCACGCCGAGGGCGGGTCCTGGGGTTCGAGCCGCGCGCGGTCCGTCATGCCCGCGTAGCTGATGGCCTGCCCGCGATCGACTTCGCGCCTGGCGTTGAGGTCGGGTGCGAAGCCGGCCGGCGTAATGAACGCGGTGCGAGTGAGCTGATCGCTGCCGCACGCGGGGCACAACGTCGCCTGCGCCATCGACGCGTCCATCGTCGCCCACGAGCAGTCGCTGCACGATGTGTACGGGCGCTGCCGCTGGAGCGTGTGAGCCGGCGTCGGCTCATAGGGCGAGTAGAGCGCCGCCGATTCGAAGCGCCACTTGTCGATGGTGAGGCTTCGTCCGGGTGCGTACTCGGTGAGCGCGAGCTGCAGGTCGCGCTGCGGCTCGTAGTCGAAAGTGCGCTTGCCGGGGGCGTCGCCGGGCTGACGAGGCTTCGAGACCCAGAACGTTACGACGTCGGTCGGGAATGCGTAGCGCGGGAACACCGCGTGCCCGATCAGCGTCTCGAGGAGCGGCTCCTCCAGCCGACGCTCCAACGACTCGCGCTCGAGGTCGACCAGCGTCTCGCGCGCCGCGTACTCGTCTACCGGCAACACCTCGCGGATCCGCGCCTTCGTACGGTCGATGGCGCCCCGGATCGTCTCCTCGACTTCGGCGACACGCTCGTTGAGGCCGAAGCTGAACGCCGGAACCCAGCCCGCTAGCTCGCGACGCAGGAGGTCCGCATTCTCATCGAGCCACGCCTCGAGCTTCAGTAGCGAGCACGGGTGCGCCTCGGAAAGGAACTGCTCGACCGAACCGAGCGAGCCGAAGAGGTCGTAGCTGGTGGGGTCTGGAGGGACGCGCTCATGGAAGAAGCGCTGCACGAGATAGGCGTGGACGTGCCGCTCGAGGACCTGCTGGTTCTCGACGTAGACAACGGGCGCGCGCACGTCGCCCGAGATGATCTGCTCGGGGTGATCGAAGAAGTGCGCGTCGTGCGAGGTGCCGTGGGCGTAAGTGATGACCGAAGCGATCGAGCGACCGCGACGCCCCGCCCGACCCGCGCGCTGCTGGTAGTTGGCGACGTGCGGAGGCACGTTGCGCAACGCGACGCCGGAGAGCGCGCCGATGTCGATGCCGACCTCCATCGTCGTCGTGCAGCTCAGAACGTCGATAGGCGGGAGGTTGTCGAGCGGCACGTCCTGGAAGCGCAGCTCGTATTCCTCGACCTTGTTGAAGGCGCTCTCGTCGGGCTGCCCCGTGAGCTGCGCGGAGTGCTCCGCTGCCGAGAGGCCGAACGGTTCGAGTGCGCGCTCATCGAAGGCGCGCTGAACCTGGCGCCGGTAGAATCCCGTGCGCGCATCGAGGTAGTCCGCGTCTACCTCGATAATGGCGCCGAGGCACGCGGGGCACGCGTCGGCCAGCGCCTCGGGATGGATGCGCGCGCAGTCCCGGCAGCGCAGCCAGTTGGCCTCGAGCCGCAGATTCAAGCTCAATCCCTGCAGCTGCAGGAAATAGAGGTCGCTTTCGAAGTGCAGCAGGCCCTTGCTTCGCACGACGTATTGGAACCACTCGTTGAGGCGCTCGACCTTGGCGGTGTCACCGCCCAGCACGTGGGTGAGGTACTGGTCGAAACGATTGGGCAGCACGTGCTCGAGTCGCGCAGCATTGATGCCCTGCGGGTGCGCCCAGCCTTCACCCAGCTCGCGCGTCTCTGCACCGTCGGGGCGGAAGGAGCGCCGCTCGAGGTGCTGCCTGAGCCAGGCGCGGAACAGCACCTTCTGCGCGTCCTTGTCGAGGCCGACGTTCGGGAAGTCGTCGAAGATCATGAACGCCGTGTCCGGGTCCTCTTCGACGCTGGCTAGAGCGAGCGCGGGCAGCGAGTAGTAGCGATCGGTCAGCTCGCTGAAGATCGCCTGTGCGAACGATCGAGTGGCGCGCAGCCAGCCCTTATTGGCCATCGCGATCGTCTGCTGCAAGTCCTTCCCCTTCACCTGCCCGAGGTGGTTGTGGAACTCGACCTCGTCGATGGCTGGGAACAGGTCGAAACCGCGATTCGCGCAGAGATGCACGACAGCAGGATACAGATACTGCATCGCCGACAGCCCGCCCTTGTCGCGCAGCTCGTGAGCAGCGAGGGCGACGACCTGACGGAAAAGGTCACGGGCGTGGCTGTGCTCGAGCGCCGGAGCAAGGCGCGCGGCCTTCTGGCGCCCGTCGCTGAAGACGAGCACCTTGCGGCCGTGGTTCGGCAGGCGCGGGTCCTTCTTCTGCGGCGGCTGCTCGGCGAACTGCGTCTCGATGAGCGCCGTGAACGGCTGCTCGCCGCGCGTCCTGAAGTCGTAGATGCGGCCCTTCGCGGGCGCAGCGGGCTGGCACATGGCGCAGCGATCGAACGACGCCTGGCGCTTGCCCTCCGCGTCCAGCCAGATCGCCAGCGACCGCACCTCGGCGTCGGGGAAGCGGTTGCCGGTGTCGAGATAGCCGGTGCGGAGGTGGAGCCGCACGAGCTCGGTGCGGTCGTTGTAACGCGGCGCACTCGGGAGCAGCTCGAGGCGAAATAGCGCGCCCTCGGTCTCGCCCCAAAGGAACGAAAGCCGGTCTAGCGATTCATCCTGCGAGTACGCGAGCAGGTACGGGCTACCGCAGCTTCGGCAAGACGCGATCTCGAAAACGCGGCAGCCGCACGCATCGCACACCGCGCGCGGCGTCGTGAAGAGCTTGCCCAGGACCGCGTTCTCTCCGGGCTCGCTCTGCCTACCCTCGCAGCGCGGGTTGACGCAGGCGTAGAGGCCGTGCAGACCCCGGAAGAGGCCGTGGACGCGGGTCGGCACGAGGCCCGGCTCGTCGGCCTTGTTGCGCGCGAGGGTCGACACCGTGAGAAGCGCCTCGAGTGCGCGGCGCGCATCAGGGTGACCGGGGAACACGCGAGGAGCGAGATCGCCCAGTGCGACGGCTCGCCCTGCCGCCTCCTTCACGAGCTGGTTCACCCACGGCTGGTTCTTGAGTGCAGCGTGTAGCTCGGCGAGCACCTCGCTCTCGTCGGCATTGGGGTTCGCGCTCTTTGGCAAGAGCGGTGCGAGCTTCTCGCGCAGTGCCGGAGCGTCGAGCGCCTCGTTGATGCCGTCGAGATCGAGCGAGGCCAGCGTGTCTGCGACCGCCTTGGGCGCGGGGCTCGCGGGCGTCGGCACTTCGCGTGTGCCGGTGATGGCCTCGAAGTTGTCGGGGCGCTTGCCGGTGATGTCGGCGGCGAAGCGCTTAACGGCGTCGACCGCCTCCGCGCCCTCGCCGAGGGAGGCGCTGGTGGCGATGACGCGCAACTTGTCGGGGCGGTCGTGGATTCCGAGGCGCGCGCGTAGGCGGCGAATGAGGAACGCGACCTCAGCGCCTTTTGCGCCCCGGTACATGTGCGCTTCGTCGAGGACGAGCAGGAGTTGCGTGCCGCCCTGGTCGAGCCATCTCTTCGTCTCCGCGAAGATCGGGCGCTCGAACGGGCGCATCAGCATGTACTCGAGCATCGAGTAGTTCGTGACGAGCACGTCGGGCGCGTGGCCCGGGCGGCTGCCAGCTCCGTGGACCATCTCCTGCCGCGTCAGCAGCTCACGATCTTCAGGCCCCGTGTGAAGGCGCCGTTCCCAGTTGTGGTCGGTGTATTCCTGTCCGGCGCGCTTTCCGCTCTGGTACGTCCGGCGTCGCGCCTCGTTCTGAGCGTAGAAAGCTTGGAGGTCCTTCGCGGGGTAACGACCCAAGCGACGCAGGCGCTCTTCGACCTCGGGCGAGAGGCCCAGGTAGTAGTCCAGCAGCGGCTTCACACGCTCGCCGTCTCGCGAGGTCGTGCGCGGTCCGGGATACGGCGTACGTCCGGTGTACATTCCGAAGCGCGGGAAGCGGCGGTCCTTGCCGAGGCCCTTGAACGCGTCGGCCACAGCGGGATCTCCGAGCAGGAGGCGAAGGCGCGAGAGCTGGTCGTTCACCAGCGCGTTCATCGGGTAGAGGATCAGCGCGCGCACGCCCGGCTGGTCGAACGTCTTGGGCGAGCGCACCGCCTCGCCGTAGAGCGAGCCGAGCATCGGCACGAGGAAGCACTCGGTCTTGCCGGAGCCCGTGCCCGTCGCGACGACGATGTCCTTCTGCTCGACGAGGAACTCGTGGAACGCGCGCTCCTGATGCACGTACATCGACGGGAAAAGCAGAGTACGCGCGTCCTCCGGCGTGCTCTGGGCGGAGGCCGTCTTGGCAAGCTTCGCGAAGAAGCCCGCGATCTCGGGCGTGAGGCCGAGGTCGCCGTAGGTCGCCTTGGACGTGGCGTAGCGCGTCGTGGTCTCGATGTAGGGTTCCTGCGCCAGCAGGTGGCCTCTGGCTTCCTCCTGAAGCAGCCGACGGCGAGCACGCACGAGCGTCGGGTCGTTCAGCGGATACGCGCTCTCGATGTAGCCGCGCAGCGCCTCTTGCAGGCGACGCACGAGACGCGTCGGCGTGAAGCGTTCGTCTCCAGACGGATCGCGCTCGAGAACCGACGGCGGACGCCTCGACGGCTCGGGCTTTCGCACCGTGGCCTTGCGCGTGGTCTTCTCCGCTTTCGTGACCTTGCCACCCGCGCGGTCCGTCCAGGCGGCAAGTGCCGCGTCGGCGGCGGGGCTCAGCTCGGCGATTGCGTCCGCCGCTTGCTCAGGTGACCAGCCATCGAAGAGTGCATCGAGTACCTCGTCAGCGACCTCTACGATGTTGGTGAAGTCGAGCTTGTCGCCCTTGTCGAGCTTCTTGCGGAGGAAGCCGACGATGTCCGTGTCGACGAGGCGGCCTTCATCGGCGTAAGTGTGGAGATTCACATTGCTCATGGAGCGCTCTCCACGTGCCAGTGGCTGAGGTCGAGATCGACGACGGCGGGATGCCGGCATCCCTGGGGAACAAGCAGCATCAATCCTCGCATCGCACGGGTCAACCCGACGTAGAGCACGCGTCGCTCGTTGCGCGCGCGCTCCGCAAAAAGGCCAGCGTCGTTGAAGTTCTCCGGCACGGGCCACGTTCCGCTTTCGAGACCCGCAACGACGACGATGGGGAACTCGAGGCCCTTGGCGGCGTGCAACGTCAGGACGCGGACGACGTCAGCCTTGAGATCTAGGTCGCGTCCGGGGAAGAATCGCGCGTCTACGCCTTGCGCTTGAAGCTCGGTGGCGAGCGTCTTGCCAGCAGCGGCGCCGGGAACCAGCACGGCGGCGGCGCTGGGCTTCAGGTGAAGGTGCCGAGCCATCTGGCGAACGAAGCGTGCGATCCACTCGGCCTGCTTTTCGGCGGCGATGTCGCGCACGAGAACCGGAAGTGGTCCCTCGTGGATGCTGTTCGAGGCCACCAGCTCCTCGTTCTCCTCCGCTACGAGCACCGAGAAGGCCGCGCGGTCGATCTCGCGCGTTGAACGGTAGTTGCGCGAGAGGAGCGCTGTGCGCCCTCGGAACTGAAGGCGCGGGTGCGCCGAGCTCCACGTGTAGTTGCGCGAGTAGAGCGACTGCTTGTTGTCGGCGGCGAAGAACAGGCCCTCGGCGGTCTTGCAGACCTCGGCCATCAGCGCGAGCGAGACGGGGCTCAGGTCCTGCGCCTCATCTACGACGACGTAGTCATAGCGGACCGCCTGCGCGTCCTCGGCGAGGAGCTTCAGCGCCTCTCGACGTAACGCCGGGTATCGCTCACCCGCGCCTTTGCTGAACGCCTCGTAAAGCTCCCAGACGGCCGCGCGTGCTCGCTCGTTGAGCGGCAGCCCGCGACCCGGGCGCGCCGCCGCCTGGTACTCGGTGAGGTCCGTCAGCCCGCGTCCCTCGATGATCCACTCGAACTCTTCGAGCAGCCATGCATCGGTCAGGCGCTCCAGCGCACGCGCACGTAGCTTCGCCTCGAAGGCCGAGCCCCCGGGCGTGTGCGTCGCTCGGAGCTTGGCCAGCCGCTTGAGAGCGTCGTTGTCGGATTCGAGTTGGCCGACCCTGCGAGCCTTGCCGACGACTCGCCACGCGATCTGATCGCACGTCGCGACCTCGACGCGCTCCATCTGCTCGGGCGACAGAAGCTGCTCGAGAAGCTGCTGCGTCACAGTGAGCAGTGAGCGCGTGTAGGTCGTAAACAGCACACGCTCGGCGCCCGTCGCCCCGGTTCGTTCAAGGAGCGCCTTCACGCGGTACATCGCGACCGTGCTCTTGCCCGTGCCGGCACCGCCGCGAACCATCGTGGGGCCCTTCATCGCCCACTGGGTCAGCTTGAGCTGATCCTCGTCGAGCCGCAGGAGGAAGCCGAGGAGGTCGCCTTCCTTGAAACGAACGAGGTCCTTCGTGGACGCCACGACGAGATCGGGCTGCTGGTCGAGCCGTTCGATGGTCGGCGGAAAGAGGCGGTCGACGACGCGACTGAGAACGTCGGGAGGCACTGGGGATTCGAGCAACGCTTCTTCCGTCTTGCAGCGCAACAGTGTCGGCACCGCCGAGACGGGCACGTCGAGCTCGCGCAGCAGCTCCTGCGTGATGGGCTCGGGCAGCGTCGTCTCGGGCGCGGTCGTCTTGAACTGGAAGACCTTCGGCTGAGCGGCTGCGATGAGCGCATCGAGGTTGTCGTCGCCGTCGTCGGGTGCTGGGGCGTCAGCCGTTTCGTGGGGCACGCCGTCGTAGGTGTCTTCGGCGCGCCGCCGAATGCCGAGCAGGCTGATCCAGTCTTCGCCGAAGCGATAGAACACGCGGTGGTCGGTAACGCGCATGCGGTAGACGCCGTCGGTGCCCTTGAGCTTCTTCTTCACCTTCCCGTCAGGAAGCGGATCCGAGACGAGCGCGTCGATCTTGTCCCAGAGCAGCCCGGCGCGGTCCGAGGGGAACGTCGCGATCTCCCCCATGCAGCTCGGTTTAATGGTGAGCTGTCGTCGCGTCATGTGGCCTCCGCGACGAGACCGAGACGCTCGGCCAGCAGCTTCGTGATCTGGCCTTCCCTGTCCGCCGAGATCTCCCAGCGCATGCCCTTGCTCTCCGCGACGAGCACCGCGTGAAGCGAGAGCCAGCGGTACTCGGGGCGCGGCAGCCAACCGGGAAGCTCGATCGTCACGCGCTTGCCGGCGCGCTCGACGCGCAGGACCGAGGCCGCAGCGACGTTGCGCGAGAGCGCGAAGCGGGCGCGGTCGGCGTCGTCGGCGCTCAACGTGATGAACGGGCTCGTCGCCGGAGATGCGCTCGACGTCCACGCGCGATGGTGACCGCCGAAGCGCGTGCGCGCCCACCAAAGCTGGCCTTCGCTGCTGCGCCGCCAGCGCGCCCCTTCCAGCGTAACCTGCCAGGCCCGCCATTCGAGCGCGCCGTCCTTCTCGAGCGAGCCTGCGCCGAGCGACTGCCATTCGAGCCTCTGGGCAAGTTTCTCCAAGAAGGCCGCGTCGGCGTTCGGCGAGCGATCGAGCCCGGCCCACGCTTCGGGCGGGACCATCACGCCGCTCACCTTGGCGACGGCTTCGGAGAGCCCATCGACCGAGCTGATCGTGCGCGAGGCGCCCTTCGCGGAAACCTCGCGTCCGAGCGCCTTTGCAAGCGCGCGCGTCGGCAGGCTGCTGAAGACGCGAGCGCTCTTTTCGATGGCGACCACGCGCGTGGGCGTTGCGTAGAGGATGCCGCCCGGGTTGAGCATCACGTCACCCTCGCGCTCGAGCGCGTCGCACACCTCGTCGAGGCGCTCCTCATCGAGGGTGATGGCGGGCGCGAGCAATCGCGCGACGCGCGAAAGCGTCGCCGCTCGCGGCGCGTGCTTCCTGGCGTGAACTTCGGCGCGCACGAGATCGCAGAGCGCTTCGATGGAGTCTGGGGCACCGGCTTGGCTCTGTGCGAGCCGCTTCACTGCCTCTTCGCGGGTGACATGTGAGAGAGTCATCACAAACCCTCCGTGAGGTCGTTCAGCATGTCGTCCACGCTGCCGAGAGCGATTGCGTGGTCGAACGACCACTCGCGCCGCCGGAGTCGGCGGTCGCCCTTGCGGTGCGTCGCCCAGCGGGTGCCGTCGGTGACGATCGCGTCGCGCACCCTCGCGGCCGTGCAGGCGTTGTCGATCCACTCGCGCAGGCCGCGCAGCACGCTGTCGACGTCGGTCGTGAGCACGAGGAGACGCGACGGCGACCGCGTGATGCTTCCGTTCGTCCGCTCGTCGATGGTGAGTAGCCACGCGGCGAGGTCGTGCGGCGCATCTGCGCCGTCAGGCATGGTGAGCGAATCGACGCCATACCCGAGGCGCGTCGTCGTCGGCTCGAACCACATGGGCATGAGCTGCAACCACATGCCCTTGAGGCTCTGCACGCGCTCGGAGCGCTGTTGCCAGAGCGCGATGAGCTGCGCGCGGATCTCTTCCAGCGAAGTGCGGCCGTCGAGGGGGATCAAGCGGCGCCCCAGCTCGCGGAAGTCGACGACGAGGTCCGCGACGGATGCTCGTGCGGCACGGGCCTCGAGGAGCGGATAGACGTCCTCGAAGGACACGGTCCGGTCGTCGTTGCCGTAGACCGTCGCGATCGTCTCCTCGTGCGCGGCGAGCCCACCCCAGCGAACGGCGATGGGCCACCCAGGCGGCGCCGTCGCTTCGAGCGACGCCAGCCCGTGCGGCACGCTCGTCGTCCAGGCTGCGCTGACGTACTCGTTGACGCTCCGAGCGACCTCGAAGACCAGCGTTGCGGTCTGCACGTTGGTCCGCGAATGCAGCAGCGCACAGGCCCACCGTCCCGCCGCTGGCTTGCCGAGGGAGACGAGCCCGCTCGTCGAGAGAGCCAGGCGTTGCGTGCCTGCGTGGCCGTGTAGGAACAGCATGACCTCGTCGCCGCCCTCGAGGGCGACGCCGTTCACGTTCGCGAGCAGCTCCGTCCCCTCGTCGAACACCGGATAGCTGTCGCCACGCGCGTTGATGCGCCACGCTGAAGGAGGGGCCAGGGCCCACTCGAGGGACGGCAATGCTTCTCCCACGTCAACACCGAGGGCCTTCAGCGCCTCGGCCGTCGACGGCGAGAGCTCCGTCGCGAGGTCGAGCGTCCAGATTCTCCACCCATCAGCCAGCGCCGCGCCGGTCTCTCCACCTATGTCTGGTGGAAGCAGCAGCCGATAAGACTGCCCGAGAGAGAGGGGGGTGCTCGTGCCGAGCTGGCCCACGCCGTCAGCGTCGACACGGAACACGAGCGGCGTCGTGACGTCGAGCGCACCGAGCGCGAGCCGGTCGAGGCCGAGGTCTCGGTCGTCTTCGAAGCCCACGGCCTCCCACAGCCACGGGCCGGTTCCAGGCGGCACGGACACGCGCGTCGGGCGCAGCTTCGCGTTCGTCGCCAGCACGAAGGCATCCCAGTCCTCGCTGCCGAGGACGCGGAGTTTCTTCACGAAGGGCGGCAGGCCATCGAGCGGACCGATCTCGAGCTGGAGACCGCCCGCAGCGACGTCGAGGCATACGAGCTTCGTCTGCCACGCGACGCTGGAACCGGCGGTCGCATCTTCGTCGTCCGCGTCGGGGGCCGCGCCGTCGAAGAACGACGCCACGCGACGTCCCAGGCGCTTCGCCTGCTCGTCGAGCCCCGCTTGGCCGGTGATGTTGCGTTGACCCGGGCGTGCGGGGCCGCTGGGGCGGTGCTCGCCGCTGGTTGAGCGAGGTCCGCGAGCGCCATTGGTGCGCGGCTCGGTCAGTTCTGCGCCGGAGCTTTCGTCGTTGCTGTCGCTCTCCGTCGGCTCATCAGCGTCGGCCACGCTCAGGTCGGGCGCGCCGTTGTCCTCCGAGGGAGTCGCATCGGCGGCGCTGAGGGCGTCGTCGGCATCGTCGCGGGCGTCTTCGTCGACCTCCGCATCGTGCGGCTCCGCGCCGTCATCTGATGCCTGTGGCTCCGCGCCGTCATCTGTCAGCCCGTCTGCGGCTGGCTCGTCTTCTGGCGAAGCAGCAGGCTTGAGGACGATGCCGAGACGAGTCGCGACGTCGGCGCTGGTGATGCCGTGCTTTCGCAAGAGGTCGAGCAAGGCGGGCTCGAGCCCAGCCTCCTTCGCGAGTTGGTCGATGATCGGCGGCTTGAACGCGATCTTGCTTTGGAGGAACGGGTTCGGCTTCCAGCCGAGGCTCTCGAAGGTCACGAGCGCGGGACGCACCAGATCGCCGCTCGCGTCGGGAACCCAATTCGCTTCGTTGAGCTCGCGAACGAAGAGCGCGTCGAAGCGGGCTACCTTCTGTTCGTGCGAGTAGCCCCAGCGATAGGACCCGGAAAACGATCCCGTTCCACGGCCTTCAAGGTCCACGAGCGCATCCCAGAGGACTGCGGCCCGTGCTCTGGCATCGTTGGGGGCGAGCGACTCAAGCGCCTGAAGAACCTCGCCGAGTCCACGAATCGTTAAGTCCTCGGGCGGATGCTCCCACGTCGCGCGCTCCAGCCCGGCGTCTCTTCGCAGTTGTACTTTCTCGGCCGAACTCAGCGTGCTCGACGTCGCCTGTGGCGCCAGATAGCGGCTCGCGCCGCAAGCCACGAGGAGGTCGCGAACATCCTCCCCACGCAGGCACTCATACTTGTCGTCGACGACGAGGACGTCCGACACGCCGGCAAAGAGTTCCTTCAGTCGCTCGGTCGCGACGTAGACGTCGCCGGGCTTGGACACGTAGCCCTTCCCGTCGCCGGTATCGACCACCATCACGAACGATGTCTCGCGCAGTTCCTTCAACAGCTTCTCGCGCTGTGCTTTCGAGTCGGTGTTGAAGGCTGATCGGATTCGACCGATGTCTCGCGCGTAGGCCTCATCGTCGACGTCGACGTCCTTCGCCCGATACTTGGGCAGCACGTTCCAGACGACATCGTCGACGGGATCAGGCTCCGTGAGCCCGAGCGAGATGAGGAAGCTGCGCGCTTCGGAGGTCGCGCAGACGGCGCGACGGACGATCGGGAAGCTGGTTTCGATCTTGCTCGGCAGGAACGCGTTCGACTTGGCGTTCTCGCGCGCGATGACGTGCGTCCCGTCGTCGAGGCGAACCAAGGGAAGCGTGCTGAAGAGGCCCGCGATCGCCTTCTGCCCGCTCAAGAACGAATAGAGGCGCGTCAGCCACTCGTCGGACTGCGCTTCGAGGAAAGCCTTGCCCAGCTTCACGACGATCTTGTCGGGCGTGATCTCTGGAATCTGGAGTTCCCGCAGCAGGTACGTGCGAAGCTCCGGGGCCCGGTCCTGCGTGATGTCGCCGGTGAGCCACGCGCAGCCTTCTGCGTCGAACAACTCCTCGAGCTGCCCGGCGCTGAACAGCTCTCGCAGATCCTGCGTGCGCGCGAGTCGTGCTTGCCCGGCGACTACGAAGCCGCCATCGAAGCGAGGGAGCAGCGCTTCTTCCAAGAAGGCTTTGCGTACCGCCTCGAAGAGGGGTGCGAACATCGCGCCCTCGGGGAACTTGGCTCGGTCCGTCGGGAGGCAGCGCAGCGCCGAGGCGTCAAGCATCCCGTTGTCGCGAAGCCAGCGAACGGCCTCCACCAGCAAGTCGGCCGTCTCCTGCACGAGCTGTTGGTTCCACGGATCGTTGCGCGGAACGTTGTCGCGGCTGGGCGTCGTGCGATACGGCCCCTGCACGAGGAAGCCAAGGTTCGTTGCGACGACCGTGGGGAAGAAGACCACGAGATGCGACGCCGCGAGCGGCTGCACCGCCCATCGCCCGGGTTCGTCCTTGGTGGGCGTGAGCGAGAAGGCGATCTCCACGTGACCGACCTTCTCCCTGGTCGAGGACACCTCGCGATGGAACACCAGCCAGTTCTGGTCGACCTCGGGTTTGCCGGTCTCCTGGCCGATGACCGTGATGCGGTGGACGTTCGCAGCGAGAGCTTCCGGCGAGCTCCGCATGTAAGCGCCGGAGGCGCCGCCCTCGATGCTCCAGTTGATCTCGTCGATGTGTCGAAGGAACAGCAGCGCGCCAGGGCCGAGGCGCTGGAAGCCGCTGGCGATCTCCTGCTCCGCGCTGCTGTCGCCCGACTTGAGGGGCAGGATGATCTGGGTCTCGCCGGCGGCGCGCGCCGACGGTGCCACCGCCTTCGGCTGCACGTAGTTCTCGACGGCGAAGTCTTCATCGCCCGAGTGAATCTCGGGGCGATCCGTGAACGTGTACACCGACTTGAAGCCGATGCCGAAGCGTCCGATGGAGTGCTGGTCCTTCGTGCTCTGCGCGATGCCGCATACGCCGCGAACATCAGCCTCGTCGAACGGCCTTCCGAAGTGCGAGAGCTTCAGCCGCCCGGGCGACAGCGTGAATGTGACGCTCCGAGGCCCGGTCGCTTCGCCGCGTCGACCGATGGCGTCCTCGGCGTTCTGGAGCAGCTCGAAGATGAAGTGCGTGCGGTCGTCGTACCGGTCGGCGAGCAGCATCGGGCCGATGCGGCCGATGTCGGTGCCATACCGCGTTCGGTTCTCGTCGCCGATGGCAGCGTAGTTCGAGGGCGCCATCACAGACCCTCCGCGAGGTCGCCGAGCATCTCGTCGATGCTGCCGAGACCGATGGCGTGATCGAGGCTCCACACCTGCTGCTTGAGCTGCTGGCTGCCCTTACGGTGCGTGGTCCAGCGAGGGCCATCGGTGATGATCGCGTCACGCACCTTCGCTGCCGAGCATGCGCTGTCGATCCACGTGCGGTGGTCGCGCAGCACGGCGTCGAGGTCCGTGGTGAGCACGAGGACGCGCGACGGCGAGCGCGCGATGCTGCCCATCATGCGCTCGTCGACCGTGAGGCCCCACGCGGTGAGGTCGTGGGGAGCCTCGACGTCGGCGAGCAGCGTTGCCTCTTCGAGGCCGTAGCCGAAGAGCTCCGTGACGGGCTCGAACCACGGCTTCCTGAGCTGGAGCCACGCGCCTTTGCGGCTCTGCACGAGGCCGGAGCGCTGCTGCCAGAGGGCCGTGAGTTGCTCACGCACCTGCTTCAACGACGCGCGGCCGTCGTGGGGAAGCACGCGGCGTCCCAGCTCGCCGAAGTCGACGACGAGATCGGCGAGGCGGGTACGCGCGGCGCGGGCTTCGATGATCGACGCGACACCATCGACCGGCACCGTGCCGTCTTCGTTGCCGTAGACGGTCGCCAGCAGCTCCTCGTAGGCCGCGAAGACACGCCAGCGCAGCGTGACGGGCCAGCCGGGCGGCGCCGCCGCTTCGAGCGAAGCCAAGCCGCTGTGGGCGACTGCAGAGGACGATGCAGCGATGTCCTCGAGCGCATCCTCGGCGACCTCGAAGAGCAGCGACGCGGGCTGCACGCTGGTGCGCGAGTGCATCAGCGCGCAGGCCCAGCGCCCCGCTGCGGGCGTGCCCAGCGAGACGAGGCCGCTCGACGGCAACGGCAGGCGCTCGGTCCCCGAGGGGCCGTGGAGGAACAGCACAACCTCGTCGCCGTCGTCCGCCGCGACGCCGCCCACGTTCACGAGCAGCTCGGTGCCAGCTTCGAAGACCGGGTAGCTCTCGCCGCGCGCGTTCGTTCGCCACGAGGCGGCCGGAGCGAGCGCCCACTCGAGACGCGGCCACGGCTCTCCGACGTCGAGCCCTAGGGCCGTCAGCATCTGCCGCGTCAATGGCGAGAGCTGTGTCGCGAGGTCGAGCGACCAGATGCGCCAGCCGTCGTCCAGATCGGTGCCGATGTCGTCTCCGACGTTCGGCGGAAGCAGCAATCGGTACGCCTGGCCGAGGGCGAGGGTTGTGCTCTTGATGCGCTGGCCGACGCCGTCGGCGCCGACGCGGAATACGATCGGCGCCGTTACGTCGAGCGCGTCGAGGGCGAGCCTTTCGAACCCGAGGTCGTGCTCCCCCTCGAATCCAACGGCCTCCCAGCGCCAGGGGCCTGTTCCAGGGCGCACCCGTGCACGCGTCGGATGCGACTTCGCGTTGGCCGCCAGCACGACGGCATCCCACTCAGTGCCGACTGCGCGGAGCTTCTTCACGAAGTGCGGGAGGCCTTCGAGCGGACCCATCTCGAGGAGCAGCCCACCTGCAGCCACGTCGAGGCACACGAGCCGCGTCTGCCAACCCGCGACCTTCATAGATGTCGTGTCCTCGTCGTCGTCCTCGGGAGCCGTTCCGTCGAAGAACGACGCTAGGCGCCGCCCAAGCCTCGTGGCCTGCTCATCGCGCGTGAAGTTGCGGCGGCCCACACGGCGCTTCGCCTTGGGGCGGCGCTCGTAGTCGTCCGGCGAAAGCGGCTGCACTACCTTGGCGACGACGGTGATGTCGTCGTCGTCGGGCTGCAGCTCGATGTTCGGGTAGCGCTCCTTGTTCGGGTTCAGAGAGACGAGCGAGACCTTCTTGTGGCGACCCTCTTCGTCGCGCTGGTCGGCCACGTACTTCTTGACCGCGTAGTTGCCGGTCTCCGGGTCGGAGA
>CAZDGH010000006.1:0-36195 GCA_964504805.1 uncultured Myxococcales bacterium | reverse complement strand
CGGCGCTCGAGGGCCTCGCGGCGCCGGGGACGCCGGTCGGCGCCCCCGGGGAGGCGCCGGCGCCGGCGACCTGGATCGTCCGCGGCGACCGGGAGAAGGCCGAGGTCGGCGAGGCGCCCGACGGCGGCACGCCGCGGATCCTGCGCCTCGTCCAGGACGGAGAGCGGTACCGCTTCGAGAGCGGGTTGCCCTGAGGGGAACGATGGAAGAGCGGATCAAGCAGGCGCTGGCCCTCGGCCGCGGCTACTTCGAGAAGAAGCAGTACGGGAAGGCCGAGCGCTACCTGACCGAGTTCGTCGAGGAGAACCAGTCGTTCGCCGACGTCTACAACATGCTCGGCGTCATCTTCCACGACCAGGGCCAGTTCGCGAAGGCGCAGCGCGCGTTCGAGGCCGCGCTCCGCATCAACCCGAACTACACCGAGGCGTCGCTCAACCTCGCGGTCATCTACAACGACATGGGGAAGTACCGGGAGGCGAAGGAGGTCTACCAGGCCGCCCTCTCCCGCGGCCGCGCCGCCGGCGCCCACCAGCTCGACCCGTTCGTCCGCGGCAAGGTCGCCAACATGTACGCCGACATCGGCGACGTCTACGCGGCGAGCGGCCTCTACGACGAGGCCGTCGCGGAGTTCCAGCGCGCCCTCGGCCTCTGCCCCACCTTCGTCGACATCCGCGTGCGCCTCGCCGGCACCTTCCGCGAGAAGGGCGAGAAGGAGGCGGCGGTCCGGGAGCTCGAGGAGGCGGTGAAGGTGAGCCCGAACTACCTGCCGGCCCGGGTCGCGCTCGGGGTGGCGCTCTACAGCGCCGGCCGCAAGGACGACGCCGTCGCCACCTGGCAGGAGGTGCTCCACCGCTCCCCGGGCAACCGGCAGGCGGAGATGTACCTGAAGCTCGTCGGCGCGCCGGCGTAGGCGCCCGGAAACGTTGCCCAACGCCGATGTAGGAGCTAGCCTTCGGACCAACCATGAGCAGCCCTACCTCCAAGGCGTTCGCCCTCAAGTTCATCTCGGGCAAGTACCAGGGCGGCGAGTTCCCCCTGAAGAACGACAAGGAGATCGTGATCGGGCGCTCGTCCGAGCTCGACATGGTGCTCGTCGAGGACATGGTCAGCCGCAAGCACGCGAAGATCGTGATCCAGGCCGGCAAGGTCACCATCGCCGACCTCGGCTCGACCAACGGCACCTTCGTCAACGGCGAGAAGATCAAGCAGGCGCGCCTGAAGGAAGGCGACCGCATCCTCATCGGCACCTCGATCCTCAAGCTCGTCGGCCAGGAAGCGGGCGCGAAGCAGCTCGACGACAAGGAGATCAAGGACCGGATGGAGCAGGTCGCGGCCCAGAAGCCGAAGAGCTCGGGCGCGATGAGCGGTCGGATCGAGGAGGTGCCGCTCCCCGACCTGCTGCAGCTGTTCCAGACCTCCAAGAAGAACGGCGTCCTGATCGTCAACAACGGCCAGAGCGAGGGCCGGATCTTCCTGCGCGGCGGCAAGGTCTACTACGCGGTGATCGACAACGATCACGAGCTCGGCCCGCAGAAGTCGTTCTACCGGCTCATCACCTGGGACAAGGGGTCGTTCGAGCTCGGGCCGCCCGACGGCCAGGAGTTCATGATCGAGCTCGAGGAGTCGACGGAGGCCCTCCTGATGGAGGCGCTCCGCCAGCTCGACGAGCTGCGCCGGATCGAGAAGTCGCTGCCGCCGCGAAGCGCGACGCTCCAGGTGGCGATGCCGCTCGAAGCGCCGCTGCGCGAGCTCAAGCCCGAGCAGCTCGACGTGCTCCAGCTCGTGCACAACTACGGCTCGACCGCGCTCGTCCTCGACAAGTCGGACGCCACCGACCTCGAGACCGCGACCGCGCTCAACGAGCTGATCCAGAAGGGCTACGTCAAGAAGACGTAGTGCCCGCCTCCCTCCTCGCGCTCCTCCTCGCCCACGCGCTCGAGCACCCGAAGCGCGAGGTGCTCGCGCTCGCGCCGGAGCGCCTCGTCCTCGACGTCGCCTGGGAGCTCCCGCCGGGCGACGAGGCCTCGGAGCTGCGGCGGCTCTTCGACGGCGATCGCGACGGGACGCTCTCGGCGTCGGAGGCCGATCGCGCCGCGGCGTGGGTCGCCGACGCCGCCACCGCGTTCCTCTCGCTCGCCGTGGACGGCGTGCCGGTGGCGCCCGCGCGCGAGGCGGTGCGCGGCCACGGGCTCCGCGGCAGGACCGCGGACGGCTCGGGCCTCCTGGTGGTGGTGCGGCTCGCCGCGCCGCTCCCGCCGCCGTCGGGGGTGCGCGTCGTCCGCCTCGCCGATCGGGATCGCGACGCGTCGAAGCACGTGCCGGTCCGGGTCGAGCTGCACGGCCTCGCGCTCGCCGGCGCCGGCCCGGGCGCGGCCGAGGCGGGCGGCGGCGTGGACGCCACGCTGGCGATCGGGCAGGCGCTCGAGGTCGCGGTGGTGCCGGCCGGGGGCGACCGCTAGGATCGCCGCCCATGACCGCGCCCGCCGCACCCGCCGCCACGCCACGGCTCACCGAGCTCTCCCACGGCGCCGGCTGCGCCTGCAAGCTGCGTCCGGCGGACCTCGCCGAGGTGCTGAAGCGGCTGCCGAAGCTCCGCGACCCGCGGGTGCTCGTCGGCCCCGACACCCGGGACGACGCGGCGGTGTACCGGCTCGACCGGCGGACCGGCCTCGTCGCCACCGTCGACTTCTTCATGCCGATCGTCGACGACCCGCGCGACTTCGGCCGCATCGCCGCGGCGAACGCCTTCAGCGACGTCTGGGCGATGGGCGGCAAGCCGCTCTTCGCCCTCTCGATCGTCGGCTTCCCGCGGGCGGTGCTGCCGCTCGAGATCCTCGGGGAGATCCTGGCGGGGGCCGCCGAGGTCGCCGCCGAGGCGAAGGCGCCGATCGTCGGCGGCCACTCGATCGACGACAAGGAGCCGAAGTTCGGCCTGGCGGTGACCGGCGTCGTGCCGCTCTCGCGGCTCCGCGCCAACACCCAGGGGAAGCCCGGGCAGGTGCTCGTGCTCACCAAGGCGCTCGGCACCGGCGTGGTCACGACCGGCATCAAGCGCGGCCTCTGCACCGAGGCGGAGATCCGGCAGGTCACCGCGCAGATGCGCACGCTGAACCGCGCCGCGGCCGAGGTGCTCGTGCCCGCGTGCACGGCGCTCACCGACGTCACCGGCTTCGGGCTCCTCGGGCACCTCCGGAACGTCTGCGCCGGCAGCCGCGTCTCGGCGCGGCTCCGCGCCGACGAGGTGCCGATCCTCCCGGCGGCGGCGCGCCTCGCGGCCCTGGACGTCTTCCCCGGCGGCACCCGCGCCAACCTCGCCCACTACGGCCGGTGGACCGACTTCGGCGCCGGCGTCCCCGAGGCGACGCGGCTCCTCCTCGCCGACGCCCAGACCAACGGCGGCCTGCTCGCGGCGATCCCGCCCCGGAAGGTCGCGGGCGTGGTGGCGAAGCTGCGGCGGCGGAAGCTCGCGGTCGCCGTCGTCGGCGAGCTCGTCCGCGGCCCCGGCCGGATCGAGGTCGCGTGAGCGAGCCCGTCCGGCGCGGGCCCTCGCGGCTCCTCGTGCTCGCCGCCGCGACCGGCGCCGCGCTCGTCGCCTTCGGGATCGGCTTCGCGCTCTTCCACGACGGGCGGCTCGCGCCGGCGGTCCTCTCGGCGACGCCGTCCGACGGCGCGCTCCGCGTCGCCGGCTGGATCCAGCCCGGCCTCGGGATCGACGACGGGAAGGGCTACCTCCCCGTCGACTGGCGCGACGGCGAGCGGCCACGCTCGGGGGCGTACGGCGTCGCCGCCGGCGTCGTGCGCGGCGGCGTGCTGACCGAGGCGCGCTTCACGCCGGCCTGGCTCGGCGCCGCGATGCCCGCGCCGCTCGTCGGCGACCGCGTCGCGCACCTCACCCGGCACCTCCGCCTCGTCCGGGCCGAGCAGGGCCGGCTCGCCCACGAGGCGCCGGTCGTCGCCGTGCACGCCGGGGGCGTCGAGCTCGAGGGCCGGCCGGTGGCCGCGCTCGAGGGCGGCCGGCTCCCCGCCGGCGCGGGCGGGCGGCTCCCGGCGCTGGAGGAGGCGCTGCGCGAGCACCTCGCGGCGCGGCGCGGACCGGCGACCGAGGGGCGGATCTACGTCGCGGCCGACGAGGCGGTGCCGGCGACGACGCTCGGCGCGGCGCTGGCCTCGGCCACGGCGGCGGGCGCCACGCGGTGGCTGCTGGTGGTGCAGGGCGCGCTCGGCCCCGGGGCGCTGCCGCTCGAGCCCCCGCGGCCGTGCGAGGGCGCGCCGGACGGCACCTGCCTGCCGGCCGACGACGCCGCCGATCCTCTCTCCGATCTCGACGTCGGCGCCGCGGCGCACGTCATCGGGGTGGCGGTGGAGCTGCCGGAGGGCGCGCCGCCGGGCGTCGACGGCGAGCGGCTCCTGGCCATGCTCCGCGCCGACCTGCGCTTCAAGCGCTGCGTGGCGTTCGCTCCGGACGCGTCGGAGCTGCGGCTCCGCCTCGGCCTCGACGAGCCGGAGGTCGGGCTCTCGTCGAGGCGGATCGTGCGCGTCGCCGTCGAGCAGGCGCGGTACCCGGTGGAGACCCTGCGCTGCCTCAACCACGCGCTCGGCGAGCTGTCGCTGCCGCTCGCCGGCGAGGCGGCCGACGAGGTGAAGCTGGCGCTGGAGCTCACGCCGCGCGCCGACGACGAGGCGGCGGCGCGCTACGTCGCCGAGCGCGAGAAGCGGGCGCCGTTCCTGATGGCGCCGACGGTGCTGGTCGAGCGCGAGCGGCTCGTGGTCGCGGCGCCGTTCCCGCTGCCCCGCGTCGCGCTCCGGCACGGCCGCCCGCTCCGGGCCACCGACCGCCGCGACACCGACGTGCCGCTCGAGATCCGCCGCGACGTCGACGACGCCGCGTTCGAGGACCTCGCGGAGGTGCTGCGGATCCTGGCGGACGTCCGCCCGGACGGCCGCTGGCCGGCGGTGGTGACGGCGCCGGGGAGCACCGCCGGGGAGCTCCTGCGGGCGAGCCTCGCCGTCCGCGGCCGGTGCCGCGACGCGGACTGCACCACCCGCAACGGCGGGTACCCGGAGGTGCTGCTCCGCACCGCCGAGGCCGGCGCGGCGCCCTGATTCCCACAGCGGCGCCTTCGGGGCCGCGGGGGACCCTCTGCTATCCTCGGCGGCGATGCTCCGCCGCCTGCTCGCCCCCGCCGCGCTCGCCCTCGCGCTCGCGCCCTCGGCCGCCGCCGCGGTGCGGCCGGACGGCAGCCTCCTGGTCGTGCTCGATCCGGGCCACGGCGGCGAGAAGGACGGCGCCATCGGGCCGGGGAAGATCCGCGAGAAGGACGTGGCGCTGCAGATCGCCCGGAAGGTCCAGGCGGCGCTCGCGGCCGCGGGGCACGAGGCGCTGCTCACCCGCGCGAGCGACGCCTCGCTCAAGCTCGGCCCCCGGGTGAAGCTCGCCAACGAGCGCGGCGCCGACCTCTTCCTCTCGATCCACCTGAACTCGATGCCGACCTCGAGGAAGCGGGCGCGGGTCCACGGGCTCGAGACCTACTTCCTCTCCGCCGACGCCACCGACGAGCAGGCCGCGCTCCTCGCCGCCCACGAGAACAAGGACGACGAGGACGCCGGCGCCGAGCGGCCGGTGGGCGCGGTGGCCGGCATCCTGGCCGACCTCGCCCGCACCGAGACCCACGCCGACTCCTCGCGGCTCGCGTACATGCTCCACGCGCGGATCCTCGAGGGCACCGGCGCCAAGGACCGCGGCGTGCGACAGGCGCCGTTCTTCGTCCTCGAGGGCGCGGCGATGCCGGCGGTGCTGATCGAGACCGGCTACATCTCGCACCCCGAGGAGTCGAAGCGGCTCTCGAGCCCGGAGGAGCAGGAGAAGATCGCCAAGGCGATCGTCACCGCGGTGGAGGACTTCCGCCGCGAGGTGCTCGGCAAGCGGGAGCGCCCGGGCCTGCCGGTGGCGGCGTCGCGGTCCCCGTCCGCGCCGTCGCCCGCGCCGGCCGAGGCGCTCTCGTCCGAGGCCGGGCCGCCGGCGCCGTAGCCGCGGCGCGCGGCGCTCTGCTAGGTTCCGCGGCTCCCCGAAGGAGCCCGCCATGCGCAAGAACGGCAGGAGCACGTCCGCGCTCCGCCCCGTCGAGATCCTCCCCGGCTACCTCCGCCACCCCGAGGGCTCGTGCCTCGTCGCCTTCGGCGACACCCGGGTGATCGTCACCGCCTCGGTCGAGGAGAAGGTGCCGCCGCACGTCCTCGGCACCGGCAAGGGCTGGGTCACCGCCGAGTACGGGATGCTGCCGCGGTCGACGCACACCCGGTCCGGCCGGGAGGCCGCCCGGGGCAAGCAGGGCGGCCGCACCATGGAGATCCAGCGGCTGATCGGCCGCGCCCTCCGCGCCTCGGTGGACCTCGCCGCGCTCGGGCCGCGGACGATCACCGTCGACTGCGACGTCATCCAGGCCGACGGCGGCACCCGGACCGCGGCGATCACCGGCGCCTGGGTGGCGCTGGCGCTCGCGGCCCGCAAGCTCCGCTCGAGCGGCAAGCTCGGCAAGGATCCGGTGCTGCAGCCGGTCGCCGCGATCTCCGTCGGCGTCGTCGAGGGGCAGGTGCACCTCGACCTCGACTACGAGGAGGACTCGACCGCCGAGGTCGACATGAACGTCGTCGCCAACGCGGGCGGCGAGCTGATCGAGGTGCAGGGCACCGCCGAGGGCAAGCCGTTCCCGCGCAAGACGCTCGACGCCCTCGTCGACGCGGGCCTCGCCGGCGTCGCCGAGCTGGTGGGCCTGCAGCGGAAGGCCGTCGGAGCGTAGGCCTCGTGAAGCTCCTCGTCGGCTCCACCAACCGCAAGAAGCTCGCCGAGCTCGAAGCGATGGCGGCCTCGCTGGGCGTCATCGTGGTCTCTCCGCGGGAGCTCGGCGTCACGCTGCCCGAGGTGGTCGAGGACGGCGCCACCTTCGCCGAGAACGCCGCCAAGAAGGCGGTGGCCTTCGCGCGGGCGTCGGGGCTGCCCTGCGTCGCGGACGACTCGGGGCTGTGCGTCGACGCCCTCGGGGGCGACCCCGGGGTGAGGAGCGCGAGGTACTCGGGAGAGGAGCCTCGTCCCGACCGGGACGGGCGCAACAACGACAAGCTCCTCCGCGCGCTCCGCGACGTGCCGGCGGCCAGGCGGACGGCGTCGTTCCGCTGCGCCCTCGCCCTCGCGCGCCCCGACGGCCGGGTGGAGGTCGTCGAGGGCCGCTGGGACGGCCGGATCGCCTTCGCGTCCCGCGGCTCGAACGGCTTCGGCTACGATCCACTCTTCGTCCTCGACGCGCTCGGCAGGACCTCGGCGGAGCTCACGGCCGAGGAGAAGAACGCGAGGAGCCACCGCGGCCAGGCGATGCGCCTGCTCCGGCCGCTCGTCGCCGCGCTCGCCCGCGGCGAGTGAATCGACCCGCGGCCGCCTCCGTCGGTGGCCGCGCCGAAAGACCGAAGAGGATCCCATGCCCCGCACGCTCTCGTTCGCCCTCGCGGCCGCGCTGCTCGCGCTCGCCGCCTGCACCGAGCCCGCCGACGGCGGCGGCGGCGGTGGCCCCCCGGGTGGCGGCGGACCCGGCGACGGGGGAGGCGGCGACGGCGGAGGCGGGGAGGGCGGCGGCACCGGCGGCGACGGCGGCGCGGGCGGAGACGGCGGCTCGGGCGGCTCGGCCTGCGTGCCCGACTGCACCGGCCGCACCTGCGGGCCCGACCCCCGCTGCGGCGAGAGCTGCGGCACCTGCGGCGACGGCACCGCCTGCTCCGACGAGGGCGCCTGCGAGGCGGTGCCGGCGTGCGCCGACGCCACGGCGGTCTGCGGCAGCTTCGGCTGCGTCGTCGACGCGACGCCGCGGCTGGTGCAGCTCTCCGGGTCGATCGCCTGGAACGGCACCGCCCTCCGCGATCCGTCCGGACGCGGCGAGCCCGACTGGTACCTCGCCTTCGTCGACCAGGCGACCGGGCTCCGCTACGTGGCGCAGTTCGACGCCGCCGCGAGCTACCGCGCCCGGATCTACCCCGGCACCTTCGACCTCTACCTCGGCTTCCGCTACGACGGCGTCGTCGCCGACCAGCAGGACGGCGAGGTCCGCGTCGCCGACGACCTCCGGCTCGTCTCCGACGGCACCCTCGACATCGACCCGCGGCTCGTCACCATCCAGGGCGACGTCGCCTGGGGCGGCCAGGCGCTCCGCGATCCGAGCGGCCGCGGCGAGCCCGACTGGTACCTCGCCTTCGTCGAGCACGAGACCGGCCTGCGCCGCGTGGCCTACTTCGACGCCGGCGCGCGGTACACGACCAAGGTCGTCCCCGGCGTCTACGACGTCTACATGGGGTTCCGCTACGACGGCGTGGTGTCGGGGCAGCTCGACGGCGAGGTGCGCATCGCCAACGACCTCCGGGTCGTCTCCGACGGCACCCTCGACGTCGACCCGCGGACGGTGACGCTCTCCGGGAGCGTCTCCTGGGACGGCGAGGCGCTCACCGATCCCAGCGGGCGCGGCGAGCCGGACTGGTACCTCGCGTTCGTGAACCGCGACACCGGGATCCGCTACACCGCGAGCTTCGACGCCGGCCCCACCTGGTCGACGCGGATCTACCCGGGCACCTACGACGTCTTCATGGGCTTCCGGTACGACGGCGTCGCCCCGCGGCAGCTCGAGGGCGAGGTCCGGATCTCCGAGGCGCTCCGGGTGGTCTCGGACGGCACGCTCGACGTGGCGCCGGTCCTCGTCGACGTGCAGGGCGTGGTCTCGTGGGACGGGCAGCGGCTCGGCGACCCGAGCGGCCGCGGCGAGACCGACTGGTACCTGGCCTTCGTGGAGCACGGCACCGGGATCCGCCGCACGGTGCGCTTCGAGGGCAACGTCGATCGCTACGCGACCAAGATGGTCGCCGGCACGTACGACGTCTTCTTCGGCTTCCGCTACGACGGCGTCGTCCAGGGCCAGCTCGAGGGTGAGCACCGCGTCGCCGAGGGCTTCCGGCTCACCCTCCCGGCGCGCCTCGACGTGGAGCCGACCCTCGTCGACGTCTCCGGGCGCATCTCCTGGGACGGGCAGACGCTCCGCGATCCCTCGGGGCGCGGCGAGACCGACTGGTACCTCGCCTTCGTCGAGCAGGGCACGGGCATCCGCTACGTGTCGCGGTTCGAGGGCGGGATCGCGCGGTACGCCACCCGGATCTACCCGGGCACCTACGACGTCTTCCTCGGCTTCCGCTACGACGGCGTCGTCACGGGGCAGCTCGACGGCGAGGTCCGCGTCGCCGACGGCCTGCGGCTGAACACGGCGGCGATCCTCCACGTGGAGCCGACGCTCGTCGGCGTCACCGGCGACGTCGCCTGGGGCGGCGAGACGCCGCGCGATCCGAGCGGCCGCGGCGAGACCGACTGGTACCTCGCCTGGGTCGAGGCCGGCTCCGGCCTGCGCTTCGTCAGCCGGTTCGAGGGCAACGTCTCCTCGTACCAGACCCGGATGTACCCGGGCGTCTACGACGTCTACCTCGGCTTCCGCTACGACGACGTGGTGCCGTACCAGCTCGACGGCGAGGTGCGGGTCGCGCGCTGCGTGGAGCTCGCGCCGTAGCCGCTACCGGAACGTCACGTCGCGGCCGGCGAAGCGCTTCCGCATCACCGCGATCGCTTCGGCGCTCCGATCGACGAGCAGGAAGCGGCGCCCGTGGCGGAGCGCCGCCTCTCCGGTGGTGCCGCTGCCGGCGAAGAGATCGACCACCAGATCGCCGGGCCGCGACGAGGCGCGGACGATCCGCTCCAGGATCCCGACCGGCTTCTGCGTCGGGTAGCCGGTCTTCTCCTTGCCGGTGGGGCTGACGATGGTGTGCCACCAGGTGTCGGTGGGGAGCTTGCCGCGGGCGGCCTTCTCCGGCCCGACCAGCCCGGGCGCCATGTACGGGATCCGGTCCACCGCCTCGAGGTCGAAGAAGTAGCGGTCGGGATCCCGGGCGTAGAAGAGGATGGTGTCGTGCTTCGCCGGCCAGCGCCGCTTGGTGCGCGCGCCGTAGTCGTACGCCCAGACGATCTCGTTCAGGAACGCGTCGCGGCCGAAGAGGCCGTCGAGCAGCACCTTCACGTAGTGCACCTCGCGGAAGTCGAGGTGCACGTAGAGCGAGCCGTCCTCGGCGAGGAGCCGCCGCGCCGCCTCGAGCCGGGGCCGGAGGAAGCCCAGGTAGTCGTCGAAGGCGTCCTCGTAGGAGGCCTCGCCGACCGCCTCGGTGCGGTAGCGGCGGCCGCCGAAGCCGGTGCGGTCGCCCGCCTCGTCGGCCACGGTGCGGAGCGTGCGGCGGATCTGCCGCCTGCCCGTGTTGAAGGGAGGGTCGAGGTAGACGAGGGTCGCGCAGCCGTCGGGCAGATCGGCCGCCACCTCGAGGTTGTCCCCCTGCACCACCTCGCCGTCCGGCATGCGCTCCCTCCGCTCTCGTGCTCGTGCTTGCACGGATCGCCGCGCTGCGCTAGATCAGGCGGCCTTTCGCGGGGCGTAGCGCAGCCTGGTAGCGCACCTGCCTTGGGCGCAGGGAGTCGGAGGTTCGAATCCTCTCGCCCCGACTTTTCGAGGATGGCAGGGAACGTTTCGGAGGTTCGAGCGCCAGTAGCTCAGTTGGATAGAGCGGCGGCCTTCTAAGCCGTAGGTCGAGGGTTCGATTCCTTCCTGGCGCGCCAGTCGTCACGAGCTCGAGCGGCAGCAGGATTGTGGTGAGCGTAGCTCAATCGGTAGAGCACTGGACTGTGGATCCGGGGGTTGAGGGTTCGAGCCCCTTCGCTCACCCCATGCAGCACCGAAGCAACGCAGCACGGCAGCACGAAGTGTTTGACAGAGGAGCCTGCTTCGTCTACATCCGCGCGCCGTTCGGCACGCCAAGGCCGGGCGGCAGCGAAGCAGGTTTGCGGGCGCGTAGCTCAATTGGCAGAGCAATGGACTCTTAATCCATAGGTTGAAGGTTCGATTCCTTCCGCGCTCACCACGAAGCACCGAGAGCCACCCGACGGGTGGCTTTCGCGTTCCTGGAGCGGTACGTTCGCGGGCGGCCTCGGGCGGGTGGCGGAACTGGTAGACGCGCCGGACTTAGGATCCGGTGCCGCGAGGCGTGAGGGTTCGAGTCCCTCCCCGCCCACCACCTCGCGCGAAGGCCGCGCTCCCCCATGATCCCCTTCGTCCAGGTCGGTCCGTGGTTCGTCTTCGGCCTGCCGATCCACGTGTTCGGCGCCATGGTCGGCATCTCGATCCTGGTGGGCTCGTGGCTCGGGATGCGCGGCGCGCAGCGCTACCACCCCGGCGACCCCGAGCCGCTCACCGACATGATCCCGTGGGGCATCGGCGGCGGCGTCCTCGTCGGCCACCTCGTCCACGTCCTCTTCTACTTCCCGGAGCTCCTCGAGCAGCGCGGGCCGATCGTGCTGCTCACCTTCTGGGACGGCCTCACCTCGTCGGGCGGGATCCTCGGCTCCACCGCCACCGCGGCGCTCTACTTCCGGCTCCGGAAGATCCGCCTCGCCTCGTACCTCGACGCGCTCGCCCTGGGCATGGCGCCGGGCTGGGCGGTGGCGCGGATCGGCTGCTTCTTCGCCCACGACCACCCGGGACGCCTCACCGACTTCCCGCTGGCGGTGGCGTACCCGGGCGGCGCGCGGCACGACCTCGGCCTCTACGAGACCCTGGTGCTCGGCGCGATCGCCGCGGCGATCTACCTGGTCGCGCGGAAGCCGCGGAAGGAGGGCTTCCTGATGGGGATGCTCGCCGCCGGCTACGCCGTGCCGCGGTTCCTCCTCGACTTCCTCCGGGCCGAGGACGTCGCCCACGAGCTCACCGATCGCCGCTGGGCCGGCCTCACCTTCGCGCAGTGGCTCTGCTTCGCGCTCCTCGGCGCCGGCCTGTTCCTGCTGCTCCGCAAGGCCCCGCCGGTGGGCCCCGTCGGGGCGAAGGCGAAGGCGTCCGCGAGCGTGCAAGAGGCGGCCCCACGCGCTTGACTTCACCTGCCCCGGGGCATATTCGGCCCGTCCCTTTCGCCCCGAGGCAGGCCGTCATGAAGGTGAACGTCGAGACCCTTTCGTCCATCGAGAAGAAGCTCTCGATCGAGCTCGACGCCGAGCGCGTGGCGAAGGAGATCGACCGCGCCTACAAGGGGCTGGCCCGCCAGGTGCGCGTCCCCGGCTTCCGCCAGGGCAAGGTGCCGCGCCGGATCCTCGAGGCCCGCTACAAGGACCAGGTCGAGCAGGAGGTGCTGCAGTCGCTCGTCTCGCTCGGCTACCGCGAGGCCGTCGACAGCCACGACCTCTTCCCCGTCGGTAACCCGGTCGTCTCGCCGGAGAAGCTCGAGCAGGGGAAGCCGTTCAAGTTCGAGGCGCGGGTCGAGGTGAAGCCGGAGGTCGAGGCCAAGGACTGGAAGGGCCTCGAGTACGAGCCGGCGAAGGCCGAGGTCACCGACAAGATGGTCGACGACGAGCTCGAGCGGCTCCGCGACCAGCTCGCGCAGCTGGTGCCGATCGAGGACCGCAAGGCGGCGCTCGAGGGCGACTACGCCAGCATCGACTTCGTCGGCACCGTCGACGGCAAGGAGTTCGGGGGCGGGAAGGGCGAGGGCGTCACCGTCGAGGTCACCGCCCAGGGCTCGCTGCTCGAGGGCAACGCGCCGTTCCTGAAGGGCGTCGCCGTCGGCGACACCGTCTCCGCCGACGTCGAGTTCCCGCCGGACCACCGGGCGCAGGACCTCCGGGGCAAGAAGGCCGTCTTCCAGGTCACCCTCAAGGCGCTGAAGAAGCGCGAGGTGCCGGCGCTCGACGACGAGCTCGCCAAGGACCTCGGCGGCGAGGCCAAGACCCTCGAAGAGCTGAAGGCGCAGATCCGCGGGAACCTCGAGAAGGGCGAGCAGGATCGCGCGGAGCGCGAGACCCGCGAGCGGCTCCTCGCCGCCCTCGTCGCGCGGCACCCGCTCGAGGTCCCGAAGGCGCTGGTCGAGCGCAGCATCGACCTGATGATGAGCGGCGCCGCCGAGCGCTTCGCGCGGCAGGGCCTCGACATCCGGCAGCTCGGCCTCGACTTCAAGCGGCTGCGCGAGGACCTCCGCTCGAAGGCCACGGACGAGGTGAAGGCGGCGCTCCTGCTCGAGGCGATCTCCCGGCAGGAGAAGCTCGAGATCGAGGAGAAGGATCTCGACGCCCACTACGCGAAGATCGCCGCCGACGCCGGCGTGCCCGAGGCGAAGGTCCGGGCGCACTTCAAGGACCCGGACGAGCGCCGCGGCCTCGAGAGCCGGCTCCGCGAGGACAAGGCGGTCGAGCTGGTGAAGCGCGAGGCGAAGCCGAAGGCGTAGGCTTTGCGCTCCGGCGCCGGGCGACTTATCCCATGGGGACGCCACGTCCCCCGGAGGAAGCGATGACCTACATCCCGATGCCCTTCGTCGTCGAGCAGACGCACCGCGGCGAGCGGTCGTACGACATCTACTCGCGGCTCTTGAAGGACCGGATCGTCTTCCTCGGCACGCCGGTCGACGACGACGTCGCCAACGTCATCATCGCCCAGATGCTCTTCCTCGAGTCCGAGGACCCGGACAAGGAGATCAACCTCTACATCAACTCGCCGGGCGGCTCGGTGACCGCGGGCCTCGCGATCTACGACACCATGCAGTACGTGAAGCCGCCGGTCTCGACCATCTGCATGGGCCAGGCGGCGTCGATGGGCGCGCTGCTCCTCACCGCCGGCGCCAAGGGCCGCCGCTTCGCGCTGCCCCACGCGCGGATCATGATCCACCAGCCGATGGGCGGCTTCTCCGGGCAGGCCACCGACATCGACATCCAAGCGAAGGAGATCCTCCGGCTGAAGCACAAGCTGAACGAGATCCTGGTGAAGCACACCGGCCAGCCGATCGAGCGGATCGAGAAGGACACCGACCGCGACTACTTCATGGGTCCCGTCGAGGCGAAGGAGTACGGGCTCATCGACGAGGTGGTGGCGCACAACCGGAAGCCGCTCCAGCCGCCGGGCAAGTAGGCGTCGCGGCAGGCCGGACGCCGTGCGGCGCGCCGGTGCGGCGCGCGCCGGATGGACGGCCCGGGACCCGGTTGTTAACCTCTGGCGACGGCTCGCGGCGTACCGCCGTGGGACCCCCGGGTGAGGTGCAGGGCTTTGGACAGGCGCGACTCCCACACGCTCTGCTGCTCCTTCTGCGGCAAGTCCCAGAAGGAGGTGAAGAAGCTCATCGCCGGGCCCACCGTCTACATCTGCGACGAGTGCATCGGCCTCTGCAACGACATCATCGCCGAGGAGATCGAGCACGAGGAGCGGAAGGACCAGAAGCTCCGCATCCCGCGCCCGTCCGAGATCAAGAACGTCCTCGACGAGTACGTGATCGGCCAGGACCGCGCCAAGAAGATCCTCTCGGTCGCGGTCCACAACCACTACAAGCGGATCGAGCAGAAGGGGCAGAGCGAGGACGGCGTCGAGCTGCAGAAGTCGAACATCCTGCTCCTCGGCCCGACCGGCTCCGGCAAGACGCTCCTCGCCCAGACGCTGGCGCGGATCCTCAACGTCCCGTTCACGATCTCCGACGCGACCTGCCTCACCGAGGCCGGCTACGTCGGCGAGGACGTCGAGAACATCATCGTCAACCTGCTCCAGGTCGCCGACCACGACATCGAGCGGGCGCAGCGCGGCATCGTCTACATCGACGAGATCGACAAGATCGCGCGCAAGTCCGAGAACCCCTCGATCACCCGCGACGTCTCCGGCGAGGGCGTGCAGCAGGCGCTGCTCAAGCTGATCGAGGGCACGGTGGCGAACGTGCCGCCGAAGGGCGGGCGGAAGCACCCCCAGCAGGAGTTCCTGCAGGTCGACACCACCAACATCCTCTTCATCTGCGGCGGCGCCTTCCACGGGCTCGAGGGCATCATCGAGCGGCGGCAGGGCGGCCGCTCCCTCGGCTTCGGCTCCGACGTGAAGAGCAAGGAGGACAAGAACGCCTCCGAGCTCCTCCGCGAGGTGCAGCCCGAGGACCTGCTCAAGTTCGGGATGATCCCCGAGTTCATCGGCCGCCTGCCGGTGGTGGCGACGCTCGAGGAGCTCGACGAGAAGGCGCTCGTCTCCATCCTCACCGAGCCGAAGAACGCCCTCACCAAGCAGTACAAGAAGCTGCTCGAGATCGACGGCGTCTCGGTGAAGTTCACCGAGGGCGCCCTGAAGGCGATCGCCCAGGAGGCGATCCGCAACCGCTCCGGCGCCCGCGGCCTCCGCGCCGTCGTCGAGTCCGCCATGCTCGACGTGATGTACGAGATCCCGTCCAAGAAGAACGCCCGGGAGGTGATCATCTCGGAGGACGTGATCCTGAAGAAGGAGAAGCCGGTGGTGGTGTTCGAGCAGGCGAAGGCGGAGAGCGCGTAGAGGCAGGCTCGAAGAGACAGGCTCCAGCTGCCAGGCTTCAGGCTCCAGCCACCTCCAGGACGGCCCCGTAGCGGGGCCGTTCGCGTTCCTGGCGCTCCTCGGGCCGCCGGCCTGCCGGAGCCCGGAGCCTGGAGCCCGGAGCCCGGAGCCGTGCCCGCGCCCTCGCTCGGAGCGCAGCCGCGCGTCCTGCCCCCTGCTATAACTCCCCGACACGCCCCGTGAGCACCCTTCCAGGGGAACACGGACGGCGTACATGGCGTTGTGGGTGAACGGCGGCCGAGCACACGACCTCCGGCGGCCAGGACGGGGACGAGCGCATGTTCTTCGGCAAGGACGACAAGAAGGGCGGGGGCCCCCAGGGCGGCGGCGGGAAGGCGCGGCTGCTGCCGCTGCTGCCGCTCCGGGACATCATCGTCTTCCCGCACATGGTGGTGCCGCTGTTCGTCGGGCGCGAGAAGTCCATCAACGCGCTCGAGGAGGCGATGAGCCACGACAAGGAGATCCTCCTCGCGGCGCAGAAGAAGGCGAAGACGAACGAGCCGCTCCCCGACGACATCTTCGCGGTGGGCACGCTCGGCACCATCATCCAGCTGCTCCGGCTGCCCGACGGCACGGTGAAGGTGCTGGTCGAGGGCAAGCGCCGGGCGAAGATCAAGCGCTTCGCTCCGAACGAGAACTTCTTCCTCGTCGAGGCCGAGGAGCTGGAGGAGCAGCTCGAGAAGAGCGTCGAGCTCGAGGCGCTGGTGCGCAGCGTGCACGCGACCTTCGAGGCCTACGTCAAGCTCAACAAGCGCATCCCGCCCGAGATGCTGATGTCGGTGGCGACCATCGACGATCCGGGCCGGCTCTCCGACACCATCGTCGCGCACCTGTCGCTCAAGCTGAACGACAAGCAGTCGATCCTCGAGACCGAGTCACCCGCCAAGCGGCTCGAGCGGCTCTACGAGCTGATGCAGGGCGAGATCGAGATCCTGCAGGTCGAGAAGAAGATCCGCACCCGCGTCAAGAAGCAGATGGAGAAGACGCAGAAGGAGTACTACCTGAATGAGCAGATGCAGGCCATTCAGAAGGAGCTCGGCGAGCGGGACGAGTTCAAGAACGAGATCCAGGAGATCGAAGAGAAGATCAAGACCAAGAAGATGTCGAAGGAGGCGACGATCAAGGTCAAGAAGGAGCTCAAGAAGCTCAAGATGATGAGCCCGATGAGCGCCGAGGCCACGGTCGTCCGCAACTACATCGACTGGATCCTCTCCCTCCCCTGGTACGACGTCACCAAGGACAAGATCGACATCGAGGAGGCCGAGAAGGTCCTCGACGAGGATCACTACGGCCTGAGGAAGCCGAAGGAGCGCATCCTCGAGTACCTCGCGGTGCAGGCGCTGGTGGAGCGGGTGAAGGGCCCGATCCTCTGCCTCGTCGGGCCGCCCGGCGTCGGCAAGACCTCGCTCGGCAAGTCGATCGCCCGGGCCACCGGCCGCAAGTTCGTGCGGCTCTCGCTCGGCGGCGTCCGCGACGAGGCCGAGATCCGCGGCCACCGGCGGACGTACATCGGCGCGCTGCCCGGCAAGCTGATCCAGTCGCTGAAGAAGGCGGGATCGAACAACCCGGTCTTCCTCCTCGACGAGATCGACAAGATGTCGACCGACTTCCGCGGCGATCCGTCGGCGGCGCTGCTCGAGGTCCTCGACCCGGAGCAGAACTCGACCTTCAACGACCACTACCTCGATCTCGACTACGACCTGTCGAAGATCATGTTCATCTGCACCGCGAACACGATGCACGGCATCCCGGCGCCGCTGCTCGACCGCATGGAGGTGATCCGGCTCGCCGGCTACACCGACATGGAGAAGCTCTCGATCGCCCGGCGCTACCTGGTGCCGAAGGCGAAGGAGCAGAACGGCCTCTCCGACGTCGAGATCAAGGTCACCGACAAGGCGCTGAAGACGGTGATCCACATGTACACGCGGGAGGCCGGCGTTCGCCGCCTCGAGCAGGAGATCAACACCGTCACCCGCAAGATCGCCAAGGAGGTCCTGAAGAAGGGCAAGCAGACCAAGTTCGCGGTCACCTCCAGGTCGGTGGCGAAGTACCTCGGCGTCGCCCGGTTCAAGGACGGCCCGCAGGAGGCGCACGACCAGGTCGGCCTCGTCGCCGGCCTCGCGTACACCGAGTACGGCGGCGAGCTGCTCTTCACCGAGGTCAGCACCATGCCCGGGAAGGGCAAGCTGATCATCACCGGCAAGCTCGGCGACGTGATGCAGGAGTCGGCGCAGGCGGCGATGAGCTACGTCCGCACCCGCGCCCCGATCTTCGGGATCGACAAGAAGTTCTTCGAGTCGTTCGACATCCACATCCACGTGCCCGAGGGCGCGATGCCGAAGGACGGCCCGTCCGCCGGCATCACCATGGCGACGGCGCTGATCTCGGCCTGCACCAAGGTGCCGGTGCGGCGCGACGTGGCGATGACCGGCGAGATCACCCTGCGCGGCCGCGTGCTCCCGATCGGCGGCCTGAAGGAGAAGTCGCTCGCGGCCTACCGCCACGGGATCAAGACCATCCTGATCCCCAGCGAGAACAAGAAGGACGTGAAGGACCTCCCGAAGGCCGTGCGCCAGGCGGTGAAGATCATCCCGATCGAGCACATGGACGAGGTGCTGCGCCACGCGCTCGCGCTCGAGGAGCCGGAGAAGTTCTTCCGCGCGCTCCCCGAGGACAGCCCGGTGAAGGCGGAGGCGGCGGCCGAGGCGCCGAAGAAGGAGCAGACCGAGGCGCCCGCGTACTGATCGGCGCGGGATCCGTCGCGGCACGAGAGGCCGCGACGGATCCTCTTGACGGCCACCGAAGTCGAATGTAGAACGCGCTCGCTTTTCGGGTGGATAGCTCAGCCGGTAGAGCACCGCCTTTACACGGCGGGGGTCGCAGGTTCGAGACCTGCTCCACCTACCAAGGTGAGGCGGGGCCCGAGCAGCACGATGTGGGGTGTTAGTTAAGTCGGTTATAACGCCGGCCTGTCACGCCGGAGGCCACGGGTTCGAGTCCCGTACACCCCGCCAAAAGAAGCCCCCGCAGGTCCTCGGACTTGCGGGGGTTTTCTCTTTCCGGGCCCCCACCGACGGCCCGGGTAGGAAGGCGGGTAGGAAGCGCCCTGGCGTCGGCTTCCCCCCCTACGGCCTCCACGGCCGCGATAGGCCCCGCGGCGGCCCTGCCGGGCGGCGGCAGGCCATCCCCCGGGGCAGCGCCCACGGCGGCCCGCGGGAGCTCCAGGACGCGGCCCTCGCGCACCTCGACCCGGAGCTTCGCCACCTCGGCGCAGAGGGTCCGCCAGGCGAGGGTCGTGTAGAGGGCCACCTGGTCGCCCGCCTTCTTGCTCGGGTGGGTGATCCGCCGGAGCTTCGACTCGTCGGCCCCGTCGTCCTGGGCGAGCGAGAGGAAGGTCCGCCGGAAGTCGTGCTGCCGGCGGCCGCGGAGGCCGATTCGCTCGAGGTCCTGGTGCAGCTTCTTGAGGCCGTGGTTGACCGACCGGCACTCGCCCTTGCGGGAGGGGACGACGAGGTCCTCGTCGGTCGGGTTCCGCTTCATCAGCCGCGCCCAGCCGCCGACCTTCCACTCCGCGAGGATCTTCGCCAGGGTGGGGTGGACCGGAGCGACCCGGACGGCGACGCCCTTGCGCGCGGTCTTGAGCCCGCCGATCTCCTTGCGCCGCGTCGAGTACGAGCGCGAGTAGGTCAGCTTCCCGAGCGGCTCGACGTCGGCCTGGTAGGAGCGCCAGCGGAGCGCCGCGGCCTCGCCGAACCGCGGCCCCGTGAAGAAGAGCAGGGCGTAGACGACGCGCCGGTCCTCGGGGATCCGCTCGTCGGAGATCAGGGCCTCGATCTCCGCGTGCGTGAACACCGCCGTGTCCCTCCACTCGGGGTCCGCGTCGACGCGCGCCGGCAGGTCCCCGGGCCGGAGGACGCAGGGGTTCGCCTCGAGCAGCTCCTCGGCGACCGCGGCCTCCAGGCAGGAGTGCAGGGCGGCGTAGACGTTCCAGATCGACCGCGCCGCCAGCGGCCCGCCGCGCCGGCTCTTCCGGTTGCGCAGGGCGCGGACGGCGGCGCGAACGACGCGCGGACGGAGTTCGGGGAAGGTGAGCGAGCCGAGCGCCGGGTAGATGTGCTGCTCGAGGCGGCGCAGGCTCTCGTCCGCGGTCGCGACCCCGGCCTCGCGCTGCTCCTTCGTCCACTTCTCGGCCCACATCCGGAACGTCACCGGCGCGCCGGCGGCGGCCCCCGCGGCGAGCCCCGTCGCGACCATGGCGTCGAGCTGGTCGGCGATCTTCTGGGCCTTCTTCTCCTGGCCCTTGGGCAGCTTCGTCGCGGCGTTCCGCCAGCGGCCGCTCGCGTCCTTGTACGAGACGTACAGCCAGCCGCGCTTCTCGTAGACCGAGCTCATCGGGCACCCCTGGGACCGAGCCTACCGCTTCCCGCCGCGCGCGAAGATCGCCCGCGCGGCCTCGCCCACATCCACGTCGTCCCCGCCGGCGGCGCCGAGCTGCTCGAGGAGGGCGTCGAGCTCGGCGATCTTGACCAGGTGGTGCCGCGTGCCGCCCTTGTAGCGGCGCAGCTTCCCCTCGCGGATGAAGCCGCGGATGGTGCTCTCGTCGAGGTCGGCGTAGGCGGCCGCCTTCGACACCTTCATGTACCCCGCCGGCGCCGACTCCTCGGCCTTCACCGCGGGCAGCGCGGCGACGACCTCCCGGGCGGCTTCCGCGACGAGCTCGCGGAGCTGCTCGGGAGTGAGGACGACGACGGCGGGGGCGGTGCTCACGGGACAGCGACCTTCCGCTTCCGGCGCTCGAGGAGCATGTCGTCGGCGAGCTCAGCGGCACCGACCGCGTGGAACTCGTTCATCGGCTCCACGGCATCCTCCGAGCCGGCGGCGACGATCGCCAGCGCCGCCGCGAAGTACCGGTCCCAGGCGTCGCGCTCACCGAGGTTCTCGAACTCGATCACGTGCCTTCTCCTTCGGACCACGAGGGCCGCGGGTTGCGTCGCGCGTTCAATGCACCGCCTCCGTCTCGGCGGCGCCGACCCTGCGGACCTCGCCGATGAGCGCGATCACGCGGCTGTCGTCGGTCGTCACGTGGAAGAGGCCGACCTGGTCGCCGGAGTAGATCCACGCGCGGACGAGCCCGGCCGGCGGCTCGACCCGAAGAGCCTCCTGGATGTTGGGGTGCCGCAGCGACGGGTGGTCGAAGGGGACGGCGAAGACGAACAGGTCGCCGCCGCCCGGCCACCCGGCGCGCTTCGCCTGCTTCCGGCTCACCTTCTGGTCGAGGTCGAACACGAAGATCACGCCGTTGCCGTCCTGCTCCCGGAGGAGCCGGCGGGCGGAGTCCGAGATCTCGTCGTACGCTTCGATGAGGAAGCGGGTCATCGTCTTGGAGGGCGTCGCCATCAGGCCCTCCCGCCCGCCGTGAAGCGCTTCGGCGAGTCCATCCACCCCTTGAACTGCGGCAGCGGTTTCGAGCGCTCGAGCCTGCGCACCTCTTCGTCGGCGATCTCGACGATGTTCTCGACCGCGGCGGTGGTGAAACCGCCAACGGAGAGCCGCGCCATCGCCATCAACGCCACGAACTGCGCGCTCATGCGCATGGCGAGCTCCTCCTCGGTCGCGGACTCGTCGATCGACTCGGCCAGCGCCCTCGAGAGGCGCTCGATCTGCGCGTCGACCTCGCGGCCGAGCGCAGCGGCGTCGACGGGGATGTGACCTGGCAGCTTCGGGTTCGTTTCCATCGTCACCTGCGAGCGAGGCCGAGCCTCGCGGTCGGGGTCTCACCCGCGTAGACCAGCCGGAAGTAGTCGTTGAGCCGCTCGACCCACGCCTCGCGCTGGGCGGGCGTGAGCTCGGCGGTCACCGGCTCGCCGGTCTCGAAGTCCACGGCGCGGAAGCTGTGGAAGCGCGGCAGACGGCCGTCGCGGATCTTCGCGACGTGCTCGATCCCGCCGATGAACACGACCGTCCGCGTCTGCCCGTTGACCTCGACCTGGTCGCGGTAGCTGACGAGCGGCGTCCGCGGCATCCACTCCGGCGTCGCCACGTCGAAGCGGGCCTCGACGAACGCCCGCCTCTCGGCCACGGTCCCGTGCTCGAGCCGCGCGCGGCCGAGGGCGAAGCCCTTGACGGGCGCCTCCTGCCCACAGACGCAGCAGCGGAACCGGGCCGCGCCATCCTCGGTCCACGAGTTGACGTCGACCAGGTGGCTCCCGCAGGAGATGCAGAAGATGAGGGCGCTCACGAGTGCTTCCTCCTCGGCCGCTGCACGCCAGCGGCCGTCATCGGCGGGTGGAGAGCGGGCTCGATGAAGCCGGGCCCGACGGCGCGGAGCGCGGCGGCGATGCGCCGCCCGGTCGCCTCCGGCGTGCGGCAGGGCTTCACCAGGAGCTCGCCCTCGAACAGGACTGCCTCCACGCTGTCGAACGGAAAAATGACGATCGTCGGGTAGCCGGCAGCCGAGCCCTTCTGGACCCGCAGGGCGACGGTGGCGCGCTTCGCGGGCCGGCTCATCCGATCCTCCCGGCGCGCGCGATCGACGCGAGGGAGCGGAGCTGCTCGACGGCGCGCTCGAACTGCCCGGCCTGCTCCTCGAGCTTGAACGCGAGGTCGGAGCACGTCAGGGGCTCGAGCCACTCGTAGCCGGTGACGCCCTCGGGGTACTCCTGCTCGCCGTCGAGGACCGGCAGGCCCATCGCCCGGCGCTGCGCCTGCCAGCGGTCGAGGGCGTCGTCGCGCCGTCCCTCCGCCTTCTCCGCGTTCGCCTCGGCATCCTTGGAATCGCCCTCGGCGCTCTCGACGCCGGCCTCGCCGTACTTCCGCCGGAGCGCCGCGAGCTCGCGGAGCGCCGCGGCCGTCTCGGCGTGCGCGTGGACCTCGTTCGTCCACCGCATGAAGTCGATCGCGAGGCGGCGCTCGTCGGCGAGCTCGACCTCCGTCGGCGGCGGCATCGACGCCAGGATCCGCCGCTCCTCGCGCTCGAGCCGCTGGACCTCGCCGAGGAGGCGGACCTTCTCGAAGTCGTGGGCGTCGCCGGGCCCGCCCGAGGACAACTCGCCGTGGCACGCGAGCGCGTCCCGCGCGTACCGCTTCGCGTCCGCGATGACCGTCAGGAGCATCCGCGTCGGCGGCGGCCCCTGCTCCTCGCGCACCTCGCCGGCGGCGCCCTGCGGGTCCGTCAGCATCTTCAAGCAGGCGGCCACCTCCTCCAGGTGGGCGACCTCCTCTGCCACCGCCTCCACGATCTGCGGCCGCGTCAGCGGCGGCACCTTGAACGCGCCGCTGCTCTTGCACTTCGCTCCCGCCTCTGCGATCTTCTCCATCGGTTCGCTCCCGCAAACGAACGAGCCATGGGCCTCCGAGGTGGCGACCTCGGGGGCTCTGCTATTTCCGCCCGCGCGGGCTCGGTTCGCGCGGACGCACCTCTCCCGTCACGGCGCGAACGCGCCGTTGCACTGGTGCCGCGATGTCGCTGACCCCTCGACTACAGGGGGCGCCTCACCCGGCCGCTACGGTCGCTCTAGCGTCCGCCACCGCTTGAATCCCTGCGAATCCCCCTGCGCCCTCGTTCCGTCCGTGGACTCGACGAGTTCCCGCCGCACCGTCGCCCGCGCCCGCGCCACTGCAACCCGAACCCCTCTACGTCTAGCAATACTTTACCAGGCGGTCAAGAGGCGGCGGCGTCGCCGTAAAGAATGTCGAGCACGTCCTTGACGTCGAAAACGCCTCGAACGTTCTTCCGCCATAGCTGCTCGAGGACGTCGTGGAACTCCTCGACGACGAGCGGAACGTCGGCGACGCGTTCCCAAAATCGCAGGCGAAAGGCCACGCGGCCACTAGAGATGGCGTCCCAATCCTCGCCGCTCATCCCAGCAGGAACAGCGTCGACGTGGACGACGCCGGCAAGATCGACCCACACCACGTAAAGGCCCGTGTCCTCCATCGCGTCGAAGAGCGAGTAGAGCTCCGAGACAGTCGTACGGAGCGAGGTCTCGCGTGGCGGGCCGGGCTCTTCCCAGCCGGTCTCAACCAAGTGCCGTAGCACGTCCACCCGGAGGTCAGGCTCATCGACGTCGATGAACCAGCGGATGCGCCACTCGCGGAACCCTTCGGTGCCGCGAATCTGCATGTCCGAAACCTCGCCAGAGGCCCAGGCCTCGCGCTGAGTGCCGTAGAGATGCGCAGTCAACTGCGTGAGGCTCCGGATCATCGGGAACGCTGCATCCAGCATCGCCCGCCTCGCGGTAGCGCTCATTTCCTCCGTCGCCGCAAGGTCGACGAGCTCGCACGCCCGACGAAGCGAGTTCAAGGCGCGGTGGCGGTACCACTGGGAGAGGTCCAGGCCGGTAAGGTCATCGTGGATTCTCATGGGTCCTCAGCGCTTCGTTTCCCGCAGCGCCATCAGCAAGAAGAGGTAGCTCTTCGCGGTCGGCGCGCCCCGCAGTCGGACCGCGAGCAGTTCGTCGATCTCCGCTTCTGTCGGCTTCGCCATGCCGCCTTCTTGGCCCTCGAGCATCTTGATCATCTGCTCGAGGGCGGCCGGGAGCTTGCGCGCCGCTCCGGCTGGCAAGTAGAGGTCGCCGACGCCGACTCCCAGGACCGTGGCTAGTCGCTGGATCGTGTCGATGCGTGGGTTGCTGCGGCCGGTCTCGATTAGCCAGAGACCTTGTCGCGAGAGTTTGGCCGCTTCTGCGAGTTCGTCCGGAGATAGGCCACGAGCTTCTCGGAGCCGCTTTACGTTCTCGCCGAGAGGCGGTCTGTCGGTTGGCATTGCCGCAAGTGTAGCCAAGTCCTTCCCTTTACGCCGCCCGTTCCCGCTTGACAGGCAGGTCAAGCGAACTATACAAGATCGGGAATGGGCCCGTCCAACCCCCCGACTCCCCTTCGCCGGTATTTTGAGGCGAATCCCAAGGTTAGGGCGGCACGCCTCGCCGACGACCTGGGCGTGTACGGCGTCGAGGTCACCGAGTTCGCGGTAAGCCACTGGCGTCATGGCCGGCGCCACCCGTCGCTCAAGGCTCAACTCGCTCTTGAGCAGGTGACCGGCGGAGCCGTCACGCCGCTTGACTGGACCCGATGGCGGACGGCGTCGGCACCTCGACCGACGCCGCGAGCGCTCGCTGCCCGTCGTCGCTCGGTTCGGAGCCGCAAGTGATCGCGTCCGCACCGACGGCGGAGGTCCGCTCGTACATCGCCTGCTCCAAGACCGTGGAGCACGCCACGCCCCGCCCGTGCGCAGCGAGCAGCCTCCGCGGATCGGACTAGCCGTGCATCCCGACTGGACCAACGTCGGGCGCCGAGGTGCGCCGCGCGAGTGCCCGATCTGCCGGCGGCGCGACTGGTGCTCGGTCCACCGGGACGGCACGGTCGTCGCCTGCCGCCGCGTCTCCGTCGGCGGGAAGGAGAAGGTCGACGGCGCCGGCGTGACGTTCTACCTGCACCGGCTCGACGGCCGCCCGCTCGAGCGCCAGCACGAAGCTGCGCCTCCGCCGCCGACGGTCGAGCTCGCGTCCGTGGACACGCGGACCGAGGTCTACAACTTCTTGCTCGCGCTCCTGCGGCTCGAGCCTCGCCACGAGGAGCAGCTCGCCGCGCGCGGCCTGTACCGCGACGAGGTCCACGCCGCCGCCTTCCGCTCGCTCCCGCGCGTCGGTCGTGGCCGCGTCGCCCGCGAGCTCGTCGAGCGCTTCGGGCCCGAGCGGCTCCGCCACGTGCCCGGGGTCGCCTACCGGGAGGACACCCGCGGCGGCTACTGGACGATCACCGGGTCGACGGGGTTGCTCATCCCCGTGCGCGACGTCCTCCGCCGGGTCGTCGCCCTTCGCGTCCGCGCCGACGAGGTCCGCCCGGGCGAAGGGAAGTACCGCTGGCTCTCGTCCGCTCACTTCGACGGCCCCGGTCCCGGCGTCGCCTGCCACGTGCCTGTCGGGACTCCGGAGCGCGCGCCTCGCGTGCGCGTCGTCGAGGGCGAGCTCAAGGCCGAGGTCGCATTCCGCGCGACGGGCGTGCCGACGATCTCGGTGCCCGGCGTCGCGGCGTGGCGGCCCGCGCTCGACGTCCTCGAGCAGCTACGCGCGGCCGCCGTGGTCATCGCCTTCGACGCCGACTGCGACGTGAACCCGCTCGTGGCGCGCGCGCTCGCCGAGTTCGTCGCCGGCGCCAAGGCCACCGGCCGCCGCGTGGAGCTCGAGCGCTGGCCCGCGGGCGAGGCGAAGGGCCTCGACGACCTGCTGCTCCGAGGCGGCGAGCCGCGCCTGCTCCGCGGCGCCGAGGTCGACGACGAGATCGTGGACGTCATGCGCAGCGCCGAGCGGCACCGGCGACAGGCTGCCGCCGCTGCGGCAGGGGGTGGACGGTGAGGATCCGGAACATCAGGCCGAACTTCTTCAAGAACGAGGAGCTCGCACAGGTCCCGTTCGAGACGCGGCTGCTCTTCGTCGGCCTCTGGTGCATGGCCGACTGCGAGGGCCGCCTCGAGGACCGGCCGCTCCGCGCCAAGGCCGAGCTCTTCCCGTACGACGCGGTCGACGTCGGGCCGATGCTCGACGCCCTCGTCGCCCTCGGTTTCGTCCTCCGGTACGAGGTCGCCGGTGTCCGGCTCCTCTGGATCCCGGCGTTCCGGAAGCACCAGATCATCAGCAAGAAGGAGCGCCAGGCGGGCTCCGACCTTCCGCCGCACCCGGACGATCCCGGATCGGCGCGGGGAGGGTCCCGGAAACCTGCCGGAAACAGGCCGACTTCGACCCAGCCCCGTCCCGACACCGACCCAGAACCATCCCGGGACCATCCCGGCACGGTCCCGGGACCATCCCGGGAAGCTACCCGAGCCGACATGGACGACGGAGATCGGACGACAGGGATCGGACGACAGGGATCGGACGACGGAGATCGGACGACGGAGATCGGGGAGCCCGAGGGGCCTTCGCCGGCTGGCGCCGGCGGTCCCTCCCCCGAGACCCTCCGCATCGCGGCCATGGCCGGGCCTCGCGGCGGCGGGCGTAAGCGCCGCAAGGCCACCGAGACCGTCACCTCCGAGGTCGGGGCCCGCGTCCTCGCCCGCCTGAACGAGCTGAGCGGCTCGAACTTCCGGAAGAGCCCGGAGCTGGAACGCCTCGTCCGCGAGGGCGTCCCCGAGGCCGACCTGGTCGCCGTCGTCGAGGCCCAGGCCGCGCGCGAGTTCATGCAGCGCAACAGCTGGGAGTACTTCCGGCCGAAGACGCTGTTCGGCCCGGAGAACTTCGAGAACTACCGCGGCGCCGTCCGTCGCGACGTCGCCCCCGAGGCGGCACCGAAGGGCACGCCCATGTTCTCCGAGGTCGAGGCGATCGAGCGCCAGCGCCTCGGCGTCTCCGAGAACGACCTCATCGCCGCCGAGCACGCACGCCTCCGCGCCGAGCTCGACGCCAAGAAGCGCGCGGCGGGGTCGCAGTCGTGAGCACGCCCCGCACCGTCGACAAGAAGGCCGAGCTCGCCGTCATCGCGAGCATCCTCGCGCAGCCGGAGCGCGCGACCGACTTCCACGCCCTCCGCCCAGACCACTTCGCGGACCGAACCCACGCGGTCATCTTCGGCGCGATCCAGAACCTCGCCGGCAGCCACTTCGACGCGCAGGCGATCCGCGCCCAGCTCGCCGCGACGAACGACCTCACCGACCGCGTCGACGAGGCGCTCAAGGCGGCGTTCGGCGCCGCCGGCAAGGGCGGCAACCCGCTCGCGGCCGCGGACCTCGTGCGGAACCTCGCCGTGCGGCGAAGCCTCCGCGCGGCCCTCGACGACATCGCGAGCATCCTCGACGAGCCCGGGCTTCCGACCGACGACCTCCGCGACAAGGCCGAGGCCGCGTTCTTCGCCGCGACGGAGAAGACCCAGCCGCAGGGCGGACCGCGGCACATCCGCGAGCACACGCACGCCGCGATCGAGGACCTCGCCAAGTCCATGCGCGGGGAGCTGCTCGGCATCACCACCGGGATTCCGAAGCTCGACGAGGCGACGCAGGGCCTACAGCCAGGCTGGCTCGTCTGCATCGGCGGCCGGACCTCGCACGGAAAGTCCGCGCTCGGCGTGCAGACGTTCGCGTGGCACGTCGCCACGTGCCAGGCGGGCGGGACCTCGATCGTGTTCTCGCTCGAGATGCGCGGCGCGGAGATCGCGCGGCGGAAGGTGCAGGCGATCTCGGGCTACACCGCGCGGAGCCTCCGCGAGCTCGCGAGGACCGGCGGTCTGAACGAGCACGTGCAGCGCACCGTCGGCGAGGCCGCGATGCAGACGGCCGCGGCGCGGCTCTACATCGACGACCAGTCCGGCCTCTCGATCAACGCCGTCGCCCAGCGCGCGCGCCGCATGAAGGCGCAGTGCCCGGACCTCGCGCTCGTCGTGATCGACAACCTCCAGAACTTCCCGACGGCGGGGCGCAAGGACAAGCGCGAGTCCTACGACGTCGTGTGTCGGCGGTCGAAGGAGCTGGCGAAGGAGCTCAACGTCCCGGTGATGCTGCTCGGGCAGCTCCGCCGCGAGCTCGACTACGAGGACCGCGAGCCGATGAACAGCGACTTCCGCGACACCTCCGCCGTCGAGACCGAAGCGGACATGACCATCCTCATCCACCGCCACGGGAACCCGAAGGACGACCCGGGCCAGGTCTTCTGGCCGGTCTCGCTCGTGATCGGCAAGGGCCGGAGCGAGGGGACGAACAAGGTCCCGGCCTGGTTCTACCCGCGCAAGGCCGAGTTCACCGGCGTCGAGGACGAGGACGTGTGGAAGGCGCGGGTCGACGCGCTCGCGCCGAAGAAGTCGGCGAAGCAGGCGGCCGCGAAGGGCACGGTCGCGGCGGACCGCAGGGCAGGGGAGGGCTGACCATGGGCGACCTTCCGCTCCGTCGTTTCCGTGACGAGCTCGGTACCGGCGAAGCCTGGAACCCGAAGACGGGCGCCTTCGAGACGCGGCGCGGGCGGTCCGCGGAGAGCCAGGCCGCGGAGTACCTGCTCGAGCACCGGCGCGGGCCGCGGTCCATGTCCGTGAACGCGCCGGAGCGGATGATGCTGCCGGACCGCGGCCAGGCGCACGCCGTCGTCGACATCGAAGCGACCTGCGACGTCATCGAGGCGGCCGCCGGCGTCGTGCCGGTCTCGTGGCGGGCGCCGGTCCTGGTGTCGCTCGCGTGGGCCAAGGGCGTGAAGCAGCTCCGCGAGCCCGAGCCGGACGACGGGCCGCTGCCGTACCTCGTGCGCGCCGGCTTCGCCTTCAAGTTCCCGGCGGGCTTCGGGCGCTGGGGGCTGCACCATCACGCGGCGCAGTTCCGCGGCGCGCTCGTGGCGCACGGCCTCGTGGTGCTCGAGGGCGACGGCAGCGACGACGACGGCGAGCCGAGCGAGCAGGCGTTCTCACCGGAGGAGCGGATGGCGGAGCATGGCGAGGTCGCCCTCGTGGGCTACCGGGCGATCGGGAAGTTCTTGGGCGTGTCGGAAAAGACCGTCCGGCGCTGGGCGAAGGAGTCGACGGTCCCCCTTCACCAGCGGACGCGCGGCGGCACCGTCACCGCGTTCCCGAGCGAGCTCGACGCCTGGAAGGCGACCTGGCACCGCAACGGCGCGCCACCGGTGCGGACGGGACTGCCGGAGGGGTGGCCGGACCTCCCTTCCGATGGCCCGAGGTGACCGCCGATGACCGTCCTTGACCGCGGATGACCGCGGATGACCGTCTTTGTCCCGTTGACTGCTGCGCGGTCGGACCCTCATCCTGTCAGAGTCAGAGCAGCGCCCGCGAGGGACGCTCCTCCTCGGCCCGCCCCGGACCTCCGCGGCGGGCCTTCTCGTTCCTGACGTTGCGCCCGCCGCGGGACCAGCGGCGCCGAGTCGAGACCCCCTGGGCTCGGCACAGGCCGGGCGGGCACCCTCTCACGCTCGAGGCTTCGATGCGGCTCATCGCGCGCCTGCTGCCCTTCCTCGCGCTTCTCGCGCTCGTCCTCGGGCCCGACCTCGCCTTCGGCGACGAGGTCGTGCGACCCGATACCGCCGGCAAGTTCGTGATCGCCTGCCCGTCGGTGGGCGCGTCGGCCGCGACCACGCTCGGGACCGGCGACAGCGGCTACTACGTCGCGACGGCCGTGGTCGAGATGGTCTGGCTCTGCGTCGGTGCGACCACGTGCGGCAAGGACGCCGGGGTCAACGGCCTCCCGCTCGCGGTGGGCGTGCCGATTCGCATCTGGGCGAGCGGCAAGGCCGTGAGCTGCTACAGCGACGGCAACACCGGCGTCCTCCACCTCACCCGCTACACGCGGCAGCGGTAGCCCATGCGCCTCTCGCGTATCGCCCTCGCGGTCCTCGTGGCCGCGGCGGGGCTCGTGTGCCCGGCTTCGGCGCTCGGCGACGAGGAAGGCTGGGCGGCGCTGTACGTGGGCCCGCCGCCGCCCGTGGTCGTCTGCCCGTTCAGGAGCAACCTGACCTGCCAGGGCCGCTCCGCGACGCTGACGAGGGCGAGCTCGGCCTGGTACGTCGACGACGAGGGCAACGCGCAGGCGGTCGCGAGCGGCGCCGGCCGGTTCTCCTCGAGCGATGGGATCCTCGTCGAGGCGGCCGCGACCAACCGGCTCCTCAACTCGCTCGCGCTGACGTCCTGGACGTGCTCGGCGACGACCTCGGCCGGCGCGGACAGCGGGCCGTGGGCGGACGTGGCCGGCGGTGCCGAGGCGTTCCTCTTCAACGACGACGACGCAGGCGTGTCGGAGTCCTGCGGACAGACCTACACCTCGCCGGCCGACACGTCGCACACGTTCTCCACCTACGTCCGCCCGGGTACTGCGACGGCGCATCGGCTCCAGGCGCAGTGCAGCGGCGGCACGGGCGCGAACCACCTCGCTACGTTCCAGGGGCTCGGCACGCCGGCGACGGCGACCTGCTCGGTCGGTACGGGCACGAGCTGCGAGGTCCTCTGCGCCGACCGGAAGCGCTGCAACGCCGGCGACGCCTCGCTGTTCAGCGGCGACTACCTCCTGCTCGTCTACACCGTGCCCTCATGTGGCGCCGGAGCGGCGAGCGTCGCGATCCGCCACGTCGGCGGGGCGGTCGCCGGCGACACCGGGACGATGTACCTCTCGAGCTCGCAGTTCGAGGCGGGGACCTGGGACACCGCGCACGTCGTCAGCGGCGGGACCGCGACCCAGCGGAGCGCCGAAGTGCTCTCGGTCTCGACGGTCGGCTGGCCGACGCGCGAAGGCGCGGTCGAGATCCTCTACACGCCGCGCTGGTCGACGGGCGTCAGCATCACCGCGTACCTGCTCGACAGCCGGACCGGCACCAATGGCGTCCTGCTCTACGCGAGCGGCACGACCCTGGCGTTCCGCACCGGCGACGCCGGCGGCTCGACGACGATCACCTCCGGCGCGATCACCTGGGTCGAGGGCCAGACCTACCGCATCCGCGCCGAGTGGCGGGGCGGGAACCTGTGGCTCTGGCGCGACGGCGTGCTCGTCGCCTCGCAGGTCGACGGGCTCGCGAAGATGCCGACCGCGCACGCAGCGGCGGCCGGCATCGGGCAGACCTCGGCCGGGGCCGGGCAGACCTCGGCCTGGATTTCCGGCCCGGTGGTGTCGCGATGAGCGAGCGCCGCACCGCCGGAGCCGTCGCCCTCGCCGCCGCGGCGGCCGCCGTGGCCGTCTACGCCGCCACCGGCCAGGTCCCGGACGCGCCGGCCGGGGGCACCTGCTACGTCGCCTGGGGCGTGGGCCCCTGCGAGGCCGCGCAGGCCCTCGCCGCGGACCCCGCCGACGTCGACTGCGAGCCGGGCGACCCGGACGTGCACGCGCCGCTCGAGCTCGTCGCCGATCCGGACGGCGGGGTCGACGGCGCGGCGCTTCCGGTCGGCTTCGCCGCGATCGCCGGCGAGACGCTCGAGGTCGCGTGTAGCAGCCTCACCCGGTCGGCCCGTGCTCTGACCGTGGTGCCTCTGGCGAAGCACGGCCGCCGTCGTCGCGATGCGGACGGGAACGAGGTCGCGGGCGCACCGCTCTGCCCGCCGGTGGTCCTCGCCGGCCGCGCGCCGCGGGGGTGCGAATGAGCCGTCCCGACGCCCTCGTAGCCGCGGCCTCGAGCCCCGCGGCGAAGCTGCTCGCCGCCCTCGCCGGCGTGGTCTGGCTCGGCCTCGGCGGCGCCGGCGCAGCGCTTCTCTGGGCGCAGAGCGTCCGCGCCGACGTCGACACCGTGCAGACCGTCACCGCCGACCACACGCGGCGGATCGAGGCGCTCGAGAAGGCGAGCACCGCGAACGCCTGGAACCTCTACCTGGTCTGCCAGAGCGCAGGCCGGGCCGACTGCCGGAAGCCGCAGGAGTAGCCCGTGGCCCTCACCCCTCTGCGGTCGCGCTTCGTCGACGAGTACCTGGTCGACACGAACGCGACGCAGGCCGCGATCCGCGCGGGATTCAGCGCCCGCACCGCGAAGGCCACGGGGTCGAAGCTGCTCAAGGACCCGGAGATCGCGGCGGCGATCGCGGCGGCGGAGAAGGCGCGCTCGGTGAAGGTCGGGCTCCAGGCCGAGGACGTCCTCAAGGCGCTCATGGAGATCGCCTTCCTCGACCCGGCGGACATCTTCACGCCCGAGGGCACGCTCAAGCCGCTCGACCAGATCCCGCGGGAGGCCCGGCGCGCGATCGTCGGGCTCGAGGTCGAGACCCTCTACGACACCGTCGACGGCGTCCGGCAGCCCGTCGGCCAGCTCCGGAAGGTGAAGCTCGCCGACAAGGTCCGGGCGCTCGAGGACCTGGCGAAGCACCTCGGCCTCCTCCGGGAGAAGCTCGAGGTGAGCGCCGACGCCTCGTTCGCCGAGATCCTCAAGGCCGCGAGGGAGCGCGGTGCGCGCCGCTGACGCCAAGGCCCTGCTCGAGGAGCTCGCGCGGTTCCAGCACGACCCCCTCGGCTACGTGCTCTTCGCGTTCCCCTGGCGCGTGGCGGGCACCGACCTTGAGCACGAGGCCGGGCCGCGGACCTGGCAGCGTGAGGTCCTCGAGGAGGTCGGCCGCGGCGTCAGGCAGGGGAAGGACGTCGGCGAGGTCGTCCAACTCGCGGTCGCGTCGGGCCACGGCATCGGCAAGTCGGCGCTCGTCTCCTGGCTCGTTCGCTGGGCGATGGCGACACACGAGGACACCCGCGGCGTCGTCACCGCGAATACCGAGCCGCAGCTCCGGACGAAGACGTGGCCGGAGATCGCGAAGTGGCATCGGCTCGCCATCGACCGGGAGCTCTTCGAGTGCACGGCGACGTCGCTCTACTCGAAGGACCCGCGCCACGAGAAGACCTGGCGGGTCGACGCGGTCACCTGGTCCGAGAACAACACCGAGGCGTTCGCCGGCCTCCACAACGCCGGGAAGCGGATCCTCGTCCTCTTCGACGAGGCGTCCGCCATCGCCGACCGGGTGTGGGAGGTCACCGAGGGCGCGCTCACCGACGAGCACACCGAGATCGTGTGGGCCGCGTTCGGGAACCCGACGGTGGCCACCGGCCGGTTCCGCGAAGCCTTCCGGAAGAACCGGCACCGCTGGAAGACGTGGCAGATCGACTCGCGCAACGTCGAGGGCACGAACAAGGCGCAGATCGAGAAGTGGATCGAGGACCACGGCGAGGACTCGGACTTCGTGAAGATCCGCGTCCGCGGCATCTTCCCGTCGCTCGCCGCAAAGCAGTTCATCTCCGAGGCCGACGTCGACGCCGCGTGGGGCCGGCACCTCCGCGCGCCTCAGTACGACTTCGCCCCGGTGATCCTCTCGTGCGATCCGGCCTGGGAGGGCAGCGACGAGCTCGTGATCGCCAAGCGGCAGGGGCTCGCGTTCTGGATCCTCAAGGTCCTGCCGAAGAACGACAACGACCTCTGGGTCGCGAACCTCCTCGCCCGGTACGAGGACGAGCACCACGCCGAAGCGGTGTTCGTCGACGGCGGGTACGGCACGGGGATCGTCTCCGCCGGCCGGACGATGGGCCGCAAGTGGCAGATCGTCTGGTTCAGCGAGGCGCCCGCCGACGAGGGCTGCGTCAACAAGCGCGCTGAGATGTGGAAGCTCACTCGGGAGTGGCTCAAGAGCGGCGGCGCGATCCCCGAGGACCAGGCGCTCCGCGACGACCTGCTCGGCCCGGAGACGGTGCCGCGGCCGGACGGGAAGCTCCTCCTCGAGCCGAAAGAGGCCATGAAGAAGCGCGGCCTCCGGTCTCCGAACCGCGGCGACGCGCTCGCGCTGACGTTCGCGCGGCCGGTCGCCTACCGCAGCCCCGAAGACCGGCTCATCGCCTCGCGCGGCCTCGGGCGCAGTGCCCTTGAGGCCAACGACTACAACCCCTTCGCCGAAGAGAGGGACTGACCATGGGAGCGCCGACGCGCAAGTCCCTGTGGGACAACAAGGGGGCGATCATCGGCGGCACCCTCGGCACGGCCGGCGGCCCCGCTGGCACCGCCCTCGGCGCCTACGCCGGCTCGCAGTTCGATCCGGGCAAGGGCGACCCCTTCCACCTCGCGACCGCCTCGGCGCGCTCCGCCGCCTACAAGGACAAGGGGACCGTCGGCTTCCGCGGCGGCGGGCTCACCTGGCAGAAGGGACCGGGCGCGGCGCCGGACCTGACCGACGAGGTCGTTCGCGCCGTCCAGCGGGCCGAGCGGAACCGGCACCAGGTCGGGCGCACCCGCGCCTCCACCTTCGTCTCCGCGAACCAGGCGAACGGCGGGGGCTACTGACCGTGGACCCGACCACGCCGCGGCAGCGCTACCTACGGCGCTACGACGCGCTCAAGGGCGAGCGGTCGAGCTGGGTCACGCACTGGCGCGACCTCTCGGACCAGATCTACCCGCGGCGCTCGCGCTTCCTCGGCGAGCAGCCGAACCGGAGCACGCGGAACGAGAAGATCATCAACAACACCCCGCGGCGGGCGCAGCGGATCCTAGCGTCCGGGATGATGGCCGGGCTCACCTCGCCGTCGCGGCCGTGGTTCAAGCTCACCACCCCCGACCCGGACCTCGGCGAGTTCGGCCCCGTGAAGGAATGGCTGCACCAGGTCGAGGAGCGCCTCCGGCTCGGGATGCAGAAGTCGAACATCTACAACTGCCTCGCGATGTCGTTCGGGATGCTGCCCGTCTTCGGCGTCTCGGCGACCCACATCGAGGAGGATCTCGAGGACGGCTTCCGCGGCTACGTCTACCCGATCGGCTCGTACTGCCTCGCGGCGAGCGACCGAGGCCAGGTCGACACCGTCTACCGCGAGCTCTCGATGACGGTGGGGCAGCTCGTCGCGAAGTTCGGTCGCGAGCGGTGCAGCCCGCGCGTTCGCGAGCTCTACGACCGGCACGACCTCGACACCTGGATCCAGGTGCTCCACGTCATCGAGCCGAACCGCGACCGGAAGCTCCGGGACGGCAGCATGGAGCGCGAGTACCCGATCCTGCCCTTCAAGTCGATGCGTTCGCTCTGGTCCGCCGGCCCGGCCGGCATGAAGTGGCGCTCGTGCTGGATGGAGCTCGCCGGCGACGAGCAGACGGGCTTCCTGCGCGAGAGCGGCTACGAGGAGATGCCGACCCTCTGCCCGCGATGGGAGGTCAACGGCGAGGACGTCTACGGCTACGCGCCCGGCATGGACGCCCTCGGCGACTCGATGGCGCTCCAGCGCGCGGAGAAGCGCAAGGCGCAGGCGTTCGACAAGATCGTGAACCCTCCGATGGGCGGCCCCGAGGGGCTCCTGCACACGAGGGCGAGCCTGCTCCCCGGCGAGTACACGGGCATCCCCTTGGCGCTCTCGGGCGCGAAGGTCTACCCGCTCGTCGAGATCCACCCGCAGACGCTTCCCGCGGCGAACGAGACCATCAAGGCCCACGAGGCCCGGATCGAGTCCACGTTCTACGCGGACCTCTGGCTCATGTTCTCGCAGATCACCTCGGACATGACCGCCCGCGAGGTCGCCGAGCGCCACGAGGAGAAGATGCTCCAGCTCGGGCCGGTGCTCGAGCGGCTCCACGACGAGAAGCTCGATCCGCTCATCGATCGCCTCTTCGGGATCGAGCTCCGCGCCGGCCGGCTCCCGCCGCCGCCGGAGGAGCTCGAGGGCGTCGATCTGAAGGTCGAGCACATCAGCATCGTGGCGCAGGCGCAGAAGCTCATCGGCCTGACGGGGATCGAGAAGCTCGCCGGGTTCGTGGGCTCGGTCGCCCAGCTCCGCCCGGACATCCTCGACACCGTCGACGCCGACAAGTTCGTGCGCTCGTACGCCGAGTACGTCGGGACGCCACCGGACCTGCTCCTCGATCCGGAGGAGGTCGCCGCGGCCCGCGACGAGCGCGCCCGGCAGGCGCAGGCGCAGCAGCAGGGGCAGGCGATGCTCGCCGCCGCGAAGGGCGCGAAGGACCTCGCCGGCGCCTCCCTCGAGAGCGACAACGCGCTCAACCGGCTCTTCGGCGGCATGGGCGTGGCTCCGCCGGCGGCGGGGGGCGCGTAGCCCATGAGCGAAGCACCGATCGGGAGCGAGGGCGTCCTCGGCAGCGAGGCCGCGCAGAAGGAGCTCCGCCCACGCCACAAGGACCGCCAGCGGCTCCTCGACGACGCGCTGCTCAAGGTCGCGAGCTCGGCCGAGGGGCGCCGCGTGCTCCGGTGGCTGCTCTCGGACCTCTGCGCCTACTACCGCGCGAGCGGGAGCGGCGACCCGAACCTCACGCTCGCCCTCGACGGCCGCCGCGCCGTCGCCGTCGACCTCCTCAAGCGCCTCGGCGCGGTCGCCCCCACGGCGTTCGCCGTGATGATGACCGAGGACGCG
>CAZDGH010000005.1:28072-39099 GCA_964504805.1 uncultured Myxococcales bacterium | reverse complement strand
GGGTCGGAGAACGCGCCGCGCACCAGCACGCTCAGGTTCTGCTTGGTGCCCGAGGGCCACAGCTCGAAAACTGCGTAGCCGCCGTCGACGAGGCCGCTCTTGCCATCGTCCATGCTGTGGCCCTCGATGGCCGCGATGAACATGCGATCGTTGAGCCGACGCCCGGGCAGCGAGACGCGCACCCAGCCGAGCGTCTCGATCACCTGGTCCTGCGCGCGCTTCCCCCACTCGCCGGCGGGCTCCGAGGCGGCCGCTGCCTTCAGGCTGTGGAGCGGCAGGTGCGTTCGGTACTTCTCGAGGTCGCCGAGCTTGTCCTCGACCACCGGCTGGCGCGACAGCTCGCCCGCCGCGAGGTGAACCTCGTCGTGGCGCAGCACGAAGCGCGGGTCGTCGGCGCAGAACACGCAGCGGCGCCCGAACACCTCGCCCGCGCGCTTCAGCGCGGCGTCGAGCGCGACCGAGCTGCGCCGCTCGGCGTGGAGCCAGCGGTAGATCGCGTCGTTGACGACGAGGTCCTCGGCGAGCATCCAGCGGCCCCAGGGCGTCTCGCGGAAGCGCATGTCTTCGCGCAGCCGCGCGTCCTCGCCGAGGCTCCAGTGAGAGGGCTCGAGCAGCTCACGCTCGCTGAACGTCGTGGGCGACTCGGCGAGGCGCGTGACGAGGGCGTCGAAGGAAGCGCGGGTCATGCCGTGGACTCCACGGGCGCGGCCGCTGCGAGGTCGAGACCTTCACGGACGATGACCGCGAGCTCGTCGGCCAGCGCCGTCTTGCCTTCGCGCGTCCAGAGCTTCCGGTTCAGGTCGACGAAGCGCACGCCCACCGTGCCCGCGTCCGAGTCGTTGCGCCCTCGTGCGTTGAGGTCGCGCGTCTGGATGCCCGCCGCCTTCGGATAGAGCAGGTGCGCGCGCTGGCAGTCATAGCGATGGAGGTATGCGTAGAGCTGGTAGAGATCCGGCCGGCTCGGGCGACCACCTTCCTCTTCGGAGAGGCGCTTCCACTTGGTGTCGATGATCAGCGTCTTTTTCGCGCCTGCCGTCTCGTGAACGAACACGAGGTCGGGCGCCATGCGCAGCACCTTCTCCTGTCCGTCGACGTAGAGGTTGTGACGCTGCCCCTTCGCCTGCGGGAACAGGCTCGCGTCGGCGAAGCGGTGCATGACCTCGGAGGCGAGGAACGCGGCGATGTAGCGCTCGAACACCTGATCCATGTCGAAGAGCAGCGAGAAGGTCTCGACCTCGCCGCTGCGTGCGTCGGGCGCCTGGCCTTCGAGCAGCATGCAGGCGAAGCCAAAGATGTCGGCGAAGCGCTCGTTCTGGCGCGTGAACACCGGGTCGGGCTCGCGATGGCGGAACGGCAGGTCGGGCACGTCGTCGAGGAGTGCGAGCACCTGCTGGCACTTCACCAGCAACGCCACGGGGAGCGCGCGGGCGGCGAGCACGCGGCACGCCTGCTTGAGGCGCACGGAGATCTGCGTCGCCTCGGTGAGCACGTCGTGGCGGCAGTAGAAGCGGGCCTTCTGCGCGGCGTTCAGCGCCACGTGCCGCGAGAGCACCAGCTTGCCTCGCAGCGTTGCCAGGTTGTCCTCTTCGGTGGCGTAGCCGCGATCGAGCCCACGTCGCAGCTCGAACAGCGTGCGCTCGAGGAAGGCGTCGACGAGCTGGTCGTGGAGGTTGCCGCGCTTGAGCGCAAGGTCGGCGACGCCCCGCGCCCGCACCGCTCCGAGGCCACCGCGCAGCAGCATCTCCACCAGATTGCTGCGGATGTCCCGAACCTCCTGGTCGTTGTCTTGCGCCGCGCTCTCGTCTGTCTTCGGCAAAATCTCGAGCTGCAACCCGGGGATCTGAATCACGCCGACCCACGGTCCGACGAGGCAGTGGTTGCGCCGCCAGCGAAACACCGCCGCCTCCCCTCGGTCCTCGCGCGCGCCCTCGCTGCGATAGAGCCGGTCGTAGAGGCGCTGGGGCAGTACGCGGCGCGAAGGCGTCCCGAGCTCGACGCTGTCGGCGGCGGAGTTAGACCGCACGATGCGGCCACGCTCGAGGACGGTAACCCGCAGCATCAGGTACCCTTGGCTCCCACCAGTTCGTCGAAGGCCTGCCTCAGCCACGCATCGACAGCATTGCCGCGCGGGCGGAAGGACGGATGCACGTCCCACGCGACCTGGTCGACGTACTCGTCGTGGTCGAAGCCGAGCACGGTCTTCTCGTCGAGCTTCTGCGTGGTGAGAAAGGTGCCATTCGCGTGCTCGGTGCCGCGCACCTCCTTCGGCGTGCCGTCGGCCTTGATCGGGTAGCCGAGTGCGAGGGCGACCTTGTCCCACTGGCCGTAGAAGTACTCCTGAAGCAGCGGGAGGATGCGGTCGGCGAAGACGGCGCGGAGGTCGGCGAGCGAGCGCACGCCGAAGAAGTAGGCGTGGCCGATCTGGTGCTCGCGGTCGTAGAGGTAGCGGAGGCGTTCGTTGAGCTTCGTGAACACCGCGACGACGAGCGTGCGCAACGCCTCGTCGACGTTCGCCTCGGAGAGCGCGTCGTTCAGCGCATCGGCGTCGGGCATCATCTCCTCGAAGGTGAACCGCCGGCGCAGCGCCACGTCCATCAGCGCGATGGAGCGGTCGGCGGTGTTCATTGTCCCGACGACGTGGAGGTTCGGAGGCACGCCGAACCACTCCTTCGACGAGGGGAGCTGCACGCGCAGCTCGTTCGGGTTTCCGAGCCGCTTGTCGGTTTCGAGCAGCGTGATCAGCTCGCCGAACACGCGCGCGATGTTGGCGCGGTTGATCTCGTCGATGACGAGGACGAAGGCGTTCTTCCGCTCCTGCGCCGCCGTGGCGGCGACGCGCTTGAAGATGCCGGGCTCGACTCGGTAGTGGACGTCGCCTTCTTCGTCGGTGATTGCGCGCAGGCCTTCGACGAACTCCTCGTAGGCGAAGGCCTGGTGGAACGTGCAGAACACGATCTGCCCGGCCTGCCGCAGCCGCTCCCACTCGGCCTGCACGTGGTCGTTCGGCGCGTCGGCGGCGGTCGCGTCGCCGAGCAGCTCGAGCGCGCGCCGTCGCACGTTGTACGTCTTCCCAGTCCCGGGCGGGCCGTACAGGATGATGTTGCTCGGGTCGGTGACCGAGAACGGGATCGCTCCACTCCCGCCGACAAGCGTCTCGAACTTCTCCTGCGGCAGCTCACGCAGCGGTCGCGTCCAGTTGGCCTGGTCCTCGATGTCGCGCGCGGTGGTGTCGTCCCACTTGACCTTGATCTGGTGCGGGAAGTCCTCTCCCTCGACCGTGTGCTCGCCGGGCCGATACCGGTAGCCCTCGGTGACGGTGCCGACGCCGAGGATCGACGTCCTCCCGTTGTTGGCGATGACGCGATCACCGGGCTGAATCGCGCGGAACAGCCACACCTGGTACGGCCCCGCGCTGCGCTTGTCCTTGTCGTACTTGGCCTTCGATCGCGCCTGGAAGTCGGCCTCGGACAGCGTGGAGATGTCGCCGAGGTCGGGCCAGCCGATGGCCGCGATGCCTCGCTGCCGCCACTCGGGCCACGCGATGCCGTTTCGACCGGGAGCGACCTTCCAGTAGCGGGTGCTGGTCGCCGCCGCCGTCGGCTGGGACGCGACGCCGTGCGCCGTCGGGGCGATGGAAACAGAGCCGAGCATCCGGCGAAGGTGGGCTTCGTCGTTTCCGAAGAGCTTGATGCGGTCTTCGGGCTGCAGCTCCTTCGGCTCGTACTGCGGGCTCACGAGCAGGTTCGGCTCGAAGCTCACGGGCAGAACGACCAATGCCTGCTCGCGAACCATCCCGAGGCCACAGCAGCGGCCCATGTCCATGAGAGCGACGAGCGCTCCGGTGTCGAGATGGAGGCTCGAGGGCAGCGAGAGCTGCACGGGGCCGGCCGCGTTCGACGCGAAGTCGGTCACGAGGCTGATGTCGATCGCCCACGCCTTCGGCTCGCTCATGACGCGCTCGCCTTCGTGACGAACGCACCGGGCCACCCACCGTGCTTGCTGATCACGGAGTCGATGTCTCCCATGGCCCGTTCCGTCTCTCGCAGGGAGACGACGATCCGCTGGTATTGCGCGATCTCCGGCTTCGAGAGCGTTCTCCCCTTGCGGTCCTTAAGCCACTTCTCGCAGACCTGGTACCCGCCGATGTAGAACTTCCACGTCCGCTCATCGATGCCCTTGAACCCCGCAGTTTGGCGCTTGTCGATCCAAACGCAGTCGTTCGAGAACGAGACCTTCTCGACCTCTACTCTGTTGCTCCCGACGAACGACGGACGACTTCTGTCGAGAGACGAGGAGCGAAGCAGGTGGAGGTCCACGAGTTCCGCTCCCTTCTCCGCAAGCGCCCGAAAGATGGGCACGTTGCCCGGGAGCGGGATTCGCGGGAAGTCCTGCTTGAGGAACTCGCCGAACCTCGAACGGTAGCCGGGGCTGTGCAACACGGCGTAGAGGTAATGGAACGCGTCTTCCGCCGTCACACCGCTGGGGAGGCCAGTGTTCTTGTCCTTCTTCTCGACACCGATTCGCTGCGCCAGCGCGTCTAAGAATCCCCGACTGAAGTTGGGACGCGAGTGCTTCCCGTACATGTCCTCCGTGTCAATGTAAAGGGGGAAGACATAGGCGTTCGTGGACGTCTTCGACGAGATGAAAATTTTGTCGACCGGCATGTCGGTCACGAAGCAGTGCGCGAACGAGAGATCGTTGACGGCGCGGGACGAGATGAGGCCGATGTGGCGCTTGGATACGCCGAGCTGCGACATCACCTGCTTTCGCAAGATCGTGAGGACGTGCTTGTGAAGCACAGACCAACGCCGATCAAAGGGCCGGTACAGCACCTCGCCGACGTGCTTCTTCCAGAGGCCTTTGCGGGCGAACTGCTTTGCCTCGGCATAGTTCCACTGATTGGTCGTGCAGAGGCGGTAGTTCTCCCGAAGGGCCTCGAACGATCCGGATTCGGCGAGGGCGACCATCTTCGCCTCCACCTCGTCACGCGAGAATGACATCGCGAGGTCGTCCTGCTGGCTCGCGAATCCCGTCGCCCAGAACTCCTCTTTGTCGGCTTGCCGATCTCCGGTCCCGAAGCAAGCCGGGAGGTCATAGAAGCCCTTCCCCTGATATTCCGCGACCACGCCTTCGGCCGTTTCAGGCGGCGCGAAGTAGAAGTAGGGAGCCGACGGCTGGTGCCATGCCGAGGCTTCATGAAGCGTCGAGACAGTCGACGCAGAAAGAACCTCGAACTTCTTGGTCAGCGGCCCCGTGAGCGACGATTGAGTCGTCAGGCCGATGGCGCCGTCTTCGGCCTTGGGTTGATGCGGCTTGCGGAGCGCAACAACAATCGCGACGCCCGTCATGATCTGGAAGACCGGCTCATCGTCGTTGTCGCCGGTACCAGATCGGCGAATGCTGCCGTGCAGGTCGAGGTAGTACGATCGGTCAAAAGTCGAGCTGAGCTCCTTCCGCATGTCACGGGGCTGGGTGCCTTGCATGTAGCCGTGCCCGGTGATCATTCCGACGAGGCCGACACCTGCCTGATCGATCACCCACTGTCCGAAGCGAAGGAACTTGATGTAGTCGTTGGAGAGCGCTTGGATCTGCGACTCTACTGCGCGGACGGTGCGCTTGTAGTCTTCGGTCAAGCCAGTGATCCACGGGCTCGTGTTCCACGACGAAACCGAGTACGGCGGGTTGCCGATCACCACCGAGAAGCGCTTATTCTCCTTGATGGCGCTTACGTGCTGCGCCTCGTTCGCGAGCGTCACGAAGAGATTGGCGAGTCGTGGATTCGCGCTCGCGGAGGCCGGCTCAAGCGTGTTGGTGAGGTAGATGTGGAGACGGTCGGTTCCCTTGATGCTGTACCCGGTCTCCGCCAGCTTGAACGACAGCTTCAGGTGGGCGACCGAGTACGACGCCATCATCAGCTCGAAGCCGTAGAGGCGCGGAAGAAGGTGATTCGCAACGTACTGGTTCCAACGAACGACGACGCGATCGTCCTGCCAAGACGAGCTGCCCAGCTCGCGGCACCAGCGTTCCTTCATCGTGCGCTCAATGACCTCGATGCACTCGTAGAGGAAGGTCCCGGTGCCCGTCGCAGGGTCGAGGACGCACACGAATGGATCGCTGGGCTTCGTTCCATCGGGGATCTTGAGGCTCTTGATTCGCTTCGCGACGTCATCCCAAGTATCCGTGGAGGCGAGACCATCCTCGAGTCCGAATTCCTTCTGAAGTAGGTCGTGAACGCTCCGCACGATGTACGAGACCACGGGGCGAGGGGTGAAGAAGACGCCGCGTTGGATCTTCTGCTTGCTGTCGTAGGCCGCGAGGAACGGCTCGTAGAAGTGGATGACCGGGTCGGTCGCCGTGTCGGAGCCCTTGTCGCCCGCACCGAACACGTAGGTCACGTCGATGCGGTCGAGGAGATCGGCGACGTCGTCGACGAGCCAGAGCAGTCGTCCGCGCTGCTCATCGAGCTTGAGCGAGAGCGCCGACTTGAAGAGGTCGTTGAGGAAGGGGCTCGCCGCCGGGAGGTACTTGAGCGCGCTCTGCCGGGTGAACCGATCGCTCGTCGTCGCGATCTGGTCGTTGCCGAGCCAGCGCGCGGTCAGGAGGCCGTAGGTGATCGTCTGCGCGAACGCGTCGGCGAACTCGTCCTCCTTCTGGTCATGCACTAGCGCGACCTTGAAGGCGTTGTACAGGTTGCGGAGTGGCCCCTTCTCCGGCTCGTCTTCGAGCTGCCGGAGAGCGAGGCGCCGGAGGTACCGGGCGCGGTACGCGAGCTCTTGCGCGAGCTCCGCCGGGTTGCGCACCTTCGCCTTGCTGACGACGAAGAAGCGTGAAAGCAGGTTCACGACGTCGGCGGCGTCTTTGTGGCTTTGGCCCTTGCGCAGCTTCCCGGTGAGCTGCTCGCGCCCCTGCCACAGCTCGATGCTGGCCTGGTTCGCGTCGGGGTAGACGACGAGCACGTTGTGGAAGCGGTTGTGCTTCTCGAGGTGCTGCCGCAGCTTCTCCGCTTGGGACTTCGTCTTGAGCGGGTAGACGATGTAGCCGAGCAGACGGCTGTGGTCGTCGCGGAGCGTGACGCCGCTGAACGGGTTAGTGCCGCCGTACTCCTTCTCGCGCTCCTCGGAGTCGATGCCGATGTCGTGCTCGCCGGGCAGCGGGAACGCGCGCAGGCGTCGCTCGGCGTCGGCCTTCTTTCGCAGCCCGAAACCGCGCGCGATGGTGTCGAGCAGGTCGAGGATCGACTCCTGAACGTCCTGCTCGGCGACGTTCTTCTTCGTGCAGACCTCGAGCAGCTTCTCGGACTGCTTGCGCTCGTCGGTCGTCGTGAAGGCTTCCTGCCACGAAGCCTCGCCGAGCTTCTTGAACTGCCTCTCGTAGATGAGGCCCAGCCGTTCACGCGCATCGGCGCGGTCCCACGTGCGCGCGTGCTCGGTCAGGAAGAACGTCTCGAGCCCTTCGGTCTTGGCGTTGAACGTGCCGAAGCACGCGAGGCGACCTGCGTGGCCTTCGCGCTCGTCGATGATCGACACGACGCACAGCGTCTCGTGTTTCTGGCCCTTCAAGGCCGACGCGTCGAGGCCCTCCGCGCCGCGCTGGAAGCCCTCCAACGCCTCGGCGACGAGACGAGCGACGGCGTCTTCGGCGATGTCAAGGTGGGCGAGCTGGCGGGATTTGAACGCCGGGATGGCGAGCAACTCGCGGTGTGTGAGGTTCGCCTCGATGAGCAGCGTGTGGTGTGGGCGCGTCGGCGTCTTGGGCCAGTAACGCACCTCGTCCGGGATGTAGCGCGCGACCGCGTCGGTGCTGCGAATGACCGTGGCGCGCGGGATGCCCTGGCCTTCGCCGAAGCCAGCTTGGAGCAGCGGCGTCACGAAGCGGGTGTCCTCGGTCGCCTCCGAGTCCGGGGCGTCGTCGGCGAAGTCGAAGCCCTCGATGTGGCCGGTGTCCTTCTTCGTCGCGCGTGCCTTCGTGCGAGGGGCTTCGCCAAGAATGTGGCGAATGAAGTCGTCCTTGGTCAGCATGCTTCCTCGCTCGGTCTCACGGTGGCAGGCGCTGCGTCGACGTGACGCAACTGAAGGATTCGGAAGCCTCGGATCTGAATGGCGCGACGGTCCTCTTCGCTGAAGACGCCTGCCGCGATGGCTGTTGCACCTTGCTGAAAGGGGCGGCCCACTTCGCGGCCAAGCTCTTCGAGGGTGATGTCGCCATCGACGATGCGCCGCGAGGCGACCAGCAAGTCCTCGGCAGCGACGGGGCGCGAGGCGTCTTCGGCGAAGCCGAGGTCCTTGCGCGTCGCTGCGGGGTGCGTGTTGCTATCGAGCGCGAGCCAGAAGTTCTTGCTCCACTCCACCGGCTTCTCTGCCGTCCACAGCCAGTGCGGAACACCGTCGACGACGCGCGGTTGGAGCTGCCGCGTGTACTCCTTGGCCTCGCCTCCCTTACGCCCGAGTTGCGCCCACGCGATGATGCGGCCGTCTGCGTGGCTGCCAGCTTCGCGGAGCCAGCCGTTCCACGCACTGAGCCACTCGGCCTCGATGCCACAGTCGGCCATCATGCGGCGAAGGCGCTGCTGGTAGCCCGCGATCTGCTCGATGGCGCGGTCGCCCTGCCAGGCGTTGAGCGCCGAGATGCCCTGGTAGCGGTACTCGGCCATCCAGTCGGCTTCGGCGCCGGTGCCTTGTTCGAGGCCGAGCGTGAAGTCGATGGCAAGAGTCTTGTTGGCGATGCGCTCGCGGAGCTGCAGCTCCTCCTCGAGCTCGTCGGGCAGGAGCAGGTTCACGGTGATGGGCGCGGCGCCGGCCTGCGCGTGCCACCAGTAACGCGGCGGCTGAACGCCTAGGTCACGCGCGAGCGCCTCGAGGTCGGGGAAGCCCGTCGCCTCTTCGATGGCGGGGTTCAGGCGGCGGTCGATGCGGCCCGCGCGCTGGATCATGCGCACCGGGTTCCAGTGGACATCGAAGTTGATGAGCAGCGCGGCGTCCTGGAGGTTCACGCCCTCGGCGAGTACGTCGGTGGCGAAGAGGACGTCGGTGGGCTGCTTCAGCGCCTGCGTCCAGCCGTTGCTCCACAGCGCGTCGAGCTGCTGTTGTTCGAGCGGCGACGCGCCAGCGAGGCGCGGACGCGAAGGACCGAGCCGGTAGAAGGGCGCGAAGGCGTGGATGACGGCGTCGCGCTCATCGGTCTCGCCGCTCACAACGGCGATGCGCCCGATGAGGTCCAGCACTTCTTCCTTCGACACGATGTGTCCCGCGCCGGTGGACAGGTCGCGCAGCACCGTCTTCCACTCGTTGCGTTCGAGCACGGGCGCCGCGCGCAACACGGAGTCGAGGTACGCTAGTGTGTCGGTGAACTGCGAGAAGACGATGGCCTTCTTGCCGTCCCTGCGTGCACGCAGCAGCCGCGCCACGAGGCGCTGCAGCTTGGCGTCGGTGACGATGCGCATCGCCCACGCTGCCGACTTCGGCCAGTCGACTTCCTGGCCGCCGTTGATGAAGCGCTGTGGCCAGTCGCTTTGCGCGAACCGGCCGAAGATGATGTCGGCGAGACCGGGAGCGACGCGCAACAGCGTGCCCAGGTCGCGCATGAGGTCCTCGCGAAGGCCCCACAGGTTGTCAAGCTCCTGCCGACGCTCCGAAGTGTGTTCTTCTTCGGGACCGAAAAGGTCGAGCTGCGGCGGCATCGGGTCGTCGCTCTCGGCGGCCGCCTTCGCACTCACGTGCGCCTTGCTCCACCGGTCGATGAGGTCAGCCGCGCGCGTCTTCGCTCTGACGCCGCCGGTCAACAGCGCGTCGATGCGCTCACGCTCGACTGCCTTCAATCCGTCGATCAGATCCGCCAGCTCGTCGGCGAGCGCCTTCTCCCGCTTCTTGTCGCCGACTACGCGGCAAAGCTCGACAAGCTGCTTGAGGCGATGCGCGTGCAACGCCAGCAGCCGGAGCAGCGTGATGAGGAACGCGACGGGCGACGACTCAAGGCGCTTGAGCACCAGCACGCGCTGCAGGCCGACCACCGACGAGACCTCGCGCGCGTCGCGGATGCCGGCGCGAACATCCGCCCACATGTAGACCTTGAGCGAGAGCGGCGGCGTGTCCTTCTCGGTGGCCGCGTCTTCGGTCTCGAAGAGCGGGAGGAATCGCGCGAGCACATCGCGGGTGTCGTCGTAGACGTCCTCGTAGACGAGCTTCTCGGGCGTGGCCGCATCGGGCCGGAACAAGAGGCGCGCGTTTGAGCCATGCTCACGCTCGATCTGCTTGCACAGCGCACGCGAGCGCTGGACCACGATGCGATCGAGCAGCTCACCCGCGATGCGCGCCCGAGCCTCGGGGGGCGGCTTGCCGCTCTGGATGGCGGCCCGCACGGCCGCCTGCTGCGAGGCGAGGCGCTTCTCCTGCTCCTTGAGGTAGTCGCCGACGCGTGGGACCTGCACGCCGAACTGCACGTCGTCGCGGAAGTCGGGCGCGAAGGCGAACTTGGCCGACGCGTCGCCATGAACGAGCAACGCAGCCACGTCCGCCGCGCCCTTACCCTTGGTGGCCTTGCCGACGCGCTCCTCGACGTCCTTGAACACGCGCGCGCGGTACTTGTCGGGCGTGAGGTTGTCGTTGAAGAAGAGCGGCTTGCCGAACATCAGTGCCGCTTGCTGGCGCAGGTCTTCGAGGCTGTTGTTGACGGGCGTCGCGGTGAGCAGCAGCACCTTGCGGCGCAGATCCTTGCGCGGTTGCAGCCGCAACAGATCACGCAGCACGGTCGTGCGACGCGCGCCGACGGAGCGGAAGTTGTGCGCCTCGTCGACGACCACGAGATCCGACAGGAGCAGGTGCTCCATGTCGCTCATGCCCGCGCGGACGCGGGTAAGGATGTCGCTCGACGGCACGATGCGAGAGAGCTTCGTGTGCGAGATGACGCGAATGGTGGCGAGAGGGACGCCGTGCGCCGCGAGCGGCGCGATGGCCTCTCGCTGCCAGGTGCTGACCACCGCGCTGGGCGAGAGCACCGTGATGCGGAACGGGTCGTCGGTCGCCGAGCGCGTG
>CAZDGH010000005.1:0-27972 GCA_964504805.1 uncultured Myxococcales bacterium | reverse complement strand
CGCGCTGGGCGAGAGCACCGTGATGCGGAACGGGTCGTCGGTCGCCGAGCGCGTGGTGTCGGCGAGCTGGTCCCGCCACTGGTTCGCGTAGTGGACGGCGACGGTGGTCGCGACGTAGGTCTTCCCGAGACCGACGCCATCGCACAGCATCGCGCCGCCGTACTCCTCGATCTGCGCGACGAGCCGCTGCGCGGCCTGGCGCTGGTAAGCGGCAGCCTGGTAGCGCTCCGTCGCGGCGTGCAGCGTGCGCTGCTGGCCGACCATGCGCCCGATGTGGTCGAGCAACACCAGCCACGCCTTCTCGCGCGGGCTGCACTCTTCGAGCGACGAGACGCGGCGCGCGGGGCGGGGGAAGTGGGCGTCGAGGAACGTTCGCGCGTCCCGGTCCCACTGGCGGTGCGGCGTCGGGGAGAGCGAGGCCGGCGCGTCCCAGTGGCCCCACGTGTCGCCAGGGCGAAGATGGCCGAGCGCGAGGTGCGCGCACAGGTGCAGGAGCATCTCGGCGACCAGCGAGGCGGGCTGCTCGAGGTCGACGGCGACGACGACGCGGTTGGCTTCGGGCACGAGGCGCGCGATGGCGCTCGCTTCGGGCGGAACGACGAAGCTGCCCTCGGGCGCAGCCGACTTGTCGACGATGGCCCATGCGAAGGGGATGTCGAAGTGCGCAGTGAGGTGAGCATGCAGCTCCGCGAGCGCCTCGCGCGGTCTGCGTGCGAACACATCGAACTGCTCCCACCAGCCGGCCTCGGGCGTGCGGGGCGAAGGCGGCGGCGCGAGGCCGGTGACCCAAAGGGCGACCGCGCCATCGGCCTGAGGGGCGGTGGTCCAGACGGCGTCGCGGAGCGTGCTGCGCACCGGATGGGCGTCGTCGTTCGGCTTCGTCGTGCTCCACGAGAGCGGGTGCTCGCCGCTGAGCTCGGCCTCCTCGAAGGCGCCGCACCGTACGGCGAGCCCGACGAGCGCGTGCGCAGCGTCGAGAGCAAGCCCCACGGCGGTCGTCGGCAGCGCGAGCGCGGTGATGGTCGCCACGACGTCAGGATCGGTCTGGAGCCACAGTCGTGAGACGGCTGGACCGCTCGTGAACGGGGCACGGATCGCGACGGCTTCCGGCTCCGAGGACAGGCGTGCGACCTCGAGGTGCAGCAATTTCTCGCCGAAACGGAGGCCGAAGCGAAGCTTTTCGATGGCGTTGCGCGCGAGGCGATCGGCGATCTCCTCGGCGGTGAAGTCTTCGCGGGGCGCGCCGGTGGTCAGCGTTGCGGTGATCTTGGCGCTCACGCCGAAGAGCAGGCTCGTGAGCACTCGGAGGTAGCGGCTGGCGTCGGCTGCTGAACCAAAACGCAGACGTACGTCGAACCGATCGGCGGGCGCGATTTCGCGCAACGCGCTCCCTGGCTCGAGTCGTCGGTCGTTCGTGGTCAGCGTCGTGCGCATCATCGCTCGGTCTGTTGGCCTCCTCCGTCGTCTTCTCGGGCGCCTCCCGCCCAAGGCTCTGTCGTCGTCATCGAGGCGCTCCCGGCGGAGGAGAACCACTGCGCACCGGAGCACGGTACCCAGACATGGCCTGTCCAACAAGAAGCGATGAGAGTCGAGAAGACCAAAATCCGCAGGTTCTTCATATGGAGCGCCTGGCCGCCCTCCTACGAGCGCCGGTCCTGAGGCGGTCGCGGGACGGCCTTGGTCGAAGAGCTTCGGCCTTCTCGCGGCTTCGCATAACTTGGGACAAGGGCGCGCTCCTCTGGCATACTGAACGCGGGGACAGTATCATGCCGAAGTCGCGATCGACATCCAAGGGACCGACCCATCGCTTCGGCGGCGACTGGACCGAGGCCAAGCTTGACGTCCTCGCCAAGTACCTGAAGAGCTACACGACTGCCCTGGAGGGCAAGCCGACGCGCGCGCAGCCGTTCCGCAAGGCGTACATCGACGCGTTCGCGGGCACGGGCACCCGAACCGCGCGCGAGTCCGAGCCAAGCGGCGCGACCGAGACCTTGCTCTTCCCCGACCTCGCCGATGCGGCGCCGCAGAAGCTGCTCGATGGATCGGCGAAACTCGCGCTGCAGGTCGAGCCTCGCTTCGACAAGTACATCTTCATCGAGCGGAGCCCCGACCGCTGCCAGCAGCTCGAAGGCCTGAAGACGGAGTTCCCCGCGCTCGCCAGCGATATCGACGTTCGCCAGGGCGAGGCAAACGAAGTGATCCAGAAGCTCTGCGCCGATCCCTCCAAATGGAAGTCTCGGCGCGCGGTGCTCTTCCTCGATCCCTACGGCATGCAGGTGGAGTGGAGGACGATCGAGGCGGTCGCCGCGACGAAGGCGATCGACCTCTGGCTCCTCGTACCACTGGGCATGGGCATGAACCGACTCGCGCCGAAGTCCGGCAGGCTGCCGCAGTCCTGGCGCCAGCGCATGAACGCCTTCCTCGGCACGACCGACTGGTATGACGAGTTCTACAAGGTCGAGACGAAGCCCACGCTGTTCGGCGATCACCAGGTGCCGGTGAAGGCGTCGATGGAAGTGATGGCCCGCTACTTCAACAACCGGCTGAAGCAGGTGTTCGCGGGCGTCGCCGAGGAGCCGGGCGTGCTCTGGAACTCATCGAAGAACCCGCTGTACATGTTCTGCTTCGCAGTGGGCAACGAGCGCGGGAAGGACATCGCGCTTCGGATCGCCAACCACCTGCTCAAGCCTCTCAAGGAGGCACGCTGATGGCGCTCGGCTCTGGCATCGAGTGGACCGAGGCCACTTGGAACCCCGTCACGGGGTGCAACAAGATCAGCCCCGGCTGCAAGTACTGCTACGCCGAGCGCATGGCGGAACGCCTGCAAGCGATGGGGCAGCCGAACTACCGGAACGGCTTCGAACTGACGTTGCAGCCACAGATGCTGGAGCTTCCGCTCCAGTGGAGGAAGCCGCAGACGATCTTCGTGAACTCGATGAGCGACCTGTTCCACAAGGACGTGCCGCTCGAGTACATCCAGCGCGTCTTCGACGTCATGCGCCGCGCGAACTGGCACCGCTTCCAGGTGCTCACGAAGCGCGCGGATCGGCTCGCCGAGCTGAACCCCGAGATCGATTGGCCCGAGAACGTGTGGATGGGCGTGAGCGTCGAGAACGTGGAGTACGTCGACCGCATCGACGATCTGCGAACGACGGGCGCGCACGTGAAGTTCCTCTCGCTCGAGCCTCTTCTTGGGCCCCTGAAGAAGCTGAAGCTGAAGAACATCGACTGGGTGATCGTCGGCGGCGAGTCCGGCCACCGCGCGCGCCCGATGGATCCAGCCTGGGTCACCGACATCCGCAACCAGTGCGCCCGTTCAGGCGTCGCGTTCTTCTTCAAGCAGTGGGGTGGCAAGAACAAGAAGAAGGCCGGCCGCATCCTCGAGGGGCGCACGTACGACGAGATGCCGACTGCAGCGGCATCGACTCGCTCCGCGCGTTCTACTCGGACACGCGCGCTGCCGATCGTGGTGTAGAGCGGCACCGCCAAGGGAAGAAGGAGCGCCGCTCGTTCCGTTTGCGCCGACCCCGCCGCGCCGGGGCTCGCACGCCCCCATGGACCCGGGCCAGAATGTCGGCCGTCCGTCCACGGGAACCGGGAGTCCGAGCTGCCACACGCCGCGGGCGCGAGCGCCCACGATCCCATCGAGAGAGAGCACGCCGCCGCGCCGGAGCTCGGCCCGCGCGACCTCGCGCTCGTCGCCGCCGTCGACTCCGCCACCGTCTTCTGGGACCTCGAAGGCGACGCCGAGCGCATCCGCGCCCTCGGCGCGGTCCACCTCGACCACGCCTTCCGCCGCCCCTCCGGCTCCCGCGAAGCCCTCGCCGAGCTCGACGCCTTCGCGACCCTCGCCGTCTTCTCCGCCGGCCACAACCTCCTCGCCCACGACCTCCCCGCCCTCCGCGCCCGCGCCCCGCACCTCGAGCTCCTCGGCAAGCCGGTCATCGACACCCTCGTCCTCTCGCCCCTCTGCTTCCCGAAGAACCCGTACCACCGCCTCGTCAAGAACGACCTCCTCGTCCGCGACGCCGCGAAGGACCCGGTCGCCGACGCCCGACAGGCCCGCCGCCTCCTGCACGACGAGCTCGTCGAGCTGCTCAAGCTGAAGGCCGAGCTCCCCGCGCTCGCCACGCTCCTCCGCAACGGCCTCGAGACCGTTCGCACCGAGCCGTGGCCCGGCACCGACACCCGCGCCGACCTCGTCACGCTCTTCGACGGCCTCGGCATCCCCGCCGCCCCCGTCGACGCCCGCGCCCTCGTCGAGGGCCACGCCTGCGAGAACGCCCCGCTCGACCTCCACCCGCTCCCGCTCGCGTACCTCGTCGCGTGGCTCCGCGTGTCCGGCAGCGAGTCCATCGTCCCCGCCTGGGTCCGAAAGTCCTTCCCCGCCGTCCCCGTCGCCGTCCGCCGCCTCCGCGCCACGCCGTGCGGCCGCTGCGCCTTCTGCCGCGACATGCACGACGCGGACGCCGCCCGCGAACGCTTCTTCCCCTCCCACGCCGCGTTCCGTCCGCGCCCCGCGGCCCCGGACGGCGCGAGCCTCCAGCGCCGCGTCGTCGAGGCCGGCCTCCGCGACGAGTCCCTCCTCGCCGTGTTACCGACCGGCGCCGGCAAGTCGTTCTGCTACCAGCTCCCCGCGCTCGTCCGGAACCGCCGAGACGGCTCCCTCACCGTCGTCATCTCGCCGCTCCAGGCGCTGATGAAGGACCAGGTCGAGTCGCTCGAGCGCAAGGCGGAGACGAGCGCCGTCGGCGCGATCCACGGCCTGCTCACGCCGCTCGAGCGCGCGCAGGTGTTCGAGCGCCTCCGGAGCGGCGCCCTCGCCGTCGTCTTCGTCGCGCCGGAGCAGCTCCGGAATCGCTCGTTCGGCAAGGCGCTCGAACACCGGCAGATCGGCGCGTGGGTGTTCGACGAGGCGCACTGCCTCTCGAAGTGGGGCCACGACTTCCGCCCCGACTACCTCTACGCCGCGCGCTTCGTCCGGACGTTCTCCGAGCGCACCCACACGCCGATCCCCCCGATCGCGTGCTTCACCGCGACCGCCCGGAAGCCCGTGATCGACGAGCTCGTCGGCCACTTCCGCGAGGAGCTCGGCGTCGTCCTCACGCCGTACGTCGCGCAGGAAGGCCGCACGAACCTCGGCCACTCGGTGGAGGCCGCCGGACGGGACGCGAAGCCCGCCCGGATCCTCGAGCTCCTCGCGACCCACCGGATCGGCCCGGGCAGGTCGGCCGTCGTCTTCACCTCGACCCGGAAGGGCGCGGAGCGCCTGGCCGAGCAGCTCGGCGCCGGCGGCTTCCGCGCGGTGCACTTCCACGCCGGCCTCGACCCCTCCGCGAAGCGGGAGGCCCAGGACCGCTTCATGCGCGGCGAGGTCGACGTCGTCTGCGCCACCAACGCGTTCGGCATGGGCGTCGACAAGCCGGACGTGCGCCTCGTGGTCCACGCGGACATCCCCGGCTCCCTCGAGAGCTATCTCCAGGAGGCGGGCCGCGCCGGCCGCGACGGCGAACAGGCGCACTGCGTGCTGCTCTGGGACGAGCAGGACCTCGAGGCGCAGTTCGGCCTCGCCGCCCGGGCGCGGCTCTCGCGCCGCGACGTCGCGGAGATCCTGCGCGGCATCCGGAAGGCCGGGAGCCGGCGGAAGCCGGGCGACATCGTCCTCACCACCCACGACATCGCGCGCGACGACGCCCTCGACCTCGGCTTCGACGCGCGGGACGCGAGCGCGGACACCAAGGTGAAGACCGCGGTCGCGTGGCTCGAGCGGCGGAAGTTCCTGGAGCGGAACGAGAACGACACCGGCGTCTTCCAGGGAAAGCCGAAGCTGCCGACCCTCGAGGCGGCCGAGGCGCAGATCGCGAAACTGGATCTGCCGCCTCACCTCGCGACGGTCTGGGTCCGCGTCCTCCGCCATCTCGCCACGGCGCCGCCCGACGACGGCTTCCGCGCCGACGATCTCGCGGCGCTCATGGAGGTGCCGGCCGGCATCCGGCACGGCAGGCCGACCACGCCGGGCCAGGAGCTCCTCCGGATCCTCGACCAGATGGTGCAGCGGGGCCTCCTCGAAGAGGCGGTGCTCTGCACCGCGTTCCTCCGCCACAAGGTGAAGGACGGCTCGCGGGACCGCTTCGAAGCGGTCGCCGCCCTCGATCGGCGGCTCGTCGCGGCGCTCCGCGAGCTCGCGCCCAACGCCGACACCGAGGACTTCCAGCAGCTCCAGCTCCGGCAGGTCGCCGAGCTCATCCGCGGCGAAGGCGCCTGCGACCAGAGCACGGTGCGGAGCCTCCTCCGCAGCCTCGCGGAGGACGGCCGCGGGATGGCCAGCCGGCGCGGCAGCCTCGACCTGCGCTACGTCCGGTTCGGGCACTACGCGATCCGGCTCCACCAGACGTGGGACACCCTCGCCGAGGCGGCGCAGCGGCGCCGCGACGCCGCGGGTCTCGTCCTCGAGCTCCTCCACCGGAAGGTCGCCGATCCGTCGGAGCGGAGCGCCGCGCTCCTGGTCTCGTTCGCGCTCTCGGACCTCGCGCTCGCGGTCCGCGCCGACACGGCGTTCGCGGGGCTCCACGCCGACGACCTCGACGTCGTGGTCCGGAACGCGCTCCTCTTCCTCCACGACCAGAAGGTGATCACGCTGCAGCACGGGCTCGCGATCTTCCGCCAGGCGATGACGATCCGGCTCGAGCCCGGGAAGAAGGGCACGCGCTACACGAAGGAGGACTACGAGCCGCTCCGCGAGCACTACGAGCAGCAGGCGCTGCAGATCCACGTCATGGGCGAGTACGCGAGGCGCGGCCTCGGCGCGCAGGCGAGAGCCGACGAGCTCGTCGCGGACTACTTCCGGAGCGACGACGAGGCGCTGCGGCGCGCGCACTTCCCGGAGCGCGGCGAGGATCTCACGCGCCTCGTCGATCCGGCGCAGCTCGCGAGGATCGTCGGCCTCGGGAACGAGGTGCAGGAACGCATCGTCACGGGGCCGGCGGAGGGCGACGACCTGCTCGTCCTCGCCGGCCCGGGCTCCGGCAAGACGCAGGTGATCGTGCACCGCTGCGCGTACCTGCTGCAGGTGCTGCGCGAGCCGGCGGAGAGCATCCTCGTCGTGTGCTTCAACCGCTCCGCGGCGCACGTGATCCGGACGCGGCTCCAGCAGCTCGTCGGCGACGCGGCAAGGCGCGTGGTGGTGCAGACGTACCACGGCCTCGCGCTGCGCCTGACGGGCCGGTCGCTCGTGAACGTCTCGGAGCGCGCCGCGGGGGAACCGGACGGGAAGCTCTTCGAGGCAATCCTGGCAGAGGCGTGCGAGCTCCTCGACGGGACGAGGCCACCGATCGCGGCCGACGAGGACGAGATCCGCACGCGGGTCCTCACCGGGTTCCGTCACATCCTGGTCGACGAGTACCAGGACATCGACGAGACGCAGTACCGGCTCCTGTCGCTCGTCGCCGGCAAGGGCGTCGCGGATCGCGACGAGCGGCTCTCGATCCTCGCCGTCGGCGACGACGACCAGAACATCTACGCGTTCCGGGGTTCGAGCACGAAGTTCCTCGAGCAGTTCCAGGCGGACTACGAGGCGAAGCGCGTCTTCCTCGTCGACAACTACCGGTCGACGAAGGCCATCGTGGCGGCGGCGAACGAGCTCATCGCCCGCAACCGGGACCGGATGAAGACGGAGCACCCGATCCGCGCGCGGGCGGACGGCCCGGCGCCGGCGGTGAAGATCCTCGAGGTCCCCGACGGCGCCGCGCAGGCCGCCGCGGTGGTCGGCGAGCTGCGGATCGCCAGAGCGCGTCGCCGGCTCGAGGGGCGCTCGGTGGCCGTGCTCGCGCGGACCCACGACGAGCTCTCCGCGGTGCGGCACGCGCTCGAGGAGGCGGGCATCGGCGTGCGCTGGACTCTGCCGCGCGACAAGAAGATCACCTTGCCGCGGGTGCGGGAGGTGGCTCGTCTGCTGCGCTGGGCCGGGTCGCGGCGGAACGAGCCAGCGGATCCGGAGCGACTGCGCGCGGAGGCGCGAGGGCAGGGCGGCAACGACTGGCGGACGTTGTGCGTGCGGACCGTGGACCGGTGGATCGAGGAGGCGGGCGGCGAGGCGGAGGCTGCGAAGACGCCGCTCTCGGACTTCGTCGATTTCGCGTACGAGCTCCTGGCGGAAGCCGGTCGAGAGCAGAGCATCGGCGCGCCGGACGGCGTGTTCCTCGCGACCCTTCACGGCGCGAAGGGCCTCGAGTTCGACGAGGTGTTCCTCCTGGACGGCGGCTGGCGGAAGCACGGCGACGAGGGGCTCGAGGAGGCGCGGCGGCTCTTCTACGTGGGGATGACGCGGGCGCGGACGAGCCTCGTCCTCTGCGAGCGGCGGGACGACCGGAACCCGCACACGCCGGGGCTCGTGGGAGCCGAGGTCGTGCGGGTGCGGTTCGAGGGCGCCGCGACGGCCGGGCTGCCGCGGGGCCGGTGGCACGTGCTCGGGCTGAAGGACCTGTTCCTGGACTACGCAGGACGCAAGCGCAGGAGCGCGCGGGAGCACCGGGCGCTCGCGGCGCTCGCTTGCGGAGACGAGGTGGCACTGCGGGTGGACGGCGACTGGGTGAAGGTCTGCGACCGCCGCGGCGTTGCCGTCGCGAGCCTCTCGGACGCTGCGGCGCGGGAGTGGCGGCCCCGGCTCGGGCGCATCGCGAGGGCGCGCGTGCTCGCGATGGTCGAGCGGCGGCGCGAGGACTCGGGCGAGGAGTTCCGGGACCGGGTCGCGGTGGATGCGTGGGAGGTGCCGGTGGTCGAGGTGCTCGAGACGTAGGTTCTTCGACCCGACACGGCGCGCTCAGCCCGCGCGCCTGAAAAGCGCGAAACGCTCTTCGAGGAACTCGCCGTTCGGCCTGAGCTCGCCCGCCTTCGGCACATGCAGCTTCTTACCTGCCATTTCCTGCAAGCCGTGCTTGAGCATCGGCCCGTCGATCTCCTCGAGGATGTCCTTCCGGATCTCGACGACGAGGTCGGGTCGGATGCCAAGGATGTGACGGTCGAAAGCCGCGTGGTGCAGCTTGCAGAGCGCGAGACCGTTCGGGACCACCGGCTCGCCCTTTGGATGTCCGTCGGGGAGGATATGCGCGGCCTCCAGCAACTCCACGTGCTTCAGGCGGCACACGGCGCAGCGATCGAGGTACGCGTGGAGCACGCGCTGCCGGAACGTCTGCTGGTGTAGCCGGTGAAGAGTGAGCCGCGTGACGTAGCTGCGGCGGGCTTCCGCGGTGTGGTCGCCGAGCTGCGGCGAAGGTAGGGCGGCGAGCTGTCGATCGTCGACCGCGACCTTGAAGGCGAGATCGGGAGGGCTGTCCGCGACGACGTAGACCGGCCAGATCGGCAGGTAGTACCCCTTGCGGACTCCGACCATGTAGACGAGCGGTGCCTGCCGGGCCATGGCGCCACGGAGGCCGACGTTGTCGCGATGGCCTGGATCGGTGCCGCGGTAGCGGTAGACGAGAAGGCCGTTCTCGTCGATGCCGTCTTCGTACGGTGGCTTCTCGCCCGGGACCGGCGGCGCGGTCGCGATGCTGAGGGGCAACTCCGGAAAGACCTTCGGCTTCCAGATGCCGGCGGCACCGAGGAGGGGAACCGGCTCACCTCCGACTTGGAAGGCAGTGGTGAGCACGCGCCACGGCAGGATCTCGCCGAGCAGCGAGGTCTGCTCGGCGAGAAACGCGAACACCGCGGAGCGGAGCTGGCCGTCGCGGGCGGCGGGATCCATGGCGTCGATGATACGGGCCTGCACAGCTGATGACGATCGCTTCGTGGAGCCGCAGCCCAACGTCGTACGCATGCGGTCCGGCTCGACGGTTGCGCGACGCGGCTCGCCACCTCCGTCGCGCGCACGTTCCTCCGCACGATCCCCGCCGCCCCGCCGACCCAGGCCGCGCTCCTCGCGGTGCAGGACGACCCGCTCTACGCGCGGCTCCACCGGCTCGTCCGGCCGTTCCTCGCGCCACGGTTCGAGCTCGCCGACGGCCTCGCCGCCGCCTCGCGCCCGTCGTTCACGCTCTACGAGCTGTGGACGTTCCTCGCCCTGAAGCGCGTGCTCGCCGCGAGCCTGCCGGGCGCGACCTGGACCCGCCGCGGCCTCGCGTCGCTCGCCGCGGGCACCGGGAACGGCGCGCGCTTCACCGCAAGCCTCCCCGACGGCGCCGCGCTGCGCCTCCACTTCAACCCGACCTTCCCCGGCTACCTGGCCCGCGGCGCCGGCCGCCACAGCCTCTCGGGCGAGCGGCGTCCCGACCTCGTGGTCACCTTCGAGCGCGGCGTCGAGAAGGCGTGGGTGTGTCTCGACGCGAAGTACCGCGTGCGGGCGCCGAACGTCGCCGACGCCCTCGCGTCGCTGCACGTCTACCGCGATTCGCTCCGGTGGCCGGCGTACGGCGGGAGATGTCGTGCCGCCTGGATCCTCGTGCCGGCCCGCGATGCCGCGTGCGCGCCGTGGTTCGCGCCGAGCTTCCACGCCGCCCACGGCCTCGGCGCGGCGCGGCTCACGCCGGGCAAGCCGCTGCCCTGCGACCTCGGCCGCGCGATCGGGGCGGCGCTCGGCGCGACCGGCTGACGCACGACCTCCCCCCGCCCCCGCCGCGTCAGGCTTGCTCGCTAGGGTGCGAGCCGGGAGGGTGCATGACGCTGCGCGAGCGCATCCGCACGGGTGCCGGGCTGTCCATCGTCGACGTCGCGGAGCTGTTGCTGCAGGAGTGCCGCGCGAACGCAGCCGAGCTGCACGAGCGCTACCTCGAACCTGCGGCGGTCCGCGCGGCGGCACCCTCGACGCTCGCCACGGCCGATCGGGCCGAGGCGTTCGCCGAGATCCTCGAAGACGAAGAGCGCGCGTTCCTCGCGGACGAGCTCGAGCGGTGCGAGGCGAGGACGGGCTCGCGGGCGATTGCCGCGCGGGCGGTCGCCGAGGGACTCGACGAGGCGCGTGGCGCCGGGTTCGCCCTCATGCTGCAGGATCGCGGGCCCACGTACGCCCTCGCCGAAGGCAAGGCATGGCCACTGCCGTCTCCCGACCTTGGCGGGGTGCTCGGCGGCGGCCTCACGCCGAGGCTGAAGAAGCGAGGCTTCGTACCGGACGAGCTGCCTCACCTCGCGCTCGCCCCGCCCCTCCGCGGCTTTCGCGTCGAGCTCGTCTTCGACGACGTCGGCGCGCTCTCGAGGCTCGAGGACCGCGCCAAGATCGGCGTGGCCCTGCCGAACGCGGACCCGCTCGCGGAGCTCGAGCTCGAGCGGCTCGAACACGACGGCGAGCCGCGCTTCTTCCACGTTCGACCGAGAGCACCCGAAGCCCAGCTCGCGACGGTGCGACGCCTCGCGGAGCGGGCCGGCGAGCTCGGCGTCGACGTCTTGCTCCTGCCGGAGCTCTGCCTCGAGCCCGCCGGGGCGGCCGCGGTGCAGGGTGCGCTGCACCCGTTCGTGCTGGTCGCCGGCAGCTGCCACGAGCTGCGAGGCGACGAGCGCTGCAACGCCGCGACGCTGTCGCTGGCCGCGTCCGTCCCGCTGCGTCACGAGAAGTTCAACGCGTTCGAGCTCGACGACGACGGCGTACGCCGCCTCGAGGATCTACGCCCGGTCCGTCCCTCGCTCCGGATCCTGTGGAGCGGCGCGTGGACCCTGACGCTGCTCATCTGCAAGGACCTTCTCCACCCGGACGTCGGTCCCCTGCTCGATCACCTGCGCGTCTCGCTCGTTCTCGTCGCCTCGTGGTCGCCGAAAGGAGAGTTCCTCCGCGACCTCGCCGGCGCGGCGACCGCGCGAAGCCAGGCGATCCTCGTCGCAGCCAACGCAGTCGGGCCCCGGGGCGTCGAGCAGCCGGTCGCCGTCGCGAGCCTGCCCGCCCGGGCCGCCCCGGTGCTCCAGGCCCTCCGCGGCGACGTGGCGCCCCCCTGCCTCCTCACCCTCGACCTCGGTAACGCCGAGGAATGGTTGATCGAAGGTTGATCACGAAGGTTGACGGCAACATGATCGATGGCGATGATACCCGAGATCCCCGGGAGTGAGCGATGACCGGCGACTCGCTGCTGAAGCGCCTCCATGCGGAGCCCGACGACGTCCGCGAGCAGCGCCGGCTCGCCCGGGAGCTCGCGCATGCGTTCCACCTCGGCCAGCCGGAGCTGCTCCGTGAGGTGCTGGCCGGGCTCGCGGCGGTCCGGACGGACGACGCGCGGGCGCGCGGGTACCTGGGGGCGCTCGCGCACGTGACCGCTGCCTTCGAGGCGGAGCTCAGGCCGAGGGCCGCTCGTCGCGAGGCGGCGCGCGCCCTGAAGGTGAGCTGGCGAAAGATCCTCGGTGCGTGCCCGGACGGCAGCACGCCCAGTGACATCGCCGCCGCGACGGGGCTCGCCGTGGAGACGGTGTCGAGAGGCTTGAAGGAGCTCCGCGACGGCGGGTTCGTCGAGGCCTACGAGAGGGAAGGGGACGACGCTCGCAAGCGTCCACACCGGCTCACCCGGGCCGGGCGGGAGCTCGCGGCGGGCCTCGTGCCCCAGCTGCCGCAGAGCGTCGACGCGGTGATCGCGGCGGCGACGGCCTTCCACGCCCGCCTGAACCGGGAGCTCGAGGTCGTCCCGCGCCGCCTCCTCGAGCCCGTCGGCCGCGAGCTCGAGGGTTCCGGGCTCGACGCCCGGGCGCTCGTCGACGCGCTCGGTCGAGCTGCCGTCGAGGCCGGGACCGCGCGCTGGGCGGGCGCCGCGCTCAGGGCCGAGTCGGGTGAAGCCGTGGAGCGAGTCCGGGAGCAGCTCGACGCCTCCGTCGAACGCGAAGCGACGCCAAGCTTCCTCGTCGCGCTGGCCCGGACGGCTCCTCCCGCGAAGCTGCAGCTGGTCGTGCGCGCCGCGCGCTCGACCCAGGACGCCTGGCGGGTCTTCCTCCGGAGCAAGGGCAATCCGTTCGCGGATTGCCAGGTGATCGAGCATGGCCACGTGCTCCTCGAAGCGGTCGAGCCGCCCACGGCACCGTTCACCGTGCTCTACGACGTGAGGTCGCTGAAGGAGGACGACGCCGCCCGCGCCTCGACGCGCTCGCTGCAGGAGCGCGCGCGGTCCGTGCACGTCGTGGAGGAGTTGCTGGCGCCGGAGGTGCGGGCGTGATCCTCCGGGACGCGGCGGAGGTGCGGGAGAGGCTCCACCTCCGTCCGCCCGCGGGCGTCGCGGACGCCGCGCTGGTCGACGTGCTCGCGAGGACGGGTGTCCTGCTCGACGGCCACTTCGTGCTCCAGAGCGGCGCGCACAGCCCCACGTTCATCCGGTTCGATCGGTTGGGCTGGGACAGGTCGGCGGTGCGCGAGGTGGCGCGCTGGCTCCTCGCGCACCTCGGGCCGCTCGAGCCCGGGGCTGTCGTGCTCTGCCCGGAGTCGGCGGGCTTCCTCCTCGGCGAGGCGGTCGCGGCCGAGGCCGGCGCAGCGCTCGCGGTGGTCCGCGTGGACGAGCGGCGCCGGCCGACCGACCGCCTCCGGAGAGAGGTGCAGCTCGAAGGCCGCTCCGTCGTCGTCGTGAACGACGTCGCGACGACCGGATCGGGCTTGCTGGCGCTGGCCGACGTCGCAGGGCGGCACGGCGCGCGCGTCGGCGCAGCGCTCGTGCTCGCGGCGTTGCAGGCGGGCGCGGTGGAGGCGGCGCTGCGGCGGCGCGCGATCCGCGGCGAGTGGCTGGCTGCGGCGGCGTGGCCCACGTTCGCCGAGGCGGATTGTCCGCTCTGCGCCCGCGGCGCGCCGTCGATGGCTGCGGCGGAGCTGAACTGACGTCGCCGGTCGCGCGACGAGCGTGATCGGAAAACCGGCGGGCGGCGCGAGAGCCGCGCAACCGGTCGCCTGCGCCGGGCGTCTCGCGCGCGTCCCTCGCCACGGGCTCGGCGCGTCGGGCGCTCGCCCTGGCGGACGCGACCGGGGCGCGGTGGACGCGTGGGAGGTGCCGGTGGTCGAGGTGCTCGAGACGTAGACCTGCCCGGCCGGCGCCCCGGCGAGCGCCACCCCGACCTCGCCGCCGCCTACGAGCGCGGCGCCGCGCGGGCTCGCGTGATCCTGCCCGGCCGCCAGGGCCCGCCCGCCTGCCAGCCCGCCCAGTACGCCACCCGCTGCGTCAGCCGCAGCACCGCGAACGCCGCCCGTTCGCGGCGGCCGAGCCCTGCCGTGCGGTACGCCGCGTCGGTCGCCCGCAGGTCCGCCCACAGGTTCGCCACCGTCGGCCGCAGCGGCGCGAGCTCATCGATCCAGGACAACCCGACAGTCCCTTCCGTACCGGAAGAACGTGCGCGCGAAGTCGAGAAGCCCCTCCCGGTACTCGTGCCAGACCACCGCGTCGGGCGCGCGTGCCAGGTCGAAGCCGGCGTCGCGGACCGCCTTCGACAGACCCGGATCCTCGCCACCCGGCGTCTTCACCCGCTCGTCGAAGCCGCCGACCGCCTCGAGACAGCTCCGCCGGTACGCGCAGTTCGCCGTGACCAGGTACTCGAGGGACGCGGGCGGGTCGAGGATGCCGTGGTGGGTCATGTAGCGGGACACGACGCCGCCGCCGAGCGCGAGCACACGTCCCCCGACCCCTGCGATCTCGGGCGGGGCCGCGAGGAGGGCCGCAGCGAGGCGGTCGAGCCAGCCCACGTCGGGGACGCAGTCGTCGTCGGTGAACGCGACGAGCTCCGTGTCGAGCGCGCGCCAGCCGCGGTTCCGCGCCGCCGCCGGACCCCGGGAGGTCGCGTTCCGCAGCGCCCGCCGCTCTCGGCCGGCCCACGCGGTGAGGAGCGCGGGGGTGTCGTCCGCGGAGCCGTCGTCGACCACGACGATCGGGCCGCACGTCGGCCGCTGCGCCGCGATCGCACGCAGGCACCGCTCGAGCGAGCCTCGACGGTCGCGCGTCGCGATGACGACCCCGATGCGGGAACGTGCGGTCACGGGCGAAGACATCGCTGGGGGGCACCTCCTCGCGCCGGGGGGGCGTCGCCGGAAGGAACGCACCGCCGCGACGTCCCCCTTCACGGTGCCGCAGCGCCAGCCGTGCGAGCGCCCGTGTCGGTGTCGGTGCCCCCTGCTATCGAGGGGACGCCGGCCGGGGCGCGGCGCCATTGACTTTGGACTGAGTCCACCATACTTCCAGGGCGTGACCGTTGAACCCAGCGTACGACCTCGCCCTGGTCCAAGCGGCCGTCGAGCGCGACGCGTTCATGCTCGGCAAGACGCGCTGCGTGGACCTCTTGCTCCCGCACCTCGACGAGCTCGCGCGCTGCCGGGCCTTCGCGCGGGACGTCGTGCTCGCGCTCGAGCCCGGGGACTTCTCCCGGCAGGTGCAGCTCGCCGAGCCGTTCGACGAGTACGGCGTCGCGCTCGCGGACGCGCTCCTCGCGCGGCATGGCCTCGATGGGAACAGGGCCTGGTACGTGAAGCTGAAGCTGTGGGATCCAGGCGGCGGAGACGAGGTTCTCGTGCTGTCGCTGCACCCGCTCGAGCGCGAGCTGCGGAGGGTCGCGGGCGTCCTGCGACCGTCGTGGTGAAGGAGGGCAGCATGGGCCAGGCGAAGTGTCCCGCGTGTGGCGAGGGTCGGGTCGAGCCGGCGAAGCGCGCCGGCCGGCGGCTCACGCATCGGAACCTGCCGGACGTGGAGCTGCCCGCGGGCCTCGCGATCCCGACCTGCACCGCGTGCGGAGAGGAGTGGTTCGACGCGAAGACGACCGAGGCGGTCCAGCGCGCGGTCGAGGAGGCGTACGCGGCGGAGCTCGGCGCGATGGCCGACCGCGCGATCCGGGGGCTCGCCGAGGCGATCCCGCAGCGCGAGCTCGAGCGGCTCGTCGGCGTCTCCGCCGGGTACTTCTCGAAGCTGAAGGGTGGCAAGGAGCCGTCGGCCGCGCTCGTGGCGCTGCTCGCGCTGCTCGCGTCCGACCCGTCGCGCGTCGACGAGCTCCGCGCGCTGTGGCGCAGGCGCGGCACGTCGAGCATGCCGGCGCCGGTCGTAGGCCGGCCGAAGATCCGCCGCGACGGTGTGAAGGTCCCGGCCGCGCCGGCCGCGCCGCTGCCCGCGCTACCGCGGGCGGCCGACGACGTCCCCCTGGACTTCGCCGCGTGAGCGGGTTCACGCCGGAGCAGCGGGATCTCCTGGTGCGCCTCGGCCGCTCGCTCGAGCTCGCCCAGGTGCGGCCGGTGCGGCTCGACGCCCGCCTCGAGGCCGACGTGCCGGCGCCGACGGAGATGGAGCTCGCGGTCGAGAGCGAGCTGTCCGTCGACGACCGGGACGGGACCGTGGTCGTCCTCGGCAGCTTCCGGCTGCGCGGGAAGGTGCGCGGCGGGGTGGACTTCCTGAAGCTCCGCTACGACGCGGCGGCCACGTACGCGGTGCGAGACGGCACGTGGAAGGCGGCGGAGCTCGAGCTCTTCGCGCAGACGAGCACCATGGTCCACCTCTGGCCGTACTTCCGTGCGTTCGCGCAGGGCGCGTGTGGCCAGCTCCAGGTGCCGCCGGTGCCGATCCCGCCGTTCCGCGTGGGCGATCCGCGCTTCCACGAGTGGAAGGCGAAGGGGTGAGCGCGGCCTGTCCGTTCTGCGACCGGGACCCGGGCGCCGCGACGCTCGCGTCGAACGAGACGGCGGTCTCGTTCCTCGACGGCTTCCCGCTGAGCGACGGCCACGCGCTGGTGGTGCCGCGCCGTCACGTCGCCGACCTCTTCGCCCTGGACGCCGAGGAGCAGGCCGCGGTCTGGCGGCTCGTGGCCGAGGTGCGCGCGCTGCTCGCGGCGACGCGCGCGCCCGACGGCTTCAACGTCGGGGTGAACGTCGGGGCCGCGGCGGGCCAGACCGTCGCGCACGCCCACGTCCACGTCATCCCCCGGTACGCGGGCGACGTCGCGGATCCGCGCGGCGGCGTGCGCTGGGTGCTGCCGGCGCGGGCCGCGTACTGGAGGGACCCGTGAGCGTCGCGTTCGAGGTGCAGCTCCTCGAGAAGCTGCAGCGGCTGCTCGCGGAGGGCTCGTTCACGACGACCTACAAGCTCGCGGTGCTGCTCGGGCTCGTCGAGCTCGCCACCGAGGCGCCGGAGGGCACGGAGTCGTTCACCACGCGGCAGCTCGCCGAGAAGGTCGCGGCGATCTACTGGCCGCAGGTGCTGCCGCTCGACGACGTCGCGCTGCGCCACGGCGCGCAGGGCGCGACCATCGTCACCGCGGTGGAGGCGCTGCGGCGGCAGGCGGGGACGACGCTCCTGTCGGCGGCGCGGCTGCGCGCGCCGGAGGCGTACGAGGCGACGATCCGGAAGGTCGAGCTCGTGCTCGTGCTCATGCCGCTCCCGCGGCTCCAGGAGCTCGCGTGGGGGCGTGACGAGTTCCTCTACCGGATCGGCTGGACCCGCGAGGACTCCGAGAGGAGCCAGCTCGAGGCGCGGGTGCGGGCGTACCAGCGCGACGAGCGAGGCAGCGGCTTCGACAACCGCATCACGTGCCTGCCGGGCGTGGTGCCGACGCTCGCGCGCTTCCACCGCATCGTCCGCGAGCTCGTCGAGTCGCGCTGGGTCCGCAAGGTCCGCGACCTGAACGGCGCGGCCCTCCGCGAGAGGGACCTGCAGCAGCACCTGTTCGGCTTCGAGCGCGAAGACCTGGCGCCGCTCGCGCGACCGCTGCTCGCGCTGCACGGCGGCCGCTGCTTCTACTGCCAGGGCGGGCTGGTCCGCGCGCACGTCGATCACTTCCTGCCGTGGGCCCGGTATCCGGACAACCGGCTCCTGAACCTCGTGCCGGCCCACGACGCGTGCAACGGCTCGAAGTCGGCGCACCTGGCGGCCGTCGTGCACGTGGATCGGTGGCTCGAGCGGTTCACGGACCGGCGCGTCCGTGACGAGCTGGCCGGGCTCGCCGAGGAGAGGTCGTGGCAGCTCGGCGACGAGGGGACGCTCGCCGTCGGACGCGTGCTCTACGGCCAGCAGCCCGACGGGTCGCGGCTCTGGGCGGCCCCCGGAACGTTCGAGCCGTTCCGGCGACGCGTGCTGGAGGCCAGGCTGCGGAAGGCGGCGGAGCGCTGCGTCGCCCTCGGCTAGACGGCCGCGGCCCAGCGGCGCCAGACGAGCTCGATGCCGGGCCCGGGACCCCGCTCGACCCCCGGCAGCCGCGCCAGGATCGCGCACACCGCGCTCGAGCGGTGCACGCGGAGCACCTGCAGCAGCTCGCGGTTCGTCAGCCGTCCGTGGGTGCGGAGCCGCTCCCACGCGACGTTGAACATCCACGCGGGGATCGCCGCCGGCGGTCGCCCCTGCTCGAGCGTCGCCTCCGTCTCGACGTACACGCACTCCCGCGTGACCTCCGTGACCCGGTTCGGCCGCGGCCGCGGCCCGAGCGTCACGAACACCGGGTCCTCGCGGACCGCGCCGTCGAGGGCGGGGTAGAGGTCCCGGTGGAACGCGTCCCTCGCCTCCGCCGCCAGCACCGGCTGCCACCGCTCCCCCCGGCGGTCCTCCCAGAGCGCCTCCGCCCACGCCCACAGCTCCCGGATCGGCCCGTCCTCGCGCCGCCCGCGGAGCAGCACGCCCGCCTCGACGTTCGCGTACAGGCCGCCCGTCAGGTTCGCGGAGCCGACGAGCGCCCGCGCCTCCCGCCCGCGGCGCCCGAGGATCACCTTCGGGTGGTAGCTCTCGCCGCTCCCGGGGTTGAGGACGCGCACGTCGAGGCCGAGCTCGCGCGCGTCGGCGAGGCCGGCCGCGGAGGTCGAGCCGAACACCGTCGTCGCCAGCAGGCGGCCGGGGCCGGCGAGCGACGCGAGCTCCTTGCGGAGCAGCTCGACCCCGGCACGCTGGACGAACGCGACGCAGAGCAGCGCCTCGTCGGCGCCGGCGAGCGTCTCGCGGGCGGCGCCGAGCAGGCCGCCGTCGCGGGTGGTGACGGCGGTGACGTCCACGCTCCCCGACCGTAGCGCAGGCGGGCGTCCGCGTGGGGCGGGCGACCCGAGGCTGGCAGCAGCCATCTACGGCGCGTATGCAAAAGTGGACGAATCCCGTCCCCTTCCGCATGCCCCCTGCCGCCTGGTACGCTTTCCCTGTGCCAACGACCCCAAAACGGCCCGGAAAGCGTCCCGTTCCGCGATCCAACCTGCACACGGCGCCCCGGCACCTCGCCGCCCTCGTGGACTCGTTCCAGGCTTCCGGCCGCTACGTCCTCACCCGGGACGAGGCGCTGGCCCAGCTCGGGATCTCCGACGGCGCCCTGCGGAAGGCGGTCCAGCGCCTCGTCGCGAAAGGACGGCTCGCCGTCCCGCGGCGCGGCTTCTACGTGATCGTGCCGCTCGAGCACCGGGCCGCCGGCGCGCCGCCCCCGAGCTCCTACGTGGACGCGCTGATGCGCTTCCACGGGCAGCCGTACTACGTCGGGCTGCTCTCGGCCGCGGAGCTCCTCGGGGCGGCGCACCACCGCCCGCAGGTCTTCCAGGTGGTCACCACCCGCCAGCTCCGGCCCGTGTCGGCGGGACGCGGGCGGATCCAGTTCTTCGGCAAGGCGGCGCTCGCGCGCACGCCGACGCTCGAGCACAAGACCGACACCGGCACGATGCGTGTCTCCACGCCGGAGGCCACCGCGCTCGATCTCGTGCACTACCTGGAGGCATCGGGACAGCTCGGACACGTCGCGACGGTCCTCGCGGAGCTCGCCGAGGTCATGGACGCGCGGCGGCTGGTCGAGGCCGCGAAGGTGGCGGAGTTTCCCGTCGCGCAGAGGCTCGGACACCTGCTCTCCGTGGTCGGCCCCCCCGCGCTCGTCGAGCCGCTGGCGGCGTGGATCGACGCCGAGCGCCCGCGAACCGTGGCGCTCCGGACGGACCGGCCCGCGAGGAAGGCATCGCGCGATCCGCGCTTCAGGGTCCTGGTGAACGAGCGGGTGGAGGCCGAGCCTTGATACCCCGGGCACACATCACCGCGTGGCGGGCGCAGGCTCCGTGTCTCCTCGCGGCTCGAGAGCCGCCGGGCCGGCGCGCGTCGACGCCGCTATCCTCGGAAGCCATGCCGACCTACGACCACGCGTACTGGGACCAGCTGTGGGAGAAGACGCTCCGCGAGCACGGCGACCAGGTCGCCCGCCGCCCGCCGAGCGCGACCCTCGTCGACGAGGTCTCGGGCCTGCCGCCCGGCCGCGCCCTCGACGCCGGCTGCGGCCACGGCGCGGAGGCGCTCTGGCTGGCGGCGCACGGCTTCCACGTCACCGCCGTCGACATCTCCGCGGCGGCGCTCGCCCACGGCCGCGCGACGGCGGAGGCGCTCGGCCCGGAGGTCGCCTCGCGCATCGAGTGGGTCGAGGGCGACCTCGCGACCTGGGCGGCCGCGCCGGGCGCGTTCGACCTCGTCGTCTCCCTCTACGTCCACGCCGCGGGGGCGGTGGAGGAGCTGGTCCGGCGGCTGGCGGACGCGGTCGCGCCGGGCGGGACGTTGCTCCTGGTCGGCCACCGGCCGATCGATCCCGCGACCGGCGCCGCCACGCGCGCCGCGGGACAGGTGCAGGTCTCCGTCGAGGCCGCGCGGGCCGCCCTCGATCCGCGCCGCTGGGAGCTCGTCGTCGCGGAGGAGCGGCCTCGGGCCGTACACGGCAGCGGGGTCGACGCCGTCGTCCGCGCGCGGCGGCTCGTGTGACGCCCGCCGCGCGACGCGGATCGCGCCTCGAGCAGGTTGCGCCTGGGTTGACCATGGTTGCGTTTGGGGCGTTTAGGCCCTAGCTTCCACCAGGAGGTCCCACCATGAACGCCACCGCCCGCTCGCTCGAAGACCAGATCCGACGGATGACGCCCGTCGGGGCTCCGCCCGAGCAGCAGGGACAGATCGCCGAGCTCTCGCGAGGCCTGGAGGGCATGGTCCACGACCCCCGCCGCCGCGCTCCCAAGTGCCGGCTGGTCGGTCCGAAGGGCGAGAACCTCCCGATCCCCGAGTCGGTCTTCTACGTCCTCGAACGGGTGGCCGAGGTCCTGGCCCGCGGCGACGCGATCACCGTCGTGCCCGTCGGCCGGGAGCTGACGACCCAGCAGGCGGCCGAGCTGCTGAACGTCTCGCGCCAGTACCTCGTGCGCCTGCTGGAGGAGGGCAGGATCCCGTTCCGCAAGACCGGCAAGCACCGCCGGCTCCGCATCGACGACGTCCTCCGGTTCAAGGACGAGCGGGACAAGGATCGTCGGGCGGGGCTGCGGCAGCTGTCGCGGATGACGGAGGACCTCGGGGGCTACGACCGGGAGAAGAAGTAGCCTCGGATGTTCCCGGCTCCCTTCATCGTCGTGGTCGACGGCCGCGGTAAGGCGGGTGCGCAGCTCATCGTGACATCGAACCGGAAGGACTTCGTGCAGCTCCCCGACGGCCTCGAGGTCCAGGCTCCCGACGAGTTGCTGGGCAACCTCTTCGACCTCGATCCCGAGGGCTTCGTCGAGCTGTTGCGCAACCAGGCCGCCGACCTGCGGCGGCCGCCGGTGAGCTTCGAGGAGCTGCTCGAGCGGCTCGAACGCGTGGTGCCGGAGCTGGTCGCTGCGGTGCGGGAGCGAACGAGCGGCCGCGACCGGTAGGACGCGCGAGACGCCTACGCCCGCGCGCGCTTCGCCGGCGCCTTCTTCGCCGGCTTCTCCGCCGCCGGCTTCTTCTTCGCCGCCTTGCCCGCGGCGTGGTCGGCGCGCAGCTTCAGGTAGAGCTCCAGGTACCCGTCCACCGGGATCCCCGCGAGCGTGTCCACGATCAGCTCGAGCGGGATGTCTTCGAGCTTTTTGAACCGCACGCACGACTTGCCCATGTCGAGCTTCTTGCCGGTCTTCGCCCACGCCTTCTGGAACCGCTCGGTCGCCTTCTCGTCGAAGTACGGCATGTAGAACGAGACGTACTGCTTCTGCGAGGCGAGCGCGGCGAGCATGAGCGGCTTGGTGGGATCGCAGTGGTAGCCCTGCGGGAAGCGCGAGAACGGCACGTACCAGCCGATCATCCCGTAGAGGATCCCCTCCTCGAAGCCCTTCGGCAGCTTCGCGTTCACCGCCTTGCGGATGGTCTGGAGCACCTCGCGCCGGTCGGGCGGCAGGGCGGCGAGGTACTGGTCGACGGTCGTGGGCTTGGCCATGGGTCACCTCGGGGCGCTTCTACCACGCGGGGCTCCGGGCCAGCGCCGGCGCGTTCCGACCGCGAAACGGCCCGAAGGACCACGGTGTTCGTCGGGTCGTCGAACCTGTCGCACGCGGCGCAGACCGACGGGCTCGAGTGGAGCGTGCGGCTGACCGGGAGCGACCAGCCGGCGCTCGTGGCCCGGATGCAGGAGGCGTTCGACCCGTACCGGGAGGACCCGGACCTCTTCGAGCGCTACGACGCGCGGGAGGAGCGGCTCCGGAGCCGGCTGCGGCGGGCCTACGCCCCGAACACTGCGGCGAGCCCGGCGCGACATGCCGCCGCGATCGCAGCGGGGCTGGGCGGGCTCGAGCGACCGGTCTCGGCCGCGACCCGGGCAGCCCCGTTGACGACGCCGTCGGGCAGCGCGAAGCGCGTCCGCGCGAGGCGCGCCACCGCGGCGGCGGTCGGGCGCGGCAGCTCGCTGCACATCCGGCGCCAGTCCTCCGCGAGCACGTCGAGCGCGTCCGCGAACATGAGGAGCGTGTCGTGGACGTAGAGCACGTCCTTCTCGGCGCGCGCGCGCCGACGCTTGTCGAGGACGAGCAGCTTCTGCGCGAGGTACGCGGCGGGGTGCGCCACGCGCAGGCGGAGGCCGAGGGCGTCCGCACCGAAGCCCTGCTCCCGCCCGACGCGGAGGCTCCACGGTGAGAGCTCGAGGAGCTCCACGTGGCGGAGCCGCTGGGCCGTGACGCCGCCCACCGCCACGGTCGCGCGCGACGCGCCGCCGCGGCCGACGGCGCCGCCGCGGAGCGGGGTGATGAACTCGAGGCTGAAGCCGCCCTCGTCCTCGAGCACGTACTCCGAGACCGGGGGCCGCTCCTCGCCGCTGAGCCGCGTGACGAAGCCGGCGGCCTCGAGCAACCGCCGCATGTCCGGCAGCTGCGGCGGGTGGCCGGGGGCGACGAGGTCGGCGTCGAGCGTCATGAGCGGCGGGAAGTCGGGACGCTGCGCGCGGGGGTGGTGCGGGAAGAGGCGGTGCGCCCACCCCCCGGCGAGGACGACGTGCGGGAGCCAAGGCCGGAGCGCGACGAGCGCACGCGACAGCGCCGCCTCGCTCACGTCGGGTCTCCGAGCCGCGGCGCGAGGACGCGACGCCACAGCAGCTCGGCCTGCTCGCCTCCGCGCGCGCGCTCCGTCCCGACGTCCAGCCAGCACTGGAGGACGTCGGCGACCGGCAGGCCGCGGACGATCGGCGCCGCACGGAACGTCGCCTCCGGGAACCGAGCCCGGCGGACCACCACCTGCACGGCCTCGCCGGTGGATGCTTCGCGGAGACCGAGCTCCTCGAGCGCCGCCGGGGTGAGCCGCTCGACGAGCAGGTGGTCCGGGACGCCGTGGACGTGTCCGACGCCGTGGAGGGCGGCGCCGGCGAACAGGCCGAGGCAGAGCCGCGAGCCCGGCGCCATGCGGGCGTCGTTCCACCACGAGGCAGCGCTCTCCGAGGCCGCGCGGCGGCCGACCCACGCGAGGACCGCGGCGTGGAGCTGCTTCCTCGCGTCGGAGCGCGGCAGGACGAACCGGGCGCGGAGCTCCTCGACGGGGCGCGCGGCGACCGCCGTCCGCCACCGGTCGAGGAGGCGCTCGCGATCGACGAGCGATGGCCCGCGGGACTCGTCGACGAAGCCGTCCTCGCGCAGGGCCTGGAGGAAGCGGGTGGTGACCGGGACCGAGACGCGGGCGGCGCGCGCGAGGGCGACCGCGGTGTCGAAGCGCTGCCGCGGCGCGGAGAGCTGCTCCTCCGGGAACGACGGCGCGAGGAGGACCTTGAGCAGCCACTGGTGCAGATCCGTGAACGGATCGATGCGGCGCCGGGTCGCGACGGGAGGTCTCCGATCGCGCGCCTCGAGCTCGAGCCCCTCGAGGCCGGACGCGCGGACGTCCGCTCGCCCCGTGGCGTCGAGGAGGATCCACGATGCGCCCGCGGCAAAGCGCTCGGCGTATGCGCGTAGCAGCTCCGCCGTGGCGCGCGTCAGGACGGGGACGGCGAGCACGGCGACGGGGTGCTCGGAGCCGGTCGCCAGGCCGCGGGCGCGGAGGAGGGCGTCGGCGAAGAAACCGGTCAGGTGGTCGCGGCGGACCTCGCGCGCGGCTCGCACGACGAGGACGAACGAGCGTGGCCGCCGGCGGGCGCGGAGCGCGAGCGCGCCGTCGCCGGCGTCCGCCGGCTCGATCGTGAAGCCGGCGCGCTTGCACGCGGAGCGGAGCCGCTCGGCGGCCGTCGCGGCGAGGCGCGCGTGGAGGGGCAGCTCCGAACCGGCAGGGGCCATGGCGACCATCGTGGACGAGAAGCACTTCTTGCACACGAAGGCAATCTTGTCCAAGAAAGTTTTCCTAGCCACGAACGCCGCCGGGAGGCTCGCCGGCCCGGCGGGCCCACCCGGGCCGCGGGTGGGCCATCATGTGTCCGTGGCTTCCCCTCGCTCCCGCCGCTGCGGCTGGTCCTCCGACTTCCCCACGTTCGCCGGCGCGGACGCGGCCGACGTGTCGGAGCGGCTGGCGACGTTCGTGCGCGAGCCGTCGCCGGAGCAGCGGCGCGCGTGGCGCGACGCGATCCCGTGGCTGCAGGACGAGGCGCGGTCGCTGCTCTCGGCGCACCCGGACGCGGAGCGCTACGCCGCGATCCTCGAGTACGAGCTGCCGCGCGAGTCGCGGCGGCCGGACGTGGTCGTGCTCGAGAACGGCGTCGTGGTCGTCCTCGAGCTGAAGGGCAAGCAGTTCCCGTCGCAGGCGGACCTCGACCAGGTCTTCGCCTACGCCCGCGACCTGCGCTGCTACCACGCGGCGTGCGCCGACCGGCCGGTGCACGCGGTGCTGGTGCCGACCCGCGGCCCCACGGCGCCGCGGCGCCAGGACGGCGTCACCGTGGTCGGGCCGAAGGGGCTCCACGAGGTCCTGCTCGCGCTGCGCGACGACGCGGCCTACCCGCCGCTCCCGCCGGAGACGTTCCTCGCCGACGACGTCTACGCGCCGCTCCCGACGCTGGTGCGGGCGGCGCGCGAGCTGTTCCACTCCGGGACGGTGCCGCGGATCTGGCGCGCGGCGGCGGCGACGGACCCGGCGGTGGAGCGGATCACCGCCATCGCCCACGAGGCCGCGAAGACCAGGACCCGCCGCCTCGTGCTGCTCACCGGCGTGCCGGGGGCGGGGAAGACGCTCGTCGGCCTCCGGCTCGTGCACGCCGGCTTCCTCGACGATCTCGCGGTGGCGCGCGCCGGCGGCAAGCCCACCGCGCCCGCGGTGTTCCTCTCCGGCAACGGCCCGCTGGTGCAGGTGCTGCAGGACGCGCTCAAGGACGCGGGCGGCGGCGGGAAGACGTTCGTGCGCGGCGTGAAGGACTACGTGAAGGCCTACACGCGCCGGGCCGGGGCGACGCCGCCCGAGCACCTGCTCGTGTTCGACGAGGCGCAGCGCGCATGGGACGCGGACCAGGTCGCGCGGAAGCACGACGACGTCGCCGCCCACGGGAAGAGCGAGCCGGAGCACTTCGTGGAGTTCGCGGGGCGCATCCCGGAGTGGTGCGTGGTCGTCGGGCTCATCGGCACCGGCCAGGAGATCCACATCGGCGAGGAGGGCGGCCTCGGCCTCTGGCGGAAGGCGGTCGAACGCGCGGGCGGCGGCTGGGTCGTCCACGCGCCGCCGGAGGTGCGCGGCTTCTTCGAGGGCGTGTCGACCGTCGCCGAGGAGCGGCTCTCGCTCACGGTCCCGCTGCGCCACCACCTCGCGGCGAGGGTCCACGACCTCGTCCAGGCGGTCCTCGCACCCTCCGACGCGCCGGCCGCGGCCGCCCTCGCCGAGGAGCTCCACGAGGGCGGGCACCGGTTCCTCGTCACCCGCGACCTCGCCGCGGCGAGGGCGTACGCCCGCGAGCGCTACGCCGAGGACGTGCACGCGCGCTACGGTCTCCTCGCGTCGTCGCGCGACAAGGACCTCGAGCGCTTCGGGATCCGGAACGGCTTCCAGGACACGAAGGTGCTGAAGGTCGGGCCGTGGTTCAACGCTCCGCCGAGCGACGCGCTGTCGTGCTGCCGGCTCGAGACCACGGCCACGGAGTTCCAGGCGCAGGGCCTCGAGCTCGACCTCGCGGTCCTCGCCTGGGGCTCGGACTTCGCGCGCGACGGCGGTCGCTGGTCGATCGCGAAGGCGCGCAGGAACCAGATCCCCGTACGCGACCCGTACCAGCTCCGCCTCAACACCTACCGGGTGCTCCTGACCCGGGGTCGCGACGGCACGGTGGTCTTCGTGCCGCCGGACCGCGCGTTCGACGAGACGCACGCGCACCTGGTCGCGTGCGGGATGAAGGAGCTCCGGAGCTGGTAACGAAGTCGTTACCAGCGAGCTGCCCAGGGAAAGCTCTCGTTACCAGCCGCGGCGCCGCTACGCCGCGCCCTCCGGCTCGAGGACCCGCAGGTCGATCTCCACCGTGCCGCCGAGGATCTCCGCGTACGGCTTGCAGAGCTCGACCGCCTCGTCGAGGCCGGACAGCTCCATCACCGCGAAGCCGCCGATGAGCTCCTTCGACTCGACGAACGGGCCGTCGACGACGCGGAGGTCGTTGTTGGCGAAGAAGAGCCGCTTGCCCTTCGCGCTCGGCTGCATCCGGTGCACGCGGACGAGCACGCCGGCCTTGGTCATCTCGGTCTCGAGGCGGGTGAGCGCCGCCTTCTGCTCGCGGGTGCGGCCGCCGGCCTCGGTGGTCGCGTCGGCCTTCTCGACGAGGAGGAGCTGGAGCGGCGGGTTCTCGGGCGGCGGCATGAGGCCGATGTCCCAGGGCTCGTTGACCTTGCCGAGCTCGAGCTCGCCGTCGCCGAGGATCCGGCCGTAGCGCTCGGCCCAGGCGAGGCCCTCCTCGAGCGTCTTCACCTTGAGCTGCAGCGTCGCCGCCGGGAGCTCGTGCTCGCCGCGGTAGGGGCCGCGCTTGGTCGAGCTCTTGCCGCCGCGGAAGACGAGGCGAGTGCGCGTCTTGCTGCCGGAGAGGCCGGCGCCGTCGAGGAGCTTGCCGGCCTGGGCGTAGCCGCCGACGAAGGCGCCCATCTTCTCCACCAGCTCCATCGGCGGCGGCTTCCCGGCCTCGGTGTTCGGGTCGTTCTTGTGCATGAGCATGATCCGCATGGTCGTCGTCCTTTCGGTGAGAGGAGGCCCGGCGCCCGCCGGCTCCTTCATGGGCACGTCGGTCGAGGCGTGGCGCGATCGACGACCGTGCGCGGGAATTTCTCAACCTACTGAAGTTACTGAAGGAAGGGTGGGGGATTCCACGAGTCGACGCCGAGGAGCCGGCGAGGCACCGCTCACTTCGCGAGCTTCTTCAGCTTGGTCTCGTGCGCGTCCATGAGCCGCTTCGCGGCGCCGCGGACGCGATCCTTCCTCGCCCTGGGCACCGGGCGGATGATCAGCGCCTCGCCGTCCGTCCGGACCTCGAGCAGCGTGTCGCGATCGATGTCGAGCAGCTCGAGGATGGGGCGCTCGATGATGAGGCCGAGGCTGTTGCCCACGGCGGTGAGCTTCTTGATCACGGAGCCCTCCGGTGCCGTACGTCATCACGAACGTATGGGCCGCGCTACGACTCGCTCACGCCCTGATCGTCGGCCGCGCCCTCGACGCCCGGCGCGACGCCGCGGCGCCACAGCTCCTCCGCCAGCCCGGCCCCGCCGTCCGGCCCGGACGCGACGTCGAGCCAGCACTGCACGACGTCGGCGACCGGCACGCCGCCGGCGAGCGTGGCGGCGCGGAACGTCGCCTCCGGGAAGCGGGGACGGCGTACGACCACCTGCGCGCGCTCGCCGGCACGCACGGGGCGGAGCCCGAGCGCGGCGAGCACGTCGGGCGAGAGCTGCTCGACGAGGACGTGCGCCGGATCGCCCGCTCGGCCGCCGAT
>CAZDGH010000004.1:34379-39902 GCA_964504805.1 uncultured Myxococcales bacterium | reverse complement strand
GGCGTCCCCTTCGGCGTGCCGCGGTCCCGGACGTCGTGGAACGACCGGTGCCCGCGGCCGCCCCACCACGGCACGAACGGGCCGAACTCGAAGTCGTCCCAGCCCGGCGGCCGGAAGTGGCCGGGGTCGTACCGGATCGCCCAGCGCACCGGCGCGCCGGGGAGCGCGCCGCCGGCGTAGTAGCTCGCCTTCGCCTCGAGCTCGACCTTGCCGCCGGCGAAGTGCGGGCCCGGGCTCGCCGACGCCGACACCTCGAACTCGGGGCGCCGGAACTCCTCGAGGCGCAGCGAGTGGCGGTGGCTCTCCTTGCGGTTGCCGGCGAGCGGGTACGAGAGCTCGAGCTGCGCGTAGCCGAGGTTCGTCGCCTTCGGCAGCTCGAGCTCCACCGCGAAGCCGCCGAGCGGCGTCAAGGGCGCCTTGCCCTTCGCGAGCTCCGTGCCGCGCGGGTCGACGAGGCGCCAGGCGATCGCCTCCGGCGGCTGCGCGAGGCGCCTCGTGTCGCCGCCCTTCCCGAGGTCGAGCTCGCGGACGAAGCCCTTCACCCGGGCCGGCTCGCCCGGGCGGTAGGCGCCGCGATCGTCGAAGACGAGCCAGCGTACGTCGGTGCCGGCCCTCCCGCGGGTCCAGCTCCCGCCCTCGAGGAGCGCGACGTCGCGGCCCGAACGGGCGACGAGGAGCCGCGGGCCGTCGGCCGACCCGGCGGGGAGCGCGAGCTTCGCGACGCCGTCGGCGCCGGTCGCGGCCGGCGCGGTGCCGGGGTCGAGCTCGACCGTGACGCCCGCGAGCGGCGCGCCGTCGGCGAGCGAGGTCACGAGCGCGTAGAGGTCCTCGCCGTCGGCGAGGGCGTCGACGCCGAGCTTCGTCGCCTGCACCCAGGAGACGAAGCGCCGCCGCTCCCAGCGGTTCCGCGGCTTCGGGCCGGTAGGCTCGACGACGACGATGGCGTGGCCGAGGCCGCCGTCGAGCGCCGGCGCGAGGTCGAGCGGCGTCTCCACCGCCTCGTCGGGCCGGCCGTTCGGCCGGAGCGTGCGCTGCACCACCACGCGACCGGGGAGCGGCGGCTCGTCGTCGTCGCCCTGCCGCGAGAGGAACTCGTGCCAGGCGCGGAAGTCCGCCGGCTTCACCGCGCGGACCTGCACGTCCACCGAGGGCACGTTGGTGGTGAAGATCGGCAGCCGGGGCAGCCCCGCGGGATCGAGGACGATCGACGGGCCGCCCGGGACGAACAGGTGCGGCGCGGCGCGGCGGATCTTCACCGTGAAGCGGTGATCGCGGCCGAGGGTCTGGCCGTGGGCGTCGCGGAGCGTGCCCGGGATCGTCACCGCGTACGTCTGCCCGCGCTTGGTGCGGCCGGTGATCTCGAGCTCGTTGCCCATGTCCTCGGCGGCGAGCTCCGGGAGCGGCGGGACGATCCGGAGCTTCTTCGCGTCGAACGACTCGGGGTCGATCGAGTTGGTGAGCTCGACCCGCCACGCCTCGCCCGGCTCGCACTGGCCGTCGTCGCCGTAGCAGCCGGCGCGCACCACGCGGAATGGGCCGTAGGTGCGGAAGCTCGCGCGCTGCGGCGCCGCGGTCCGCCGCGGGCCCTCCGCGGACGGCGCGCCGGCCTTCAGCGTGACCTCGATCGCCGACGCCTTCGGCAGCCGCTCGATCGCGCGGACCGCCACCGCGCGCCGCGGCCCGGCGCGGTCGAACACGTACTTCGCGTTGCCGTCGGCCTCGAGCTCGGCCTTCGTCGCCAGCCGGAGCTGCTTCGGGCGCCCGCCGGCGCGGAGCTCGAGGTGCCCGAGCAGCTCCTCGCCGACGACCTCCTGGTCGAAGGTGAGGACGACGACCGGCGCGAGGTCGACGTCGTCGCCGGTCGGGTGGGTGGAGAGCACCTTCGGCGGCGGCGTGCGGAAGGTCGCCACGACCTCCTTCTCCAGCACCTCGCCGCCCGCCGCCTTCGTGCCCGCCGGGATCGTCACCCGGTACTCGGTCGCCATCGGGAACCGAACCTCGGGGACGAATTCGAGGGTGCGCGGGTCGAGCCAGCGGAACGCGCCCTTCGGCCGCGGCTCGAGCTTCACCGGCACCGCCGCGGCGTCGAGGGCGCCGACCGTGGTGAGCGGCACCATCGGCGCCGAGAACGAGACGGCGAGCACCGGCGCCAGCTCGACGTCGCCCTCCGGCGTCACCCGCAGCACCGAGAGCGGCCGCGCCGGCGGCCTCGGCGGCGGCGCCAGCTCCTCCGGCGGCGGGAACGGCAGCTTCGTCGTCGCGCCCGGCCGCGGCGCCGGCGGCGACGCGGCGGCCCGTGCGAACGGATCGACCTCGGCCGAGGGCAGCGCCGGCAGCCGCGCCAGCAGCTTCGACGCCTCGTCGGCGGTGAGCGGCCCGAGCGGCCCTGCGGGCGCCTCGAGGGCGCCGCGGCCCGGCTCGGGCAGCGGCGCGCAGCCGATGACGAGTGCGACGACGGCGGCGAGCGCGCGGCGGGACGGCATGCGGGACCCCCGGTGGATGCTCGGAGGAGAGCAGATGACGCCGGCCGCGGCTACGCGGTTCCTGCGGTTCGGCGACGACCGGCCCGCGCGGGAGGTCCCGTCACTCCGAGCAGGCGACGAACGGGCTCCCGGCGCAGCTCACGTCGGCGCAGTCGACGCGGCCGTCGCCGTCGTCGTCCACGCCGTTCGAGCAGGCCGCACCGCGCTCCGCTGCGCAGACGCTGACCCCGAGGCTGACCTGGCAGTGCAGATCGGCGCAGTCCACGTAGCCGTTGCCGTCGTCGTCGAGGCCGTTCGCGCAGGCCGTGTCGTCCAGCTCCTTCGCGCCGCAGACGGTGACGAGCGGGTTCGCGCTGCAGTGGAAGTCGTCGCAGTCGACGAACCCGTTGCCGTCCTGGTCGACGCCGTCGGCGCACACCTCGTCGCTCGACTCCGAGGAGACCGGGGCGGCGCAGCCGCCGCTCGTGCAGTCGGGGACCTCCGGGGCGGTGCAGGAGAGCTCGGCCGCGCAGTCCTCGACGGGGCCGGGGCCGATCGGCTCGCAGGCCTGGAACGCCAGCGCCGTCGCGGCGCACGCCTCGTCCTGGATCTCGAGGGTCCCCGAGGCGCTCTCGATGAACGCAGGCTCCGGCGGCGGCGACCCGCTCGCGGCGACCGCGTACTCCGAGGCGACGCAGGTGAAGCCCAGCCCGGGCAGGCAGGCGAGGAGCTCCGGCGCCCGCGCCGGGCACTGCGCCATGTACCCCTCGCACTCGTCGCGGCAGACGCCCTTGTCGAGCTCCTCGCAGCCGTCGCCGTCCTGGAAGGCGTCGCAGAATGCCCTGCAGGTGCCGGTCGCGGGCGGCTCCTCGGAGCGGGCGCCGTCGTCGCAGGCGGCGAGCGCCGCCGCGAGGGTGAGGAAGAGGTGGGTGGCTCGCATGGCGGCGGACCGTAGCGCACCGACGACGGTGCGCGAAAGGTTCACTCTTAGTCGCAGTCGGTCTCCAGGTCGATCCGGTCGTTGAACTCCTCGAAGAAGTCCTCGGCGGCGTCCTCCATCCGCTCGTTCTCGCACTCGGCGGAGCAGGTGCCTTCGAAGGCGTCCTCGACCTCCTCGCCGACGCAGACGTCCTTCTGCGTGGCGTCGAGCACGCAGCTGGCGCAGTTCTCCCACTCCGAGCGATCGTCCTCGGCCACGGCCTCCATGCCGGACTCGCACGCGGAGACGCAGTCGTTCTGCAGCTCCTCGGAGGAGCCCTTCAGGTTGCAGCCGGGGGAGCTCTCGTCGAGCTGGTCCTCGATGCACGGGATCTCCTGCTCGCAGTAGTCCTCGCAGAGGCTGGAGCAGGCGTAGAGGGAGGTGAAGGAGAGCGCGGCGGCGGCGGTGCGGAGCCAGTGGCGGGTCATGGGGTCCTCGGGGGTGAAGAGTCGAGCAGCGGCACTGCACCCCGCGGGCCAGGGCGTCGGACGGCGGAAGCGCCGGGCTCGTGCAGGATCGGCAGGGGATGGACCGTCCAGCGGGAGGGTGCGAACGGTCCAGCGCCCGTCGGCGGCTTCGCCGCGCCGCTCGACGACGACTACGGGTCGGCGGCGACGACCGCGCCGCGGAACGCCTCGAGCGCCCTCCGGTACCCGGCGCGGTACGCCGCGAGCTCGAGCCGGTGCACGGCCACGCCGAAGCGAGGGTCGTCGGCGCCCTGGAGCCGGGCTGCGAGCCGGTCGTTCACGGCGGTGAGGTAGTGCCGGCCGTCGTAGGTGAGCGACGTGTCCGCGGTGACCTCCGACGGCACGGTGAAGTCCCACACCTCGTCGAAGTGCGCGGTGAGCCCGTGGGTCGCCGCGAGCGCGTCGTCGAGGACGCCCGCGTCGTCGAGCGCCTCGACGTGCCACGCCGAGAGCGGCGGCACGAACGCGACCAGCCGCGCCCTCGGGAAGATCGCCCGCAGCTCGGCGAGCGGCGCGCCCTTCGACGGGTCGATGGCGAAGCGCGGCAGCGCCACCGCGGCCGGATCGAAGGTGCCGGCGTCGTCGTGGACGACGACCTCGAACGAGGCGTCGTAGTGCTTCGGGTACGGCGCGCGGCCCAGGAGCGTGAGCACGGAGAAGAGCGCGGCGTCGAGCGAGGCGTACGCCTCGAGCCGCGGCGGCGGCCGCTCGAGCGCCGAGACGAACGCGGGGATCTCCGGCCGGTACTCGACCCCCTTCGCGAAGTTGAAGACGTCGGCGCCCACGATCACCAGCGTCGGGTCGGCGCCGAGCGACCGCGCCCACCTCGCGTAGGCGAGCGCCTCCGGCACGATCCCGGCGTTGAACGCGAGGTTGAAGCAGTCCCGCCCCGGAAACCGCGAGGGCCGGAGGAAGGTGGCGGTCGAGCTGCCGAGGACGAGGCAGCCGGGCGGCGCGCGGGCGGCGAGCTGGTTCGCCTTCGAGAGCCGCTCGTTGAACTCGTAGTTCCGGCCGAGCGGGCTGCCGGCGCCGTACCAGAGCGGGTCCACGATCGCGTTCAGCGCGAGCACGCCCAGCACCGGGAGCGCGGTCGCGACGAGGAAGGTGGCGAGGTAGCGGCGCACGGGTCAGAAGTTGAAGTAGATGAACTCGCTCACCTGGCTCAGCTGCAGGAGCGCGAGGGCGGCGAGCGCCGCCGACGAGAGCGCGACCTGCACCGTGGGCCGGAAGCCCGGCGTCACCACCCGCGGCTCGCGCCGCTCCGGCGGGATCGCCGGGCTGTGGGGCCCGAGCCAGTCGTGGACGTTCGGGAGCAGGAACACCGCCGGCAGGCTGGCGAGGAAGATCGCCACCTTCACCGACGCGACGAGATAGCCGGTGAGCTCGTCCCGGAAGACCGCGTCGATGGCGATCGAGCGCCCGATCCCGTTGGCGCCCGCCATGCCTTCGAGGACGCGCACGGCGCCGCCGAAGCTCTCGGCGCGGAAGAACACCCACGCGAGCGTCACCGCCAGGAAGGTGACCGCGATCGCCACCGGCCTCGGCGGGCCCGGGAGACCGAGCCGCTCCCGCAGCGCCACGAAGCCGTGGTTCACGCAGAGGTAGACGCCGTGGA
>CAZDGH010000004.1:32835-34369 GCA_964504805.1 uncultured Myxococcales bacterium | reverse complement strand
CCCCAGATGACGAAGTTCCACCCCGCCCCGTGCCACAGGCCGCCGAGCAGCATGGTGAGGAGCAGGTTCACGTAGCGGCGCACCGGCCCCTTCCGGTTCCCGCCGAGCGCCACGTAGAGGTAGTCGCGCAGGAAGCGCGAGAGCGAGATGTGCCACCGCCGCCAGAAGTCGACGACGCTCGTCGCCTGGTACGGCGAGTCGAAGTTCAGCGGCAGCCGGACGTTGAACATCCAGCCGAGGCCGATGGCCATGTCGGAGTACGCGGAGAAGTCGAAGTAGAGCTGCAGCGCGTAGGCGACGGCGCCGATCCAGCCGTCGACGAGGCCCACCGCCTTCCCGGCGTCCGCGGCCTGGAAGACGGGCGTGGCGAGCTGCGCCAGCGTGTCGGCGACCGTCACCTTCTTGCAGAGGCCGAGGAAGAAGAGCGTCAGGCCCACCGCCAGCCGCTCCGGGCGGAAGCGGACCAGCTCGCGGTCGGCGAACTGCGGGAGCATCTCCCGGTGGTTCACCAGCGGCCCGGCGATCTCGTGGGGGAAGAAGGTCACGAACGCGAGGTAGGTGAGGAAGCTCCTCTCGCGGTGCCCGGTGCGGTGGCAGTCGACGAGGTAGCTGATCTGCTGGAACGTGTAGAACGAGATCGCCAGCGGCAGCACCGGCTTCACGAAGTCCACCGGCGTGCCGGTGAGCTCCCCGAAGCTGGTGGCGAAGAAGTGGGCGTACTTGAACCAGCCGAGGAGCCCGAGGTCGACGGCGAGGCAGAGGACGAGCAGCGCCTTCGAGCGCCGCGGCGACGAGGCCGAGAGCCGCGCGATGGCGCCGCCGCAGGCGAAGTCGAACGCCATCGAGCCGGCGAGCAGGAGCACGTAGATCGGCTCCCACCACGCGTAGAAGAAGAGCGAGGCGAGGACGATCCACGCCACCGCCAGCCGCGGCCGGATGGCGCCGAGGCCGTAGAACCCGAGCAGCGCGAGCGGCAGGAACGCGAGGACGAAGACGTGCGAGTTGAAGAGCACGCTACGCCTTGCCGAGGTGGGCGAAGAGGTCCTTCCTCACCTTCGGGTTCGACAGCTTCCAGACCACGCCGTCCACCAGGTAGTGGTGCACGTTCACGACCGCGGTGACCGCGAGCGCCACCGGCGGCACGATCCACCCCGCGGCCTCGACGCCCCTGGCGAGGAGCCAGGGCAGGCCGACGAAGACCGCCTGCCCGGCGATCACCAGGAGGCCGAGGTAGATCGCGGCGCGCAGGAGCGGGCTCGAGCCCGGCGTCTCCGCCTCGACCCGGTTCAGGTGCACCCGGAGCGGGAAGGCGAGGTACTGCACCGAGTGCGAGAACTGCGCGAGCAGGATCGCGCGAGGGTCCACGGCCATCAGCGCGTACCAGCCGTGCACCGCGAGCCACGGCAGGACGACCCGCACGCCGGGGCGCCGCCCCGTCCGCCGCCAGAGCCGCGCGAGGCCCGCCGCGCCGAGGAGCATCGACGCCGCCGCCACCGGCGTCGCCCACCGGAGCGCGGTGCCGAGCGCCGCCTCC
>CAZDGH010000004.1:19480-32825 GCA_964504805.1 uncultured Myxococcales bacterium | reverse complement strand
CCCCCGCCGCGCCGCGCCCCCCCCCCCCCGCCCCCCCCCGCCCCCCCCCCCGGGGGGGGCCCCCCCCCCCCGCCTCCGCCGCGGCGTTGACGCCGCCCTGACGCACCTCGAGCTCGAGCGCCCAGACGAGGTGCCAGCCCAGGAGCACGAGGAGGTTGGCGCGGACGAGCTTCCGCTCCACGCCGTCGAAGAAGAGGCCGTCGACGTAGGAGAACGAGGCCATCATCCCGAAGGTCTGCCCGGTGTAGTGCCACGCGAGCAGCACCGCCGAGAGCACGTAGAGCAGCTTCAGGATCGCCGGGTTCGCGCCGTGGAGCACGAGGCCGGCGACGGCCCAGATCACCAGCGCCGCCGGCGCCACCATCGAGACCGAGCGGTACCGGTGCACCGCCTCCCGCGCCCCGTAGAGCAGCGCGTAGCTCGCCAGGAAGTGCGGCCAGTTGACGATCGCGGTGATCACCGCGAAGCGCTCGAGGAGCGGCTCGGTCGAGGAGAAGACGCCGCTCGCCGCGAACGCCAGGACCACCACCACGCTGACGCCGCCGACGAGCGCGGCGTCGAGCAGCGGCGAGAGCACGGCCCGCTGCGGCGCCAGGGCGGCCGGGGCTGCGGTGAGCTGGGTCAAGGGAGGGCCTCCGGGCCCGAGTCTAGCGCGGGGGCCGGGGGCCGTTCGCGCCCGGGGCGTCTCGTGCTATCTCCCCCGCTCCCGCAGCCGAGGAGCCGTCCCCATGTCGAAGCCCCGCCTCGCGATCCTCCTCGCGCTCGCCTCCTCGCTCGGCGCCTGCTCGTGCGAGCGCGACCCCGGCCTCGAGGAGCGCACGCCGGAGCTCGGCCTCGACGGCGGCACCGTGGACGCGTCGGGCGCGATCGTCGTCGACTTCGGCGAGGTGCCGCTCGGCGGCCGCCGGCAGCGCCAGGTCTCGATCGTGAACCGCGGCAGCGCGGAGCTCCACGTCGAGCTGCCGGCGATCGACGCGCCGTTCTCGACCGGCGCGGCGGCGGAGCTCGCGGTGGCCGAGGGCTCGAGCCTCCCGCTCGACTTCGTGTTCGCGCCCACCGCCGAGGGCCTCGCCGAGGCCACCGTCGCCCTGGCGAGCGACGGCGGCGCGGCCACCCTCCGCCTCCGCGGCGTCGGCGTCCCGCCCGCGCTCGTCTGCACGCCGTCGCCGCTCGCGTTCGGCGGCGTGGTCGTCGGCGGCGCGCGGACGCTGCCGCTCTCCTGCGAGAACCGCGGCACGGGCACGCTCTCCGTCGAGGCCCTGCCGCCCACGGACCTCGCCTTCCGACACGACGGCGAGGGCGCGGTGGAGCTCGTCCCCGGGGACACCCTCTCGCTCGAGGTCACCTTCGTGCCGCCCTCCGAGACCGAGGTCGCGGCGCGGCTGCCGCTGGTCGCGGCCGACGGCGCCGAGCTCGGCTCGGTGGCGCTCACCGGCCACGGCATCCTCCGGGCGCTCACGGTCGACCCCGACGTGACCTGCCCCGGCATCGACTTCGGCTACGTGCCGCCCGGACGCGTCGCCGAGAAGACGCTCACCGTGCGCAGCCTCGGCGGAGGGCCGATCGCCGTCGACGTGCGCCCGCCCACCGGCGCCGTCGACTTCCGCGCCTCGCCGACCGGCCCGCGCACGCTGCGCCCCGACGACCCGGCGACGCCGGGCCGCGAGGACGAGCTCACGGTGACGGTGCTCTTCGCCGCCGAGGCCGAGGGCCGCCGGCAGGGACGGCTCCGGATCGAGAGCGACGACCCCGCGCAGCCCGCGATCGAGATCTGCCTCGAGGGCTTCGCCGGCGGCCCGTTCCTCACCTGCACGCCGGGCGCCGTCGACTTCGGCTCGGGCGTCGTCGGCACCACCTCGCGCCGCACCGTCGTCTGCACCAACGCGGGCACCGACGACACCTCCACCCTCGACGACCGCCTGCAGGTGAGCGAGCTGACCACCACCGGCGCGGCGTTCTCGGCCCGCCCGCTCGCCGCGCTCCGCCCCGAGGGCTACGGCGTCGGCGAGACGTTCGAGGTGGAGGTCTCGTTCGTGCCCGGCGCCGAGGGCGAGCACGCCGGCACCCTCGACCTGGCGTCGAACGCCGGCCCGCTGGCGGTGCCGCTCGCGGGCCGCGCCTCCGACCTCCCCGCCTGCGAGCTCGGGATCACCCCGGCGGTGCTCGCCTTCGGCGTGGTCGAGCCGGGGCTCACCGCAACCCGGGTGGCCACCCTCGAGAACCAGGGCACCGCCGACTGCGTCGTCGAGGCCGTGGCCCTCGGCGCCGGCACCGATCCGGCGTACTCGCTGCCCGGCCCGGCCTTCGCCCCGCGCGTGCTCGCGCCGGCGCAGACCACGCAGGTCGCCGTGCAGCTCGACAGCGGCGCCGGCCAGCCGCGCTTCGAGGGCAGCCTCGAGGTCACCATCTCGAACCCCGCCGATCCGGTGCGCACCGTGCCGCTGGTGGCCTCCGGCTGCCCGCAGGTCGGCCCCGACGGCAGCTGCGAGGCGGCGACCGAGGCCGTCTACGTCCACGACCAGACCGAGCTGAGCTCGTTCGATCCGTCGACCGGCGCGGCCAGCTCGATCGGCACCTTCACCGACGAGTCGGGCACCGAGGTGCGGATGACCGACCTCGCCATCGACCGGAGCGGGCGCATGTTCGCCGTCTCCTCGTCGACGCTCTACGAGGTGGACCCGCGCGACGCCTCGGTGACGACGCTCCGCGCCCTCGACCAGGTGACCAACGGGCTCACCGCGCTCGACGACGGGCGGCTCGTCGCCGCCGGCGACGCGGTGGAGATCCTCGATCCGGTCAGCGGCCGCGTGCTCGAGGTGCTCGTCGAGGCCGGCACCTACGTGACCAGCGGCGACATCATCGCCCTGCCCGACGGCTTCCTCTACTGGGCGGTGCGCGGCGGCGACCAGCTGGTGCGGATCGATCCGGCCGGCGGCGCGCTCACCGTCGCCGGCGACATCGGCGAGATCGGCGTCTTCGGCCTCGGCTACGCCTACGGAGAGCTGCTCGGCTTCACCCGCGACGGCACGGTGCTCACCATCGACCCGGCCACCGCGGCGGTCCTCGACCGCGCGCCGGTCGGCGCCGTCTACTGGGGCGCCGCCACCAACCCCGTGCTGTGGTGAGGTCCTAGAGCCGGGAGGGCGCGAAGATCGCCAGGCCGGTGACGATCGCGATCGCCGCGAGCACGGCCAGGGTGAAGTGCCCGAGGGCGATGAAGAGGCAGTTGCGGCCCACGCGCGCGCTCGCCGGCCTGCCCAGGTGGTACATGCCGATGCCCAGCGCGGCGGGCCAGAACAGCAGCGAGGCGCCGTAGAGCAGCAGCGCCACGTCGCCGACGCCCTCCGACGGCGAGGCCGGCGAGGCCAGCGCGCGCTCCACGCGTCCGTTGATGAAGCGCACGGCCAGGAACGCCGCCACGCACCAGCTCGCGAGGACGATGCCGTCCGCCGCGAGGGTGGCGAGCAGGAGCGTGGTGCCGTCCGGCCGCATGGAGGCTCGGCGCTACTCCTCGGGGATCGGCTGCGGCCCGGGCACGATGTGGGCGATGTCCGGATCCTCGCCGGGCGTCGCGTCGGGCCGCGTCTTCTTCTCCTCGTTGCGGCGGGCGCGCTTCTCTTCCTTCTCCTTGCGCTGCTCGAGGCGCTTCAGCTCCTTCTGCCGCTTGCTGATCGAGGGTCTGCCGTTCGATGCCATCGCCGGGTCCTGTTCGTGGTGAGCCGCGCATCGTAGACCCTCCGGGCGCCGCCGTCAGCCGCGACCGTACCGGGAGGGGCCTGCCCGCCCGTCGGGCCCCGGCGGTGTCGCCCCGCGGATCCGCCCCGTTTCCGTCCTTCCGAGCCCTCGGCCGGCCCGCCTAGAGTCCGCGCGCTCGTGGGGGGCGCGACGATGACGAGGGAGCTGGCCCGGTTCCGGGTGGACTGCCGCGCGTGCGGCTGGAGCGCGGAGTTCCTGCTCGACCGCGGCGGCGGCGAGGCGCCGCTGCGTGCCGCGGAGCGGGCGACGTGGGAGACCCTCGCCGAGCGGGGCTGCGGCCACGAGCCGCGCGCCGTCCAGGTACCCGGGACGGTCGTCCACGTGGAGCCCGACCCGGCGGTGACGAGCGGCGCGGCGGCGGCCCCTCCCCCCGGAGACTCCGGGCCGCACACCGCGCCGCCAGCCGGACCTGCAACGGGCGACGCGTGACGAGCTCGTCGAGCCCTCGTCGCCGCCGAAGACGAGGAGCAAGCGACGATCCAGCGGCCGCCGGCCGCGCCGGCTCGCGTGGCGCGCGTGGAGCGGCGCAGGCGCTGCGCCGCCTCGAGGGTGGTCCGCCGCACGCGGTGCGGCGCGCGCCCGCCGGGTCCGTCTCCGGGCGCGCCGCGCGGCGGCTCCGGCGGGCCCGGTTCCGGTACCGCGATCGAGCGTCGAGAGACGGGGGCCCGCATGCCGACGATCGATCGCTCCGGAGCGCCGCCGCGCGTCCCCCATCGCGACGAGCTGGCGCGCGCGGTGGAGCGCGTCGCGCGCACCGTGGGACGGCTCCGTCGCGGGAGCGCCGACCGGGACGTCCTCGCGGACCTCCTCGTCGTGGCCGAGGAGGTCGTCGGCGTCCGGGCCTCGATCGTGTTCCGCGCCGCGGGCCCGTACCTCGAGCCTCTCGCCCACCGCGGGGTGCCGCCGAAGATCGCCGCCGCGCTGTCGAGGGTGCACCGCGAGGGCGACGGCCTGCTCCCCCGCGCGCTCGGGTCGGGGAAGATCGTCCTCGCCAGGAGCGCGCGCGGGAGCTCCGACGTCGGGCCGCTGCTCTCGATGGACGGGGCGCGCCTCGTCGCCGCGCTGCCGCTCGACGAGCTCGCGCCGACGGCCCTCGTCCTCTGCTGCGTGCTCCGTCCCACCGGGGTGCACGAGCAGATCTCGCTCCTGCGGCTCCTCGGCGGGATCGCCTGCACGGTCACCGACGGCCTCGCGGTCGCCGCGGCGGAGCAGCGCGCGCGCGCGCGGCTCGAGGCGGTCTCCCGGGCGGCGCTCGCGCTCGCCGGCGCCACGGAGCTCGACGCGCGGACCCGCGTCGCGGTGAGCGAGGCGCGGCGCCTCGTCGGCGCCGACGGCGTGCTCGTCGAGCTCGTCGAGGTGGGGACGCCGGAGTCGGCCGTGCTGGCCGAGGCGGTGCACGTCGCCGCGCCCTCGGCCGATCACGTCTCGCCGGCGAGCGACGGGCGGCTGCTCCGGCTCCCGCTGGCGCCCGAGGGCCGCGAGCTCCTGCGCTTCGTGCTCTGGCGCGGGCCGGCCTCGCCGCCGTTCGACGCCGAGGACCGCGTCGTGGCCGGGCTCTTCGGCGAGCACGCGGCGGCGGCGCTCGCGCAGGCGGCCTCGCGGGCGGTGCTCGTCCGGGAGCGGGCGGACCTGCGGCGCGAGCAGGCGGCTGTCGCGGCCCGGGAGGCCCACCTGTCGCGCGTCTTCTACACGGCGCCGGTCGGCCTCGGCGTGATCGCCGCGGACGGCCGCTTCGACGACGTGAACTTCGCGCTCTCCGAGATCCTCGGCCGCACGCCCGAGGAGCTGCGCAAGCTCACCCTCGACGCCATCACCCACCCCCACGACGCGGAGGCGGAGCGCTGGCAGGCCTCCGAGCTCTTCGAGGGCGCGGTGGAGCGGTACCACCACGCCCGGCGCATGTTCCGTCCCGACGGCTCGATCGTCGACACCGAGGTGTCGATCACCCGGCTGCCGGAGGCCAGGGGACCGGGCCGCTTCATCGTCCAGATCGACGACGTCTCCGAGCGCCGGCGCGCCGAGCTCGCGCTCCTCGACGGCCAGAGCGAGCTCGACGCGGTCTTCGAGAACGCGCTCGACGCGATGCTCCTCCTCGACTCCGACGCCAGGATCGTCCGGTCGAACCCCGCCGCCGGCGAGCTGTTCGGCCGCAGCCGCGCCGATCTCGCCGGCACCTCGCTCTTCGCGCTCTTCCGCGGGCCGGTGCCGCCGAACACCTGGACCAGCCTGCTCGCCGAGGGCCGCGGGGTCGGCGAGGTGACGCTGGCCCTGCCCTCGGGCCGCCTGGTCGAGTGCGAGTACCGGGCCCGCGCCCACGTGCGGCCCGGCCGCCACGTGGCCTTCCTCCGCGACGTCACCGACGAGCGCCGCGCCGTCGCCGCGCTGCGCCGGATCCGCGACAGCCTGGAGCGCGCGCAGCGCCTCACCCGGCTCGGGAGCTGGGAGTGGGACCTCGTGGCCGGCCGGATGACGTGGAGCGAGGAGTGCGCCCGCGTGCTCGGCCTCGACCTCGGCCACGTGCCCTCCCGCGAGGCGCTGCTCGCGCGGGTGGCGCCGCTCGACCGGGACGCGGTGGCGGCCGCGATCGAGGCGTCGGTCTCGCACGCCGCGCCGTTCGCGCTCCAGCACGGCGTCCTCGGCCCGAGGGACGAGGAGCGCATCGTGCTCCACCGCGCCGAGGTCGTCCGGGACGATCGCGGCCGCGTGCTCTCGGTGGCCGGGAGCCTCCACGACGTCACCGAGCAGGCGCGCTCGCAGGACGCCCTGCGCCGCAGCGAGGCGCGGCTCCGGGTGCTCGCCGAGAACGTGCGCGACATGATCCTGCAGGTGCGGCTCGAGCCGGAGAGGCGCTTCGAGTACGTCAGCCCGTCGGTCGAGGACGTCACCGGCCGCAGGCCCGAGGACTTCTACGAGGACCAGCAGCTCGCCCTCCGGATCATGCTCCCCGAGGATCGGAAGTCCTTCCGGCGGCTCGAGGAAGCGGCGCTGGCCGGCGGCGGGGAGACGACGTTCCGGGTGGTGCACCGCGACGGGGGCGTGCGCTGGATCGAGCTCCGGGTCAGCCCGGTGCGCCGGTCCGTCGACGGGTCGGCGATGATCGTCGCGGTGGGCCGCGACATCACCCGGCAGAAGGAGGCCGAGCTCGCCCGCGAGTCCCTCGCCCAGCGGGTCGAGGAGAAGCGCCGCTGGCTCACCACGGTGATCGAGAGCAGCCCGGTCGGCGTGGTGCTCGTCACCCAGGGCGGCCACCACATCACCGCGAACCGGCGCGCCGAGCAGATCCTCGGGATGCAGCTCGTCCCCGAGCGCGGGGTCGAGCAGTACCTGCCGCTCCTCTACTCCGTCTCGGGCGCGCCGCTCCCGGCCGACCAGACCATGGCGGGCCGCGCGCTCCGCGGCGAGACCGTCGCGGCCGGCGAGGTGCTGGTGCGGCGGCGCGACGGCGCCGAGGTGCCGGTGCTGGTGAGCGCCGCGCCGATCCCGCCAGGGGCCGGCGACGAGCCGGCGGCGGTGGTGATCGTCGAGGACATCTCGTACCTGAAGGAGTTCGACCGGCTCCGCGAGGAGTGGACCTCGATGGTCGCGCACGACCTACGCCAGCCGGTCACGGCGATCACCGCGTTCGCGTCGCTCCTGCGCCGGCGCGGCGCGGACCAGGAGCGCGGCTGGTCCGAGCACATCCTCGGGAGCGCGCGGCGCCTCAACCGGATGATCGGCGACCTGCTCGAGGCCTCCCGGCTCGAGTCGCGGCGGCTCACCCTCGAGCTGCAGGAGGTGCGGCTCGGCGCGGCGCTCGCGGGGATCGTCGAGCGGCTCCAGGTGGAGACGCCCTCGAACCCGCTGGTGCTCGACGCCGGCGACGAGGAGGTCGTGGCGCTCGTCGACGAGGCGCGGCTCGAGCAGATCGTCGGCAACCTGGTGAGCAACGCGGTGAAGTACGGCGACCGTGGCGCGGAGATCCGGGTCCGGCTGCGGCGGAAGGGCGACGCCGCGGAGCTCTCGATCGGGAACCGCGGCAGGCCCATCCCGGAGGACGACCTGCCCTACGTGTTCGAGCGCTTCCGCCGCGGCGACGAGAGCCGCACCCGCGCGCAGGGGCTGGGCCTCGGCCTCTACATCGTCCGCGGCCTGGTGGAGGCCCACGGCGGCTCGATCGTCGTCGAGAGCGACGAGCGGGAGACGATCTTCCGGATCGTCCTCCCGCTCCGGGACGGCGCCGAGGCGTAGCGCGGGTCAGCGGGCAGCGGACTCGGCCATCCGGCCCCTCGCGCTCGCGCGCGGGACGCTGCGGGTGGCGCGGGGCACGGTGAACCACACGGTGGTGCCGCCGCCGCGGCGTCGCTCCGCGCCGATCTCCCCGCCGTGGGCGGCGACGAGGGTCCGCGCGATGGCGAGGCCGAGGCCGGTGCCGCTGGCCCGGGACCGACCGTGCCAGTACGGCCGGAACACGTGCGGCAGGGCCTCGTCGGAGATGCCGACCCCCGTGTCGGAGACCTCGACGCGGACCTCGCGCGGCGCGTCGTCGCAGCCGACCTCGACCCGGCCGCCCGGCGGCGTGAACTTGAGCGCGTTGCCGACCAGGTTCCCGAGGATCCGGTGCAGCTTCGCGCCGTCGGCGAGCGCGGTGACGCCCGGGTCGATCCGGCTCTCGAGGCCGACCTTCGCCTCGTCGGCCTGCGCGGCCAGCGTCCCCAGGACCTGCTCGACGTCCCGCGCCAGCGCCCGGGGCTCGAGGTGGAGCGCCCGGCGCGACTTGAGCGACGAGCACTCGACGAGCTCCCGCGACAGCTCCGCCAGCCAGCGCGCCGAGCTCTGGATCTTCGGCAGGTACATGGCCGGCAAGGGGCGCCCCGCCGCTTCGCGCTCCAGGAGGGAGGCGGCGAGGTTGATGCCGGCGGCGACGGAGCAGACGTCGTGCGCGACACCCGCGAGGAGCTCCTCGAGCTCCGCCTGTCGCTGCGCCTCGCCGTCGTCGAAGCTCTCGAGGTGCGGGACCACGCCGTCGTGCCGGACCGTCGCGGGACGTCCTCTTGCCCTCATGGCTCGCTCTCCCCCGCCGCCCGACGGGGCGGCACCCACTCGGCGGCTTCCCTGATCACTTTCCGGGCCAGCGAGACCCCTCTTCGATCCCCAGGTCCCTGCGCTGCGGCGCGCGAGCGGGGGAGCGGCCCTCCGCATCGCCTGCGCAAGACCTCCCGACGCGTTGCGCAACCCATGCGTCGGGACGACGACGGATCAGATCGGGGCGTCGTCCCCGCGGATCCCGTACTCCTTGAGGCGGTACTGGATCGTGCGGACGCTGATGCCGAGGACGCGGGCGGCCGCGCTGGTCGAGCCGCCGACCGACTCGAGCGTGCGCAGGATCGCGTCTCGCTCGATGTCCGCGAGCCGCGCGCCCGGCACCTCCACGTAGCCACGCTCGGCCGGGGGACCGCCGAGACGCTCCGGAAGGTGCGCCGGCTGGACCTCGCCGCCGCCGGCGAGGACGACCGCGCGCTCCACCACGTTCTCGAGCTCGCGGACGTTGCCCGGCCACGGGTAGGCGCAGAGGAGCCGCACCGCCGCCTCGCTGACCGGCGACGCCCGGCCGAAGGCGTCGAGGCCGAACCGCGCGGCGAAGCGCTCGACGAGGACCGGGACGTCCTCGCGGCGATTGCGCAGCGCGGGCAGCTCGATCTCCACCACGTTGAGCCGGTGGTAGAGGTCCTCGCGGAACGTGCCCGCCTTCACCGCCGCCGAGAGATCGCGGTGCGTCGCCGCGACGACGCGGGTGTCGACCGGCACGGTCTCGTTGCCGCCGACGCGCTCGACCTCGCGGCGCTGCAGGAACCGGAGCAGCCGCACCTGGACGTGCTGCGGCAGCTCGCCGATCTCGTCGAGGAAGAGCGTGCCCTGGTGCGCCTGCTCGAAGCGGCCGATGCGGCGGCCGGCGGCGCCGGTGAAGGCGCCCTTCTCGTGGCCGAAGAGCTCGCTCTCCACCAGCGACTCGGTGAGGGCCGCGCAGTTCACCCGCACCAGCGGGCCGCGGGCGCGCGGGCTCTGCGCGTGGATCGCCTCGGCGACCAGCTCCTTGCCGGTGCCGCTCTCGCCGAGCACGAGCACCGTGGCCCGGGTGGGGGCCACGCGGCGGATCCGGTCGAAGACCGGGCGCATGGCGGCGGACGAGCCGAGCATCCCGGGGATCTCGGGCAGCGTGAGCTGCACCCCGGGCCGGTGCCGCGGCAGCTCGAGCACCGGCGCCACGGCGCCGAGCAGGGACTCGCGTTCGAGCGGCTTCACCACGTAGCCGCTCACGCCGTGGCGCATCGCGGCGACCGCGTCCTCGAAGCGGCCCAGGCCGCTCATCAGCACGAAGCCGCCGGAGAAGCCGAGCGCGCGGCCGCGCTCGACGACCTCGAGCCCGTCCATGCCCGGCATCCGGAGGTCGACGAGCGCCGCGGTCGGCTCCGCGGTCTGCAAGAGGTGCAGCGCGCGATCGCCGTCGGGCGCCTCGAGCACCTCGAGCCCGGAGTCGCACAGGATCGCGCTCGCGGTGCGACGCACGCTCTCGTCGTCGTCTGCGACGAGGACCTTCGCGGTTGCCATGGCATGCCCCCCGGCATGGCGTCCTTGCGGCTGGACGGCGATCGCATAGATGACACGGTAGCCGTCTGGACGCATTCCGGAATGTCCGTTCCGGGTCGTGTGAACCGCGCTGCGACGGGGTGTCTCGATCGTGTACGCCGGTTCTCCCATACGAACCACCGCGTGGTATTGCGCGACGCGGCATGCGCGGCGTAGTGTCCGCCTCGTTGGGGACGTCCGGGGGGGCGTCCGCGGCACCTCGCAGCGCTCCCGCCGACCGAGCACGCCCGGCCTGGCCGGGCGGCGTCGTCGCCGCAACCAGCTCCCCCGCCACGGCATCCCAGGGGGACCATGAACAGGGCGGACGCGCGGGCACGCGGACCGACGCTCGAACGGTGCAAGCCGTGAGGGCCGCGGATCGCCTGCGCGAGCTGATCGCCATCAACCGGGCGATCACCAGCAGCCTCGACGCCGACGAGGTGCTGCGGATCGTCGCCGCCAAGGCGACGGAGCTCACCCGCGCCGAGGCCGCGGTCCTGGTCGTGGCCGGCGACGGCCGCGAGCCGCGCACGGTCGTGTGCCGGACGGGCACGGTCCCCGCCGGCGTCCCGGTGCCGCTCGACGCGCCGCTGGAGGCGCGGGCGGTGGCGCTGCTCGGCACCTCCGATCCGGCCCGCGTGCTCACCGTCCCGCTGCAGGACGGCGACGCCGCGATCGGGGTGCTCGCGGTCGCCTGGTGCCAGGCCCAGCCGGCCTTCGCGAGGGCCGACGACGACTTCCTCCTGCGCGCGCTCGCCGACCAGGCGGTGATCGCCCTCCAGCACGCGACGGCGCTGGCGCAGGCGCGGGCCGGCCGCGACGCGGCGGACCAGGCCCGGCGCAGCCTCTCCGCGGTCCTCGACGCCGCGCCCGGCGGCATCCTCCTCTTCTCGGCCGGCGGTGCGCCGCCGCGGCTCCTCAGCGAGTCCGCCAGGCTGATCTTCGCGGGGCAGCTCGACTCCCTCGGCGATCCCGTGCGCCGCGCGGCGCTCTTCCGCAGCCCCGGCGGCCGCGTGGTGCGGCCGGAGGAGCTGCCCTCGGTCCGCGCGCTCGCGGGAGAGACCGTGCGCGGCGAGGTGCTGGTGCACAAGGACGCGGGAGGCACCGAGCGGATCCTGGAGTCGAGCGCGGTGCCCCTCCGGAACGCCGACGGAGTGGTCGAGCACGCGCTGGTCGCGTTCGAGGACGCGACCGAGCGCCGCCTCGACGCGCTCGAGCGCGAGCAGCTCCTGTTCGAGGTCTTCGAGCGCGACCGCTGGCTGGAGAACGTCTTCGAGCGCTCGCCGGGCGGCCTCCTCCTCTTCGAGGGCACCGAGCGGCCGCGGCTCTCCGCGAACCGGCGCGCCGAGGAGCTGTTCGGCCGCGCCCTCGTGCCCGCGGACGACCCGTGGACGTTCCGCGAGCAGCTCCACGCGCCGGACGGCCGCCCGAGCCCGCTCGACCTCTCGGTGGCGCTCGCCGGCAAGGTGGTGGAGCCGTGCGAGCTCGTCATCCGGCGGCCCGACGGGACGAGCCTGCCGGTGATCGCCAGCGCGTCGCCGATCGAGGACCTCGACGGCACCGTGCTCGGCGCCGCGGCGGTGTTCGAGGACATCCGCGGGGTGAAGGCGCTCGAGCGGCTCCGTGAGGAGTGGACCAGCGTCGTCGCCCACGACCTCCGGCAGCCGCTCTCGGCGATCTCCGGCTTCGCCAGCCTGGTGCTCCGCGACGAGGCGGTGCCGCCGCGCGCGCGGGAGCACGTGGAGCACATCAAGGCGGCGGCGGCGCGGCTGCAGCGGATGACCGAGGATCTCCTCGACGCCTCGCTGATCGAGGCGCGGCGGCTGCTCGTGCAGCCCGAGCCGGTGGCGCTGCCCGAGCTCGTGCAGGCGGTGGTCGCCCGCTACGCGGCCGGCAGCGTGAAGAACCCGATCCGCGTCGAGCGACGCGGGCCGCTGCCGCCGATCGAGCTCGATCCCGACCGGCTCGAGCAGGTGCTGGTGAACCTGCTCTCGAACGCCACCAAGTACGGCAGGCCGGGGACGGAGATCCGCGTCGCCGTCGGGCCGACCGGCGACGGCGCCGAGGTCGCGGTGAGCAACGAGGGCCCCGGCATCGGCCCCGACGAGCTGCCGCTGCTCTTCTCGCGCTTCCACCGGCTGCCGGCGGCGCGCCGCGGGGCCGAGCCCGGCCTCGGCCTCGGCCTCTACCTCTCGAAGAGCCTGGTCGAGGCGCTCGGCGGCAACATCGCGGTGGAGAGCGTGCCGGGCGCGCTCACCACCTTCCGGCTCCGCTTCCCCGTCGACCTCCTCGACGCCTGAGGGTCAGCGCTCCGGGCAGAAGCCGCCGCTGCAGCTCATGTCCTGGCAGCCGCAGCCGAAGTTGCCGCAGTTCAGCTCCTGGCGCGCCGTGCAGCCGTCGCCGCCGCAGAAGCCGCCGTCGCACTGCATGTCGACGCAGCCGCAGCCGAACGCGCCGCAGTCGAGGGTGCGCTTCGCGGTGCAGCCGGTGCCGTCGCAGAAGCCGCCGCTGCACTCCATGTCGACGCAGCCGCAGCCGAACGCCCCGCAGTCGCGCTGCCGCTTCGCGGTGCAGCCGTTGCCGTCGCAGAAGCCGCCGTTGCACTGGCCGTCGACGCAGCCGCAGCCGAACGCGGCGCAGTTGCGCGTCTGCTCGGCGGTGCAGCCGGTGCCGTCGCAAAAGCCGCCGTTGCACTGCCCGTTCACGCAGGCGCAGCCGAAGCGACCGCAGGCGTCGCGCTGGCCCGCGGTGCAGCCGTCGGCGCCGACGCCGCCGCACGGGCCGCCGCCGGGGCCGCCGCCCCACCACTCCCAGTGCCAGTCCTCGCTCGGCACCGTCTTCGAGAAGCCGAAGCGGTGGGCGTTGCGGGTCAGCCAGCGGAAGACGCCGGGGTCGCGGTGGTTCAGGTCGAGGGCGTGGCCGCTCTGGTGGTTGGAGTAGCCCGGGCGTGCGGCGAGGTTGCAGGAGTTGCAGGTGCACGAGGTGT
>CAZDGH010000004.1:10620-19470 GCA_964504805.1 uncultured Myxococcales bacterium | reverse complement strand
AGGTGTAGCAGTGGTACAGGTGCCGCTGCTCGTCGTTGGTGCGGAAGCCGCTCACGACCCGCAGGAAGACGCCGTCGCGGGCGGCCGCCTCCTGCATCACCGCGTAGGCGTTGGCGGTGTCGCGCTCGACCGCGCGGCCGTCGGCCGTGACCACGGTGATCGGGAACGAGCGGCCGTGGCGGTAGCCGGTGTCGGCGCGCTCGGCGCAGCTGACGAGGCCCTGCTCGGCCTCGTTCGAGCGGTCGTCCTCGGGCTCGGACTCGAGGTCGCCCTCGACGTAGCCCTCGCCGCAGGCGGCGAGGAGGGCGAGGACGAGCGGGAACGCACGGCGCATGGAGCACTCCGGGTTGGGGTGCGGGCGGCAGAGCAACGGCCGCGCCAGCGCCGCGGCGCACGTGGAACCGCGCGGCGCGACTGGGGCCGGCCGCGCCGGATGTCAAAGCCGCTGACGTCCAGGAACCGGACGGCGCGAGGCGCGGTAGCCTGCGCGGCAACCATGAAGATCTGGATCGACGCCGACGCCTGCCCCGGTCCCGTCCGGGAGATCGTCATCCGCGGCGCGGAGCGGGTGAAGGTGCCCGTCGTGTTCGTCTCGAACGGCCCGCTGCGGCTGCCGCGCTCGCCGCTCGTCTCGAGCGTGCAGGTGCCGAAGGGCCTCGACGTCGCCGACGCCCACATCGCCGCGCAGGCCGGGAAGGGCGACCTGGCGGTCACGCAGGACATCCCGCTCGCTGCGGCGCTGGTGAAGAAGGGCGTCGTCGCCATCGACGTCCGCGGCGACCTCTACGACGAGGAGAACATCGGCGAGCGGCTGGCGACGCGGAACCTGCTCCAGGAGCTGCGCGACGGCGGGATGACCCTCGGCGGCCCGTCGGGCTTCGGCCCCCAGGACAGGCAGCGCTTCGCCGCGACCTTCGACCGGGAGCTGACGCGGCTCTCGCGCAAGGGGTAGCGCCGCGGCTTCCCCACGCGGACCGCGCCGTGCTCTCCTCCCGGCGATGAGGCACCTCCACGTCGCCACCATTCTCGCGCTCGTCGCCGCGTGCGCCGATCCGGCGCCCGAAGGCGGACCGAGCCCGGAGCCGGGGCTCCGCTGCGAGGTCGAGCGGGTCTCGTTCGGCACGCTCGTGGTCGGCACGACGACGACGCGGGCGATCACCTGCACCGCCGTCGGCGACGCGATCCGGGTGACCGAGGTCCGCACCGAGGGCGATCCGGCGTTCGCGATCGCGCTGCCGGAGGGCGGCCTCTCGATCGCGGCCGGCGCCGGCGCGACGCTCGAGCTCACCGCGACGCCCGCGTCGCCGGGCGCGCTCGCGGCCTCGCTCGCGCTCGTCGACGACGCCGGCACGGCGGCCGCGACGATCGCCGCCGACGCCGAGGCGGTCGCGACGGCGCTCGCGCTCACCCCGGATGCCGGCTGCGCGCCGGGGCTCTCGCTCGGGATCGTGCCGCTGGGCGAGACGCGGTCGGAGACGCTCGCGCTGCGCAACGTCTCGGCGGCGCCCGTCACGGTCGACGCCGTCGTCCTCGACGGCCAGGACGCCGAGGCGTTCTCGCTGTTCGGCGCGAGGCCGCGGACGCTGGCGCCCGGCGAAGCGCTCGAGCTGGTGGCGTCGTTCACGCCCGATCGCGCGGGCGTCCGTCGGGCGGCGCTGGTGATCCGCTCGGACGACCCCGGCGCGCCGCTCCGGCAGCTCTGCGTCGAGGGCGAGGGACGCGGACCTGCGCTCGAGTGCGCGCCGGAGCCGCTCGACTTCGGCGCCCTGCCGCTCGACCTCTACGAGCCGCGCGGGATCGTCTGCCGCAACGTCCGCGCCGGACCGCCGGAGACCGCCACGGTGCGGATCGAGGCGGTGGAGACGTCGTCGCCGGAGCTCTCGGCGGCGATCCGGGACGCGGGGTTCCCGCCGCAGGTCGCGCCGGGGCACACCTTCGCGCTCGACGTGACCTACGCGCCGCAGGCGCCCGGCCACGACTCGATGGAGCTCGCGCTGCGGCTCGACGGCGGGGAGACGCACCGGATCCTGGTGCTCGGCGACGCGCTGCCGCCGGGTGCCTGCGAGCTGCAAGTCGAGAGCTTCTTCACCTGGTTCGACGAGCTGCCGCCGGGCGCCGAGCAGGTCCGGGAGATCCCGGTGATCAACTTCGGTGACGGGCTGTGCCGCGTCGCAGACGTGTCCCTGCACGCCGACTCGGACCCGGCGTTCTCGCTGCAGAACGAGGGTCCCTTCGAGCTCCGACCCGGGCAGGGCCACCGCATCCAGGTGCGGTACGCGCCGCTCGACCCGGGCCCGCACGCCGCGACGGTCGTGCTCGACGTCGAGGGCGTGCCGCCGCCGGGCTTCTTCATCGAGCTGCGCTCGGGGCGCGAGGAGAGCTGCCTCCGCGCCGAGGACGTCGACTTCGGCGTGGTCGCGCCGGGGTGCTCCACGCTGCCGCGGGAGGTGGAGCTCGTGAGCGGCTGTCCCGACGCGGTCGTCGTGACCGCGATCGAATCGCGGAATCGGCTGCTGGACGTCCGGACGACGCCGAGCTTGCCAGCCGTGGTCCCGCCCGGTGGGCGGCTCTCGTTCACGGCGTCGTTCGCGCCCGAGGTCGCCGGCGTCCACGGCGACTGGATCTACGTCCAGACGGCGGACCTCCCGGAGCTCGGCGTCCTGGGCTACGGCCGCGCCGACGAGGAGCCGATCCAGACCGACACGTTCGTGGTCCCGTCGCCGCTCGTCGACGTGCTGTTCGTCGTCGACAACTCCTCGGGCATGGAGGAGCTGCAGGCCGCGCTCGCGGTGGCCACGGACCCTTTCCTCGACCCTGCCCGGTTCCACGGGGCCGACTGGCACGTCGGAGTGACCACGACCGGACTGGAGGGCGGCCTCGGCTGCCCCGGCGGCGCGGGCGGCGGCGAGGACGGTCGCCTCTTCCCCGTAGACGAGTCGCACCCGCGGATCCTGACCGCGGCGACGCCGGACCTGGCGCTTCACTGGTCGCACAACATGCAGGTCGGCGCCTGCGGCGGCGTGGAGGCCGGCCTCGAGGCCGCGTTCCGCGCGCTCATGCCCGGGGTCGCGGACGCGGCGGACGACCTGCGGCACCCGGAGCCGGGCGACGGCAACCTCGGCTTCCTCCGGGAAGACGCGGCGCTCGAGGTCGTCTTCGTCTCCACCGAGGACGACCAGTCCCCGCAGACGCCGGCGGCCTACGCCGAGGCGCTCGTCCTGCGGAAGCGGGGCCGGCGCGAGCTGGTCTCCGCGCACGTGGTCGGCGGCGGCAGCGGCTGCGCCGGCCCGCCGTCGGGCCGCTACTTCGACGTCGCGACCGAGCTGGGCGGCACCTGGCTCGACACGTGCGGCGACGTGGCGCACGACCTCGGGCAGCTCGGCGAGGCCGTGTTCGCGCGGGACCTCGTCGTGCCGCTCCGCGGCCGGCGCGACGGCGACCTCGAGGTGCGGCTCGACGGCCGCGTCTACCCCGACGTAGGACCGCGCGGCGACGTACGCTGGACGTACGACCCGATCGCGAGCGCGGTCGTCTTCACTGCCTCGCCGCAGGTCGGCTCGACGATCGAGATCACGTACCGCGTGCGGTGCCTGTGACGGATGCCCCGCTCGAGACGGAGCGCCTCGTCCTCGAGCCGCTCCGCGCCGCGCACGCCGCCGCGCTCTTCGCGCCGCTCTCGGATCCCTCGCTCTACCGCTTCATCCCGCAGGACCCGCCCACCTCGCCCGACGCGCTCGCCGCGCGCTACGCCCGCCTCGAGGCGCGGCGCTCGCCCGACGGGACGCAGGCGTGGCTGAACTGGGCCGCGCGGCTCGCCGGCGGCGGCGGCTTCGTCGGCCTCGTCGAGGCCACCGTCCACCCGGACCGCCGCGCCGACCTCGCCTGGTTCGTGTTCGCCGCGCACCAGCGCCGGGGTTACGCCCGCGAGGCCTGCGCCCGCGTCGTCGAGCACCTCGCCGCCGCCCACGGCGTCGCGCTCGTGGCCGCCACCGTCGACGCCCGCAACGAGGCGTCGCTCGCGCTCGCCGCGTCGCGCGGCCGCGCGCGGGTCGGCTTCACGCCGGGTGCGGATCGCTTCAAGGGCGCGACGAGCGACGAGGTGCGGCTCGAGCGCCGCCTCGACGAGGCCCGGGCGCCTCGATGACGCGCGCCCTCCTGCAGCTCGCGCTGTTCGCGACCGTCGGCGCGCTCGTCTACGCGCTCCTCGTCGCGCTCTACGTCTTCGACGGTGTCGCCTCGTTCACCGGCACCTGCCCGCCCGCGCCCACCGACATCCCCGCGTACACGTGCACCGCCGCCGACTACGCCGAGCGGATGATCGGCGGGGTGTGGGCGATGCCCGCACATGTGATCGTCGGCGGCGCGACCGTCGCGGGCTTCGTCGCGCTCGGCGCGCTCGTCGAGGTCGCGCTGCGCCTCCTGGAGCGGCGCCGCGCGCGCCGTGGCTGACGCCCACCCGCGGCATAGGCGACCGGCACCCTCGGACGTAGGATGCCCCATGCGCCTCCCCGCTCTCGTCGCCGCCCTCGCCCTCCCGCTGTCCGCGGGGGCCGCCGAGCTGCCCACGCCCAAGCAGATCCACGAAGCGATCCAGGAGCTGAACCGCGGCGCGAAGGAGCGCCTGCCGCCGCTCTCGCGGAGGGAGCTCGAGGCGCTGCTCGTCGGCGAGGTCGTACGCCGCAAGGACACCCCGAACGGCGCCGGCAAGCCCGAGCGCGTCTTCGGCGTGATGCTCACCCCGGTGCCGGCGTCGCACGTGTGGATCGTGCTCTCGGACGCCCACTTCGCCCGGGGCGGCGAGTACAGCGGCAAGCGCCTCACGCCGCCGGGCGTTGACCCGGCGCGGAGCTACGGCTTCCTCGACCTGCCGTGGCCGGTCGCCGATCGGCACTGGGTCGTCGACGTCTCCACCAACGCGCGGCTCGCGCAGCAGACCGAGAACCGGTGCTGGGAGCGGCACTGGGACCTTCCGGCCGGCGCCGAGGCGATGGCGCAGGAGGCGGGGGCCGCGGGCTCCGTCGAGGGCGTCACCACCGACATGGCGAAGGCCGCGATCGCGACGCCCGTCAACAAGGGCGCGTGGACGGTGGTGACGCTCCCCGGCGGGATGACGCTGGTGTCGTACCAGCTCTCCACGGTCGTCGGCGGCGACATCCCCGCGGACGCCATCTCGGAGTTCGCGCTCCGCGCCATGCGCACGCTGCTCAAGAGCATCGTCGAGAAGGCGAAGACGGTGCCGGAGCACTACGACGCCTCGCACCCGCCGATCGCCGGCGCGGACGGCAAGCCGATCCCGTTCTGCCGCTGACGCCGGGACCGAGGCGGATCGGGGTTCGGTCCCCCGGGCCGGGTGGTAGATTCGCCCCCTACCCAAGGGGGTCGAATTGATCGCGCCGACGAAGGTCGAGCCGGTGCTCCGCCGGTTCCTGCAGATGGACGCGCAGGCGCTCGTGCTCACGCCGGGCGAGCGGATGTACGTGATGCGCGGCGGCGAGAAGCTCGTGGTCGGGAAGGACCCGATCAAGGTCGAGCTCTTCCAGTCCGTCGCGGCCGAGCTCGGCGCCGGCAAGTCGGTCGACGAGCTGATCAAGACCCGGGCGAAGATCCCCGTCGAGGTCGCCGGCCTCGATCCGACCGAGGCGATGTTCGTCACCCAGGCCGGCGCGCCGACGCTGATGTTCCGCCGCGTCTCGCGTCCCTCGGCCCCGGACTTCGCCATGCCGACGGACCTCGGCGCGCCGGAGCCGCCGCCCGAGCCCGCCCCGCCGGTCCCCGCCGTGCACGCGTCGCCCGCGGCGCCGCCGGGCGCGGCGCCCGCCGGCGATCCCGGCGTCGGCAAGCGCGCCATCGACCGCATCCTCCTCCACCAGCTCGAGCTCAAGGCGTCGGACACGCACCTCTCGTCGGACTGCCACCCGGTGATGCGAGTCCACGGCGAGATGAAGGAGCAGACCTCCTTCGCGAAGCTCGACTCGGCGCAGGTGGAGGAGCTGCTCGCGCCGATCACGCCGGACCGGAACCGCGAGGAGTTCGCGCGGCGCAACGACACCGACTTCGCCTACGAGATCCCCGGCCACGGCCGCTTCCGCGTCAACGTCTTCCGCGACCGCAAGGGCGCGGGCGCCGTCTTCCGCCAGATCCCCACCAAGATCCTCACCGCCAAGGAGCTCGGGCTCCCCGACGCGATCGTCAAGTTCGGCGAGCTGCACAAGGGGCTGGTGGTGGTCACCGGCCCGACCGGATCGGGCAAGTCGACGACGCTCGCCGCGGTGATGGACCACATCAACCTGAACCGGACCGATCACATCATCACCATCGAGGACCCGATCGAGTTCGTGCACCCCAACAAGAAGTGCCTCGTGAACCAGCGCGAGGTCGGCGTGCACACCGACAGCTTCAAGAACGCCCTCCGCGCCGCGCTCCGCGAGGACCCGGACATCGTCCTCGTCGGCGAGATGCGCGACCTCGAGACGGTCTCGATCGCCATCGAGACCGCCGAGACCGGGCACCTCGTTTTCGGCACGCTGCACACCACCACCGCGGTCTCGACGGTCGACCGGATCATCGACCAGTTCCCCGCCGACCGGCAGCAGCAGATCCGGATGATGCTCTCCACCTCGCTCAAGGGCGTGGTGGCGCAGACGCTCTGCAAGAAGATCGGCGGCGGCCGCGTCGCCGCCCTCGAGGTGCTGATCGTGACCTCCGCGGTCGCGAACCTCATCCGCGAGGGCAAGATCTTCCAGATCCCCTCGGTGATGCAGACCTCGAAGAACATCGGGATGGTGACGCTGAACGACGCGCTCCTCGAGCTGGTGCAGCGCCGGAAGATCGAGCCCCGCGAGGCCTACCTGAAGTCGGTCGACAAGCCGGCGCTGGTGGCGTCGATGAAGACGGCCAACATCCCGCTGCCCGAGGAGGCGATGAGCAAGGAGTGACGGTCGCCGGAGGGGCGACCGGAACCTGAACAGGCGCGTCCAGGGCCTGGACGTAGCCGCGTGCCGTGCCATCCAAGTGCGCGGATTCGCAGGACGACGGGCTGGCGCGGACCTGGCAGTGCGCGGCGGCCATGCGCACCGCTCCCGCCGCCCTCCTCGCCTCGCTGCCGCTCCTCTTCGCCTGCGGGGGCCTCGAAGGCGTCGACGGCGCCGACCCGACGTCCGACGTCTCGGCGCTCGACGGGAGCCTCGAGGGCTTCCCGGTCGACGCGGCACAGGCGGCGTCGCTCGTCGAGCTCGCGAACCGGGCGACCGAGGCGCAGCTGCGGCGCGCCGGCCTCGACACGCGGCAGGCGACGTCGATCGCGTCGTCGCGGCCGATCGGGACGATCGACGAGCTCGCGGCGGTGCCGTACGTCGGCCCGGCGGCGGCGCGGAAGCTGATCGCGTTCCTCCCGGCGTGGGACGGCGGCGAGGCGCTCGTCGCCGGCGGCGGCTTCCACGACGGCGTGGCCTTCGGGCCGGTGGACGAGGCGATCGCCCTCGACGCCGCGCGGCGCGCCACCCGCGACGAGCTGGTGGTCGTGTGCGGGATCGCGCCGGCGCAGGCCGCGACCGTCGTGGGCAACCGTCCCGCCGGCGGCTACGCCTCGCTCGCCGCCGTGGCCGCGGTCCGCGGGGTCGGCACCGTCACCATGCGGCGGCTGCTCGACGCGGTGCGGACCGCCGCGTGGGAGCTCCCGGTGGTGCGGCGCACGCAGCAGCAGGCGCTCGAGGCCGCGCGCTCCGCGCTCATCCTCCACCTGGTGAACGACGTGCAGCGCTCCGAGGCGTACCAGCGGATCTGGGGCGGCGACGCCGCGGCGGCGCACGCCTTCCGTCGCGCCGTCTGGACCCTCGGCACCCCCGACAACCCGCTCGACGAGGTCATCGTGACCGAGAGCGGCGGCTGGACCTTCGTCGGCCGGCTCGTCGACCTCTACGCCGAGGCCACCGTGGAGCCGACGGGCGAGGTGACCCACGTGCTCATCGAGATCGACTAGCGCCCGCCCGCACGCGCGCTCCTCGCCGGCGCCGGCGCGGGGCCGCACCTTCCGGTGGACGCGCCGCGACGGCGGCTTGCCCGGAGGAGAACATGCGAGTGTCCGACGTGATGACGCCCAACCCGGCGAGCTGCCGGGCGGACGATCCGATCGCGAGCGCCGCCAAGCTGATGGTGAAGTACGACTGCGGGTTCGTGCCGGTCTACGCGGGGAGCGAGGCCGACCGCCGCCTCTCCGGCGTGATCACCGACCGCGACATCGCCTGCCGCTGCGTGGCCGCCGAGCTCGATCCGAGGTCGACGAAGGTCGACGCCTGCATGACCTCGCCGGTGATCACCATCCGCGAGGACGCGAGCGTCGACGACTGCATCGAGCTGATGGAGCAGCACAAGATCCGGCGGCTGGTGGTGCTCGACGACGAGGGCGAGCTCTCCGGCGTGATCGCCGAGGCGGACCTCGCCCGGGCGATGCGCCCGGAGGACGTCGGCGAGCTCGAGCGCATCGTCTCCGAGCCCGGCACCGGGCCGTCGCTCGTACAGTGACTACTCGAGCGCGACCTCGAGGGTGGAGAGGCACAGGTCCGGGTGCGCGTCGCCGGCGTGCGCGGAGAGGATCGTCAGCTTCACGCTCGTGGCGGTGACCGGCGCCGGCAGCTCGAGGCGGAGGCCCTCGCCCGACGCGATCCGCTCCTCGCGCGAGCCGCACGTCTCGTCGCCGCAGCCGGGCTCGTGGCTCGCGGTGGCGCCGTTCTCCCGCAGCACCTTCGCGGGGATGTCGGCGAGCGTCGCCTCGTGCGCCTGGCCCCCGACCTCGAGGCGGACGCGCGCCGGCCGCCCGTTGCCCGTCGCCCGCCGCAGGTCCTTGGCGTAGTA
>CAZDGH010000004.1:0-10607 GCA_964504805.1 uncultured Myxococcales bacterium | reverse complement strand
GCACCAGGAACAGCGAGGCCACCGGCGCCGGCGCCTTCCAGGAGACCGTGACCGACTCGCCCGCGCCCGGGCCTGCGACGCCCTCGCACCACGCCGTCGTCCGATCGCCGTCGAGGAGCCGCTCCGGGCCGTGGCAGACGCGCTTCTCGCCCTTCCCCTCGCACAGCGACGAGGACGCGGTCGCGGTGGCACCGGGCGGCGCCTTGCCCCCGCCGGCCGACGGCCAGGGCTCGAGGACGGCGGGCGAGGCGGCGAGCGCCAGCGCGAGCAGCGCGGAGGACATGGGACGAGCGTACCCCACCGCCGCATCCGGGGCCCTTCTCGGGGCCGGCCCGGTCGTGCAGGATCGCCGCCCTCTTTCCCGGGAGGTCCCAGGTGATCCGTGGCGTGCACGCGATGCTGTACTCGAACCAGGCCGACGAGCTCCGAGCCTTCGTCAAGGACAAGCTCCGGCTCCCCCACACCGACGTCGGCGACGGCTGGCTGATCTTCGACTTCGCCGAGGGCGACCTCGGCGTGCACCCGACCGACGGGCAGCCGCCGTCCGGCACCCACCACATCTCGTTCTACTGCGACGACCTCCAGGCGACGGTGAAGGACCTCGCCTCCCGCGGCGTGGGGCTCGATCCCGTCGAGGACCACGGCTACGGCTTCGTCACCCACCTCACCATGCCGGGCGGCGTGCGCGTGCAGCTCTACCAGCCGAAGTACGCGAAGCCGAAGCAGCCGGCGGCGAAGAAGGCGGCGCGGCGCCCGGCAGCGGCGTCGAAGCGCGCGACGGCGAAGAAGCGGCCCGCGGCGAAGAAGAAGACGAAGAAGGCGTCCGCGAAGAAGCGTCGCTAGCGCGCCAGCTCCGCGACCAGGTGCCGGCCGAGGGCGAGGAACCCCTCGGCCATCACCGCGCGGCCCTTCTCGGTCTCGAGCGCGGCGCCCATCGCCTTCGGCGCCAGCTCGAGGAGCAGGTTCACCCGCACGATCACCGCGGCGATCGCCGGCGGCAGCGGCGCGGCGGCGACGCGGCCGGCGCGCTTGGCGATCCCCTTCGAGAGCCTGTCGAGGAGCGCGTCGCCCTCGGCCTGCCCGCCCTTCCCGAGCTTCTCGCGCACCGCGCCGAGCAGGCCGGCGTAGAGGTCGTCGCGCAGCCGCGCGTCCTCGAGCGCCTCGACGAGCCGCTCGTGGGCGTCCTCCTCGTCCACCGACTGCGCCGCCGCGTACGTCGGCGCGAGGACGGTGGCGAGGTTTCCCTTGGTGACGACGTGGAGGAGGCGCTTGTCGAGGGGCGTGCTCACGGGGGGTCATCCTATCCCTAGAGGCGGCCGCGGAGCCCGACCGTCGGCAGCACGTACCGCAGCTCGTTCCCCGGCGACACCTCCTCCGAGAACACCGCCACGTTGGTGAGGTCGACGTAGAAGTCGAGGAGCCACGTGTTCCACACCACGTGCCGGTCCACCCGGACGTCGAGCCGGTAGTACCCGTCGATCCGCGCGGTGTTGTAGCCGTAGGTCGTCGTCGCCGGCTTGCCGCTCCCGTACTGCAGCCGCGCGCCGACGTCCCAGCCGTTCGCGAGGGCGAGCCCGCCGACGAGGTTCAGGAGGTGGGTGCGGTCGTAGTCGTACGCCACCCAGGCGTCGTCCTTGCGCCGCTCGGCGACCGAGAGCGTGTACGCGACCCAGCCGTAGAGCCCCTCGCCCGCGCGGCGGCGGAGCAGCGTCTCGACGCCGAAGGAGCGCCCGAGCTGCGGCTCGATGAGCCGGTCGATCACGGTGGCGACCGCGTCGGGCGGCGGCTCGGTCGTGGTCGGCACGAGCGTCGGGTTCGCCTCGTTCACCACGTCGAGCGGGTTCGTCGAGGCGTCGAACACCACCGGGTCCATGTGGTTGTAGAAGCCGGTGACGTCGAGGCCGACCCGCTGTGCGAGCGGCACCTCGACGCCGGCGCTGGTCTGGATCGCCGAGAGCAGGCCGTACTCGAGCGGCATCACGTCGAGGCCCGGGAGCGGCAGGAAGAAGCGCGGCGGCTGGTGGTAGAGGCCGACGCCACCCTTGAGCCAGACGCCGCTCTGCTCGGAGGCCTCGTCCACCGCCGGCAGCGTCCGGTCGGCGACCCGGTACCGCACCGTCAGCCGCGGATCCGCGGCGGCGAGGGTGGTCTTGCCGTCGTCGTACACGTCGCCGCGCACGCCGGGCCGGAAGAGCCAGCGCGGGGTCGGGCGCCACAGCACCTCGGCGAGCGCGGACCCGACGGTGAGCCGCTCGAGCGGCTCGGTGAGGTCGCCGATGTTGGCGCTGTCGCTCGCCACCAGCTGCGCGTCGCCCTGGGAGTAGTCGTGGACGCTGCCCTCGAGGCCGGTCACCAGCGTGAGCCGCTCGTCGAGCGCGACGCTGGCGATCACCGCGGGCTCGACGATCACCGTGCTCACGTCGGTGCCGGCGCTCTGCGTCTGGTCGATCCCGGCGACGAGCCGGTACTCGACGTCGACCGGCCCGCGGCCGTGCTGGTACCGGAGGTCCACCCGGTGGAAGCCGAGGGCGAGCACCGGCACCAGCTCCGGCTCGGGGTCGAGAGGATCGGCGTCGGGCGCGGGGCCGAGCAGCTCGTCGCGCGAGCCGAAGACGAAGACCGTGAGCCGATCGCGGGCGTCGCCGCGGTCGAGGCGGAGCTGGTAGTCCCAGTACGAGAGCGACGCCTCGGCGGTGGCGAGGCTGAGCATCACGCCCGGGTAGCCGATCCGCCCGGCGGCGGTGACGGTGGAGCCGAGGAAGCCCACCGGCTCGCGGACGAGCCCGCCGGTCTGGAGCAGGTTCAGGTCGACGTCGACGAGCGACTCGTCGGCCCGGGCGCGCCTCGTGCGCCCGTCGACGACGCCGCCGACGTAGCCGCCGTACGGGACGGGCGCGCCGCCCGGGTAGAACTGCACCTCGTCGATGAACTCCGGGTGGATCACGCTCGGGCCCGCGAGCAGGTGGAACAGCGCCGGCACGCGGGTGCCGTCGAGGAGGAAGCCGGTGGACGACGGGCTCGCGCCGCGGACGATCGGGAACGGGAGGAGCGACGCCATCGACGCGACGCCCGGCAGCGCCTGCACGACGCGGAACGGATCGCCGAAGGTGCCCGGCACCGTCTTCAGCTCCGGACCGCGGAGGGTGACGCTCGAGACCTCCTCGCGCCGCTTCTCGCCGACGACGATCGCCTCGAACGGATCGACGTGGGTGCGGTCGATCCAGTAGCCCACCTCGAGGGCGCGGCCGGCCTCGAGCGTCTCCTCGGCGACGAAGCGCTCGTAGCCGGAGCCGCTCACCTCGACCCGCGCCTCGCCCGAGGGCAGCGGGAGCTCGAAGCGCCCGTCGGCGCCGGAGGTGGTCGCGTACCGGACGCCGCCGACCGTCGCGTCCACCGCGGCGCCCTTCACCGGCCGTCGCGTGCCGCGCTCGCGCAGGGTGCCGCGGAGGGCGGCGTCGAGGGCCGGCCCCTCCGGCGCCGCCTGCGCCGCGGGCGTCGGCGGGGGCGGAGGCAGGAACGTGTGCTCGAAGGTGAGCTCCACCGCGACCGGGACGCCGCCCTCGCGGGCCGGCGCGAAGGTGAAGCCGGCCACCGCGACGAGCACCGCCTCCTCGAACGCCTCGTGGCTCCTGTCGAGGAGCTGGACGAGCCGAACGGTGCCGTCGGTGCCGACGACGAGGCGCACGCGCACGGTCACCGGCTCCTCGTGCGGCGGCGCGCCCGCGGGGTACGGCACCTCGGTGGGGCCGAGCGGCCGCGGCGGCTCGAGCGCCGGCGGCGCGTCCTGGGCGAGGGCGCTCCCGGGCAGGAGCAGCGCCAGCACGAGCGCCGCTACCGCCACGCCACCGTCCACGAGAGCGAGCCGCCGAGGTGCGGCCACCACTGCCTTCGCTCGATCGGCCGCGCGGTGTCGGGCTCGACGCGGCCGAGGTCCTCGACGCAGCCGGTCCACTGCCCGTCGAGCTGGAGCGTCAGGCCGGTCGACGACGCGGGCCCGAGCACGAAGAGGTACGTGGCGCGGGCGAGGGCGGCCACGCCGGTGCCGGAGCAGTACGCGAGCGGCGGATCGGGCTCGACCAGGGTGAGCGAGCCGTTCAGCGCGCTCGCCTGGGTCGGGTCGGGATCGGGCCTGCCGGTGAAGCCCTCGACGAAGCCGCCGGCGCCGACGCCGAGCGCGAGCTCGAGGCCGCGCCACGGGTGGATCGTCGGGTCGAGGGTGATCGCGTAGCGCAGGCCGGACAGGCCGCCGTCCGACGACACCACCGCGTAGTGGAACGAGCCGAGCAGCGACCACCGCTCGTCGAGCCGCGCGCCGGCGCGGGCGCTGACGCCGATGGCCGAGCCGCTCGGCGCGCCGCGCTGCCCCGCGAGCAGGCCCCAGCCGCCGCCGAGGTGGAGGCGGAAGCCCGGCGTGCGCCACAGCTCCTCGTCCTCGGCGGTGGGCAGCGAGACCTTGAAGGTCGGCTCCTCCGCGGCCGCGAGCGCGGCGAGCAGCACCAGCGCGGACGTCACGGCACCTCCGCGGGGCACGGCCACCACGCCGGCGGGCTCGCGGTGCGGTCCCACTCGGGCTCGTCGCAGGCGAGCTCGTCGTAGCAGCCGCGCAGCGCGAAGTGCTGCACCAGCCGGCAGACGGTGGGATCGGGCTCGGCGCCCGCCGGCGCCACCGACAGCGTCACCGGCCGCGGTCCCTCGGCGCCGCCGAAGGACGGCGAAGGCACGCACGCCCACGGGATCCGGTCGAGCGGTGGCGGCCGGTCCGGCGGCGGATCGAAGTCGGGGATCCCGAACGTCGCGCGGCGGCGGCTGTCCGGCTCGCAGGCGAGGTCGCTCACCTCGCCCGGCGGCCGCAGCGTCACCACCACCGGCACCTCGAGGCCGGCCTCCGTGCAGCTCCCCTCCGGCTGCGCCGGCAACCCGCCGCCGGCGAGCGACGCGAGCAGCGCCTCGAGCGAGAAGCCGCCGGCGCCGAGCAGCGAGAACCCGGTCGGCGGCGCCGGGCAGCCTTCCCGCGGGTAGAAGGCGCCGCGCGGATCGAACGTGCCCTCGAGGTACGCGAGCCGCACGTCGGGCTCGGACATGGTGGCGAAGCTCGCGCCGTAGACGACGTCGGGTGGCCCGGGATCGCGGTCCGGAGGCCCGCGGTCGTCGCCGACGGGAAGCCCCTCGGGCTCGCGGAGGTCGAGGGTGCCGTTCCCGTTCCGGTCGTCGAAGACGACCACGCTCCCGTAGCCGACGCGGCCGGTCACGGGGCCGACGAGCAGATCGGCGGAGGGGAGGTCGAAGAGCTCGAGCCAGGCGCGGCCTTCGACGACCGCGGAGGTGGCGCCGACGCGAGCCGGCACGAACCCGAGCGGATCGGGGCAGCCGGCGGCGACGAGCGCCTCGATCTCGGGCGTCTCCGGCGGGAGGAAGCAGAGCGGCTGCGGCTGCGCCTGCCCGCCCCAGACGAGCGCGACGCGGAGCTCGACGTCGCCGGGCCGGGTGCCGGCCGGCAACAGCGGCGCGAGCTCGCCCTCGAGCTCCACCGCCACGGTCGCGAGCGGCCTGGCGTCGTCCTCGAGGCCGAGGAGCTCGCCGCTGCAGCCGGCGAGGAGCGCGGCGGCGGCCGCGGCGCGGCTCAGGGACGCCATGTCACCACCACGCCGGCGGTGAAGCCCGGGAGCGGAGCGCCGTCGAGCCAGTGCACCGCCGGCCCGGCCGACACGCCGACGCCGAGCGCCGCGAGGAGCTCGACCCGCGCGACCGCCTCGAGCTCGGCCGCGGGCAGGAGCCGGAAGGCCTCGGTCGCGAGGTCGTCGCCGGTGAGGCCGAGGCGCGCGGCCTGCTTCCGCTCGCGACGCTCGTACACCTCGGTCCCGCCGGCGCCGAGCCGCAGCCCGAGCACGCCGCGGCCGAGCTCCGCCTGGAGCGCGGCGGTGCCCCGCAGCCGGAGCTCCTGGTGCGTCACCGTCCAGGTCCGCGTGTGCTCGGTGGCGGTGCCCCACGAGGCCCGGCCGCCGAGCGCGAGCGGCCCGCGGGTGGCGACGCCGGCGGCGACGCCGGTGGAGAGGCCGGTGGGAAGCGCCGCCGGCAGCCCGAGACCGAGGCCGAGCTCGAGCACCGGGCCGGACGCGGGGGGCGCGGGCGCCTCGGGCGCCGCCGCGAGCACGGCCACGGCGAGGAGCGTGGACAGCACGTCAGGGCGGCGGTGGCGGAGGGGGCGGCGACGAGAGGAGCTCGCGCAGGCCGGCGACGAGCCCGGCGCCGACGGTGCCCCAGATCAGGAACGGCAGCGCGATGGTGGCGAGCGCCATGGTGACGCCGAGCGCGACCAGCACGTAGTCGGCCTTCGACGGCTTCGCCGAGGGATCGGTCCGGTACTTCTCGATGAGGTCGAGGTTCCGGCGGTTCGACCGGAAGAAGACGTCGAAGACGTCGCCGACGAACGGCACCGCCCCGAGGATCATGTCGAAGAAGATGTTCACCAGCATCCGGCCGATGACCACGGTCGGGACGCGGTTCTCGAGCGCCAGGAACAGCAGCGAAACCGAGCCGGCGCCGGTGACGACGTCGCCCGCGCCGGGCAGGAAGAAGCCGACGAGCGCGTCGATCCCGACCCGCTGCTCGGTGCCGGGGATCGGCACCAGCTCGTCGAGCGCGCGGACCATCTTCGGCGCCCACCCGGTGAGCGGCGGCTTGCCGCCCTTCGGCGGCGCGTCGAGGACGGCGTCGGGCTCGCGGGGCGGCGGGGCGGTCGAGCTCTTCATGGGCGCCGGCATCGTACCGCACGCCCGGCGGCGTCAGGCGTGCCGCTCGCGGAAGCCGGGCACGCGGCGGGGCCGCGCCGGCACCCGGGCGCGCTCGCGGGCGATCGCCCACCCGAGCGCGAGCAGGACGACGCTGCCGGCGAGGAACGCCAGGTCGTAGGCGAGCGCGCTCGCGCCCATGCGCACGTGGTGGAGGCCGAGCAGGTGGTGCGAGGCCACGCCCTCGAGCAGGTTGAAGACCGCCCAGCCCATGAAGGCGCCGCCGACGAGGAGCCGCCCCGACCAGGCGGCGTCGTCGCGCCGGCTCGCGCCCCAGAGGAGCGCGAGCCCGGAGACGACGAGCAGGAAGTGGAAGGCGGCGTAGAGCCCCTCCGCCAGGCGCTGCGCGGCGGGATCGGGAGGCGGCGTCACGCCGGCGAGCAGCGTGTGCCAGCCGAGGAGCTGGTGCATGAAGATCGTGTCGACGAAGCCGCCGAGCCCGGCGCCGAGGAGCATCGCGGCGGCGAGCAGGGGACCGGGGCGCAGGCGGGGCTCGTTCATGGCTCGCTCCTTCGTGGCTCGCCGGGAGGTTGGGAGCGCCGCGCCCGCCGCACAAGCCGGGGCGCTAGGCAGGCCGCTCGCGGTACGGGGCGACGGCGCGGCGCGGGCGCACCGGCCGGCGGGCGGCGCCGCGGGCGACGGCCCAGCCGACCAGGAGCAGCGCGGCGCTCACGCCGAGGAAGGCCCAGTCGTACGCCGCCGCGCTCGCGCCCTCGCGCACGTGGTGGAGGCCGAGGAGCTGGTGGTCGATGGTGCCCTCCACCAGGTTGAAGAGGGCCCAGCCCATGAGCAGGCCGCCGACGAGGAGGCGGCCCGACCAGGCCACGTCGTCGCGCAGGCTCGCGCGCCACAGGAGCGCGAGGCCGAGCGCCGTCACCAGCCAGGTGAAGGCGTGGAAGAGGCCGTCCCAGAACATGTTCACCTTGGCGGTGACGAGGTCGACCGGCGCCACCACGCCCGAGACCATGTTGTGCCACTGGAAGATCTGGTGGAGCAGGATGCCGTCGACGAAGCCGCCGAGGCCGACGCCGAGCAGCAGCGCGGCGGTGAGCAGCGGTCCGGGGTGCAGGCGGGGCTCGATCATCGATCGCCTCCTCCGAGGAAACGCGGCGCGAGGCGGTGCGCGGCGGCGACGACCAGGCCGACGACGGCGAACGGCAGGAGCATCGCGCCCGCGCGGGGCCAGAACGACGCGTCGAAGATCGCCGCCTCCACCGCCGGCCGGCAGAAGTCGCAGGCCGCGGCCGGCGCGGGCGCGAGCGCGGCGGCGAGGGCCACGAGGCGGGGGGCTCGCATGGGAGGAACGGTGCGGGCGGGCGCGACCGCGGCCAAGCTCCGCGCGGGGGACTACGGCCGGCCGAGCGTGAGCGTGCGCGCCTGTCGCGCCCGTCGCCGCGAGAGCTCGACGCCGATCGCGTCGAGGCCGAGCTCGTTGGCGGCGGCGAGCACGGTGCCCTTCCCGCAGAACGGGTCGACGACGGTGCGCGTCGTGGTGCAGGCGAGCACGAAGCGGCAGGCGGCCCGGCACGCCTCGGCGCCCATCGCGCGCGTCCACGTCATCTCGCCGGCGTCGGGGAGCACGTCGGCTGTGGCCTTGGAGAGATCGTTCCGCACGCCGCGGGAGAACGCGAGCAGGTGCGAGTACGCCGGCCGCCCGTGGGTGATCGTCCCCGGCGGCTTGCGGCAGACGATCTTGTGGAAGAGCAGCGCCGCGCCCGCGTCCTCGGCGCCGCGCTGCACCAGGTAGCCCTTGTCGACCCACGTCCCGGCCCGCTTCACGTCGGTCTGGTAGAAGATCGCCACGCCCTCCCGCGGACAGCGATCGACGCAGAGCGCCGCGGTCTCGCGGAACCACGCCTTCCAGCCGTCGAGGTCGAGGCCGGGCAGCTCGGAGACGTCGGGCAGCGAGGTGACGACCGACGCGCCCTCGAGCACGGGCCGCGCCGAGAGCCACGCGATCGCGTCCTCGTGGTGGACGATCCGCTGCGCGGTCACGTGCGCCAGCGGCGCGTCTTGGCGACCTCGGCCTCGAACGCCGCGACCTCGGCCTTCCGGCGCGCCTCGTCCCAGCCGAGGATCCCGCCGGCGATCGCCGCGGCGCGCGGCGCGGCCCCGAGGCCCTGGTCGCGGCCGTGGAGCGCCAGCGGCACGCGCCGGAAGAAGACGTCGGCGACCGTGCGCGCGAGCTCGTGGCGGACCGCGTGGTCCACCTCGGCCCAGAGGAACGGCAGCTCCGGGTCGATCGGGGCGACGAGCTCCTTCGCCACGTCGAGCACGCCCCTGGAGCGCTCGCCGTACGTCCGGACGAGGTGTCCGGCGACGTCGTCGTCGAGGCCGTGATCGGCGACGAGCTGCGCGGCGGTCGTCTCGAGACCGCGGCGGCCGCGGACGGAGAGGCTCGCGGCGCCCGGGAGCGGCAGGCCCTTCGTCGACGACGGCTTCACCCCCGGCCCGAGCTCGTCCGCGGCGACGTCGGCGATCTCCTCGGCCATGCGGCGGAAGGTGGTGAGCTTGCCGCCGACGGCGACGACGAGGCCGGGCTTGGCCACCCAGATCCGGTGCTCGCGCGACACCGCGCCCGGCGGCGCGTCGGGCGCCGCGGCGACGAGCGGCCGGAGGCCCGCCCAGGTGGCGAGCACGTCGCGCTCGGTGAGGCCGGCCGCCGAGAAGTACCGGCCCGAGAGCTCGAGGAGGTACTTCACGTCGGCGGCGTCGGCCGCGACGTCGTCGCTCGGCCCCTCGTAGTCGGTGTCGGTGGTCCCGATGTACGTCCGCCGATCCCAGGGGATCGCGAAGATCACCCGGTTGTCGGGCGTGGGCAGCGTCACCGCGTGCTGCACCGGCAGGCGGGCGCGATCGACGACGATGTGGATGCCCTTGGTGCGGCGGATCCGCGTCTCGCCGCCGCCGAGGAGCTCGTCGGTCCACGGCCCGAGCGTCGAGATCACGCACCGGGCCGCGAGCTCCTCCCGCGTGCCGTCCTCGGCGACCACGCGCACGCCCGAGACGCGTCCCGACGCGTCCTCGAGCAGCGCCTCGGCGCGGGTGTGGCTCCTCACCTCGGCGCCGAACGCGACCGCCGCGAGGATCACCTCGAGGACGAGACGGGCGTCGTCGGTGGCGGCGTCGAGGTAGGTGACCGCGCCGCGGAGCCCCTCGGGCGTGAGCACCGGCTCGAGCGCGAGCGCCTTCTTGCGGCGGTAGGTGCGGTGCAGCCGGCCGCCGCGGAACCAGTCGAGGCCCTCGTAGATCCAGAGGCCGACGTCGAGCGCGGTGAGGCCGACGCGCGCGTCGTCGTACACCGGCAGGAGGAACGGCATCGGGCGGACGAGGTGCGGCGCGAGCCGGAGCAGGAGGTTCCGCTCGGCGGTGGACTCGCGCACGAGGCGGAGGTGGCCGTGCTCGAGGTACCGCAGGCCGCCGTGGATGAGCTTCGACGAGCGCGACGAGGTGCCGGAGGCGAAGTCGTCCTTCTCGACGAGGACGACGCGGAGGCCGCGGGCCGCGGCGTCGCGGGCGACGCCGGCGCCGACGATGCCGCCGCCGAGGATCACGAGGTCGTAGGGAGCGGAGGCCATGGGATCCCGGAAGGTACGGGCGGCGGATGCTCGTCGCAGCGCGGCTTTCGCGCAAGGGGGACGTCGCGGCGGCCCCGGGACGTCCGCGGGGCCTGCCGTATTCGACACCGGACGCTACGACGGCGGCTCCCTCCGCGTCGCCTCCACCCGGTCGAGCGCGGCGAGCAGCCGGGCGGCCGACGGGTGCGCCGGCGCGGGCGCGGCGTGGCCCCGGAGCCGCGCCGCCGCGTGGCGGAGCGCG
>CAZDGH010000003.1:8539-43108 GCA_964504805.1 uncultured Myxococcales bacterium | reverse complement strand
GCGGGCGGCAGCGGCGGCGCGGGCGGCAGCGGTGGCGCGGGAGGCGGGGGCGTCGCCTTCGAGGCCTTCGCCGGCTGCGATCCCGCGACCGCCGTCCGCACCAACGCGATCGCCGTCAGCGGGGCCCAGGTCGGCTACCAGCCGCCGTGCATCCGCGTCGCCCGCGACACCGCCGTGACCATCGGCGCCAGCGCCCTTCACCCGCTGAACGGCATGACGCTCCACGGCACGCAGCCGAACGCGATCCCCAACCAGGCGGGCGGCTTCCTGGCCGACCTCCAGATCCAGTTCCTCGAGCCCGGCTCCTACGGCTTCTTCTGCGTGAACCACGGCCTCGACACCGACGCGGGCGGCTTCGAGACCGGCGTCGTCTACGTCGAGTGATCGCCCGCGCGATTGGATTGACAGCGGCGGTGCCGTCGTTTAGATCCACGCGCTCCCGACGCCGAGCAGCACGCGGCGCGCAGCAAGAGTCACCGGGGAGTGGCTCAGCCTGGTAGAGCACCTCGTTCGGGACGAGGGGGTCGCAGGTTCGAATCCTGTCTCCCCGACCAAGCGACGGCCGCGGCGCCCGCGAGGGACCGCGGCCTTCGTGTTCCTGGCGCCCGCTCGCGCGCGGCGGTGGAACGAGGCGCCGCCTCTACCGTCGTACGGCGGACTGCGCTAGAGGTGCGACATGTACCGACACACGCCTACCCTCCTCCTGCTCCTCGCCGCCGCTTGCGGGAACCCCGACGCGGCCGCGCAGGCCGGCGACGACGGCGGCGCGCCTCCCGCCGAGGTCTGCGACAACGGCGCGGACGACGACGGCGACGGCGCCGCGGACTGCGACGACCTCTCCTGCGAGCTGCACCCGTCGTGCGGCGGCGCCACCGAGCTCGCCTGCCGCGACGGCGCCGACGACGACGGCGACACGCTCGTCGACTGCGCCGACCCCGACTGCGCCGCCGATCCCGCCTGCGTCCTCCCCACCCTCGAGCGCGACTGCGGCGACGGCGCCGACGACGACGGCGACGGCGCCACCGACTGCGCCGATCCCGACTGCGCCGGCGACGAGGCCTGCTGCGCCGGCGCCGGCTGCGTCGTCGAGGACTGCGACAACGGGACCGACGACGACGGCGACGGCGACGTCGACTGCGCCGACGACGGCTGCGCCTTCGAGCCGCTGTGCGCGCCCGCCGAGGACTGCGGCAACGGCACCGACGACGACGGCGACGGCGCCGCCGACTGCGAGGACCCGGGCTGCTCGGGCGATCCGCGCTGCGACGAGCCGCCCGCCGAGGACTGCGGCAACGGGACCGACGACGACGGCGACGGCCTCGCCGACTGCGCCGATCCCGCCTGCGCCGCGGTGCCGCGCTGCCTGCCCGAGGTCTGCGGCAACGGCGTCGACGACGACGGCGACGGCGCCATCGACTGCGCCGACGACGCCTGCGCCGCCGAGCCCGCGTGCGCGCCCACCGAAGACTGCGGCAACGGCGTCGACGACGACGGCGACGGCTTCGTCGACTGCGCCGACTTCGCCTGCACCGGCCAGCCGGCGTGCGTGCCGGTCGAGGCCTGCGCCGGCGGCGCCGACGACGACGGCGACGGCCGCACCGACTGCGCCGACGCCGACTGCTTCGCCGATCCGGCCTGCGCCCAGGCCGTCGCCCCCGGCGACCTGGTGATCACCGAGCTGATGGCGAACCCGGCCACCGGCGCCGGCGATCCGGCCCACGAGTGGCTCGAGGTGCACAACCGCACCGGCGCGCCGATCGACCTCGCCGGCTTCGGCCTCTCCGACCTCGACGGCAGCCCGGTCCGCGTCCACGTCATCGCCCGGAGCGTCGTCGTCCCGGCGGGCGGCTTCGTGGTGCTCGCCCACTCCGCCGACGCCACCCTCGGCTTCGACCCCGCGTACCTCTACGGCGCCACCTCGATCTCCCTCGCCAACGCCGGCGACCAGCTCGAGCTCACCGATCGCGCCGGCGTCGCGATCGACCGCGTCGACTGGTCGGTCGCCGGCTTCCCCGCCGTGCAGAGCGGCGTCTCGCTCGACACCGCCGCCCGCGACGCGGCCGCGAACGACGCCCCGGCCGCCTGGTGTGCCTCCGAGGGCGCGGCCTTCAACGCCGCGGGCGAGCGCGGCACGCCGGGCACCGGCGGCAGCTGCGGCGGACCGCCCGCCCCGCGCGCGCCGCGCGCCGGCGAGCTCGTCATCGCCGAGCTGCTCTACAACCCGAGCGGCGCCGAGCCCTCGGCCGAGTGGATCGAGGTCGTCTCCGCCACCGACGCCCGGCTCGACCTCGCCGGCGTCTCGCTCACGAGCGGCGCCTCGTCGCACGTCTTCGCCGGCCCGCTCGTGGTCGAGCCGCGGGCGCGGCTGGTGCTCTGCCGGAGCGCGGCCGTCGGCCCGGCCGGCTGCACGCCGTACGGCGGGATCGCGCTCACCAACACCGGCGACGACCTCACCCTCACCACCGCCGGCGGCGCCGTCGTCGACACCGTCGTCTACGACACCGTGGCGCCGTGGCCGCTCTCGGTCGACGGCACCGCCATCGAGCTCTCCGAGTCGCACCTCGACGCGACCGCGAACAACGACCCGACCCGCTGGTGCGCCGCGACGACGCCGGCCGGCGCCGACCTCGGCACGCCCGGGGCGCCGAACGCCTGCCCGTAGCAGGCCGTTCCACGCGTGGTACAACGTCCGCCCCTCGGAGGGCTCCTCATGGCGGGACCGGCTGGCTCGTTCAAGGCGGTGATCGCGGCGCTCGCCGCGAACAGCTTCATCACCGTCATCAAGTTCGTGGCCTTCGCCTTCTCGGGCTCCGGCGCGATGCTCTCGGAGGCGATCCACTCCGCCGCCGACGCCGCCAACCAGTTCCTGCTCTTCATGGGGCTCAAGCGCGGCTCGCGCGGGCGCGACGAGTCCTTCCACTACGGCTACGGCGGCGAGCGCTTCGTCTTCGGCCTGCTGTCCGCCGCCGGCATCTTCTTCATCGGCTGCGGCGTCACCGTCTACCACGGCATCCACGGGCTGATGGACCCGCACATGCCCGAGTTCGGCCTCCTCACCTGGCTCGTCCTCGGCACCTCGCTCCTGGTCGAGGGCGGCTCCACGCTGTTCGCCTTCAAGACCGTGCTCGCGCACCGCCCGCCCGACTACCCGTTCTTCCGCTACCTGAAGGAGAAGGTCGACCCCGCGGCGCTGGCGATCCTCCTCGAGGACTCCGCGGCGATCCTCGGCCTGCTCCTCGCCGCCGGCGGCATCGTCCTCGCCGCCGCGACCGGCAACCCGATGTGGGACTCGATCGGCTCGATCGTGGTCGGCCTCATCCTCGGCTACGTGGCCTTCCACCTCGTCATCGAGAACCGCGAGCTGCTCCTCGGCAAGGCGGTCCCGCCCGGCACCCGGGAGAAGTTCGAGAAGATCCTCGCGGCGCGCCGCAGCCTGCACCACTTCCACGACGTGAAGACGCGGATGCTCACGCCCGAGGCGTACCACCTCAAGGCGGAGCTCTCGTTCGACTACGGCTGGCTGGCCCGGGAGATCGAGCCCGCGCTCCCGAAGGACGGCAGCGCGCTCGACGGCGAGGCGCGCCTCGCCACGCTGAAGGCGCTCGCCCGCAACGCGGTGCACCGCGTCTCCGACGAGATCGACGCCATCGAGGCGGACATCCGGAAGGAGATCCCGGAGGCCCGGCACATCGACTTCGAGATCGACCACACGCCCGAGGCCGACGAGGTGATGAAGCCGGCCGCGGGCGCGAAGACCGCCTAGTCCTTCGGCTTCACCGGCTCGAGCACCACCATCGCCCGCTTCACCGGCTCGAAGTCCTTCTCGCCGACCTCCTTGAAGCCGTCGGCGTTGAAGAGCTTCCCGAACACCTTCGCCGCGTCCGGCGTGGAGGCGAGTCGGTCGAGCGCCTTGCCCACGTCGTCGCGGGTCGCGCCGGAGAGGCCCGGCCGCGCGGCGATGACGTCGGACGGCATCGGGTCGGTGGCGGTGAGGATCTTCAGGCCGGCGCCGCCGGTGGCGAGGACCGTCTTGCAGGCGGTGACCTCGTTCGGGTTCCCGGCGGCGACGTCGTCGGTGAAGGTCGCGCCGGCGTCGGCGGTGCCGTCGACGACCGCCTTGCACACCGCCTCGTGGTCGCCGAGGAACTGCTGGTCGGCGAACAGCTTCTCCGGCGCCAGGCCGGCCTCGATGAGCAGCGCCTTCGGGAACAGGTAGCCCGACGACGAGGTCTCCGAGACCCACGCCATCTTCGCGCCCTTGAGGTCGGCGGGAGAGCCGTACGGCTTGTCGGCGCGGGTGAAGATCACCGCCTTGTACATCGCGTTGCCGTTGCGGGTCGCCATCCGGAGCGGCGTCACCTCGGCCTCGCGCGACGCCTTCACGAAGGTGAGCGGCGGCATCCAGGCGAGGTCCACCGAGCCCTTCGAGACGGCGGCGACGAGCTCGTCGTACTTGCCGAAGACCTGCGCGGTCACCGGGCGCCCGAGCGCGCCGGCGAGCGCCGAGGCCAGCGCGTCGGCGTCCTTGGCCGCGTCGGCGGCGCCGGTCGGCGTGGTGACACCCACGGTGAGAGGCCCGCCGGGCACCTCCACCTCGGTGTCGGGCTTCTCGGGCGTTCCGGAGCAGGCGGCGAGGACCGCCGCCACGAGGGCGGCGGCGAAGCGCGTGCGGACCATCGGGTTCCCCTCCCGGGAGTGCTGCTACGGCCGGACCAGCTCGACGCCGCTCGCGACGATGCGGACCTCGCGCGCGGAGCCGTCGGCGGCCTTGGTGAACTTCCCACCCTCGGACTCGAGGTGCTCGACCTCGGCCTTCTCCACCTTCTTGACCTCGACGACGCCCTCGACGCGGGCCCTGGCGCCGGCGGCGTCCTTCGGCACGAAGAAGCCGTAGTTCTTGAAGGTGACGCGGCAGCCCGGCGCGGACGCGTCCTCGGACGCGAGCTCCATCCAGCAGCCCTTCTTCTGGCAGGCGGTGCGGACGTCGGCCGCGACGATCACCTTCTTGCCCGCGAACTCGTCGGGGGCGGCGAGCACCTTCGCGAGCGGGATCGCCTCGCCTGCGGAGACCGGCTCGCCGAACGCCTCCGGCGCCTTCGCGGCCGCGGGCGCGCCCGCCATCGCCACGCCCGGCGGAAGGAACGACTTCAGCGGCGCGCCCGGGCCCTTCGCCGGCGTCTCGACCGAGGCCATCGGCTGGGCGGTGGCGTCGGCCGGCGTGGGATCGGCGGCCTGGGGGGCATCGGTGGCGCAGCCGGCGAGCGCGGCGGCGAGGAGCGCGAGCGGGAGGTGCCTCATGACCCGGGTGTTACAACGGCCGGTCGGACCGCGCAACCGCGCCACCCGCGGCACCTAGCGTCGCCCGGAGAGCGGGCGGTGGTCGTTCGGATCGAGCTTCCGGAGCTCCTCGCGGGAGCGCTGCTGCCACCGCCACCAGCCGTACAGCGCGACGATGAGCACGGAGCCGAACGCGGAGGTGCGCAGGGCCTTCCCGGGCACGCGCTCGAGCGCCTCGATGTCCCAGCGTTCGCGCAGCGTGCCCTCGAAGAAGCCTTGCTTCGCCTGCTCCTCCTTGAGCTGCCAGGCGGAGAGGAAGGCGAGGTCGCGCTCCACCTCGGGGTCGACCTTCAGCTTCCGCTCCACGTGGCGGAACTTGATGGTGTCGACGCGGCCGTGGAGCTGCCGATCGCCGGGGAGCAGCTTGAGCGCCTTCACGTAGAGCGCGAGCGCCCGCGCCAGCGACTCCTTCGTCGCGGTCTTCCCGTCGTCGGCGCCGAGGAGCCCCTCCGCCTCGTGCACGAGCAGCGCCGCCTGGTACTCGGGCGTGGTGGTGCGCTCCCAGCGAAGGTAGGCGTACGAGCCGCCGAGCCAGAGCGCGAGCGCGACCACGAGCCCGGTGGGGAACCACCAGAGCGGGCCGCGGCCGGCGCGCACCCGCACCGTGCGTGTCTCGGTGACCGCGCCGCCGGGCTCCGCGCCGCACGCGAAGCACCTCGCCTCGGTCTCGTGCATCCGGGCGCCGCAGCTGCGGCAGGTCGTGAAGGAGGTCGCCATCGAGACCCCGGAGGGTCGGCGGCCGGGGCGCCTCCGGTCAAGCTTCCAGGGTGCGACCGCGCCGGTCTGCAAACATTTCCGGCGATCGCGGAAAACCGCCGATCCGCGGCACCGCGCCTCGGGGGCACCCCGGGCATGTGCGCCCGGGTGGGAGCCCCGGAAACCCGCAAGGATCTCGGTGGATCCGCGCGTTCCGTCGGTGGCGAACGCCGGCGAACGACCGTGGCACATCGGGTGCAACCAGACAACCAGGGAAGCACGAGGCACGGCTGGGCAGGCGGCGGCGGACGATCGGGAAGGAGGCTCCCCATGACCCCGACGGCGAAGCACGAGACGGAGAGGCAGGCCCGCAGGCTCCTGGCGACCCGCCAGGTGTTCGAGGCGGTCGCGGAGCTCGCCGAGTCCTTCTACGACGACGCGCTCCGGATCTGCGACGACGAGCGCGAGGCCGCGTTCCTCGCCTCGGCGACGCTGCTCTCCGCGCTCGAGCGCGAGAAGGTCCTCCGGCGCCCGGCGCGCGGCGCCTGACGCCTCGCCCGCTCCGGCCGCGCCGGGGCGCCCGCCGCGCTTCCGCTCCCGGTCCGGCGCGGCTACGCTGCCGTCTCTTCGAGCGACGGCGTGCGATCCCTCACCACAGGCGACCTCGTCGCGATCGTGGCACCGAGCGGCCCGGTGCCGCCGGATCGCTACGCCCGCGGCAAGGCGGTGCTCGAGGCGCGCGGCTACCGCGTCCGCGAGCTCTCGATCGACGGCAGGCACCGCTACCTCTCCGCGCCCGACGAGGTGCGCGCGCGCTCGCTCGCCGAGGCGTTCGCCGATCCCGAGGTCGCCGCGATCTTCGCCGGCCGCGGCGGCTACGGCGCGATGCGCCTCCTGCCGCGGCTCGACCTCGCCGCGTTCGCCGCCAGCGGCAAGGCCCTGGTGGGCTTCTCCGACGTCACCGCGCTCCACCTCGCGCTGTACCGCGCGGGCGGCCGCTCCGTGCACGGCCCGGTGGTGACCCGCCTCGGCGAGGAACCCCCCGACTCGGTGGAGCGGCTCTTCTCGATCCTCGAGCGGCGCGGCCCGCCGGCGCCCATCCCGGGTCGCACCCTCGTCGCAGGCGTCGCCGAGGGGCCCGTGATCGGCGGCTGCCTCTCGCTGGTGTCGCGGCTCGTCGGCACGCCGTACCTGCCGGCGCTCGACGGCGCGATCCTGTTCCTCGAGGAGATCGACGAGCGGCCGTACCGCCTCGATCGGATGTGGACGCACCTCTCCCTCGCGGGCGTGCTCGACCGCGTCGCGGGGATCGCGCTCGGCGACCTCACCGGCTGCGACGAGCCCGACGGCTCGCACGGCGGCGCCGAGGTGCTCGAGGAGCTCGTCCGCGCCCTCGGCAAGCCCGCGATCGCTGGGCTGCCGGTGGGCCACGGGAAGGTCAACCTGGCGATCCCGCACGGCGCCCGCGGCCGCCTCGAGGGCGGCGCGCTCTCGTTCCTCGAGGGGCTGTCGTGAGCGTCGCGCGGATCACCGACGCCACCGGCCCCGAGCTCCCCGAGCTGCGCGCGCGGCTCGACGCCTGGGTCTCCGAGGGCGCGTTCCCGGGCGCGCAGGCGTGCGTCGTCCACCGCGGCGCCGTCGTCCACCGCTCGGCCCACGGCCGCGCCGCGCTCGACGGGCCGGCGGTGACGCTCTCCACCCTCTTCGACGTGGCCTCGGTGACGAAGGCCGTCGGCACCACCGCGCTCGCGCTCGTGCTCGTCGGCGACGGCACGGTCGGCCTCGACGATCCGGTGGTGCGCTTCCTCCCGGAGTTCGGCCGCGGCGGCAAGCGCGCCGTCACCGTGCGGCACCTGCTCGGCCACGCCTCCGGGCTCCCGGCGTGGAAGCCGCTCTTCTCGCTGGCCCAGGAGGACGCCACCGCGCGGGCGATCTACCCCGGGCTGGCGCGCGCCGACGTGCCGCGGTTCCGCGCCTTCGAGCGGGCGCGGCACCTCGTCCGCACGGCGACCCTCGAGCACGCGCTCGACCGCGAGCCGGGGCAGGCCTGCGTCTACAGCGACCTCGGCTTCGTCGCGCTCGGCGAGTGCCTCGCCGCCGCCGGCGGCGCCTCGCTCGACCGGCTCGTCGACCAGCACGTGCTCGCGCCGCTCGGGCTCTCCGACACCTCGTTCTTCGATCACGCCAGCCCGCGTGGCCCGCGGCTCCCCGCCGGCCGCGCCTTCGCGGCGACGGGGCTGACCCGGCCTCGCGAGCCCGCGCCCGGGCAGGAGGGGCTGTTCTCGATCCCGCCGCAGGAGCCGGCGAGCCGCGACGGCGAGGTCGACGACGACAACGCCTACGCCATGGCCGGCGTCGCCGGGCACGCCGGGCTCTTCTCCACCGCCGACGACGTGGCGCTCTTCGGCGCGCGGCTGCTCGAGGAGGAGGCCGGCGCCCGCCGCCTCGCCCCGGCGGAGACGCTGGCGACGTTCCTCGAGCCGCGCCGCCTCGCCGAGGGCCCCGCCCGGGCGCTCGGCTACGACCTGCCCGCGGCCGAGGGCTCCGCCGCGGGCACGAAGCTCGGCCGCGCCGGCCCGAAGGGCGCCTTCGGCCACCTCGGCTTCACCGGCTGCTCGCTCTGGGTCGACCGCGACCGCGAGCTCTCGGTGGCGCTGCTCACGAACCGCGTCCACCCGACCCGGGCGAACGTCGAGCCGATCCGGCTCGCCCGGCCGGCGTTCCACGATCTCGTCGCGACGCTCGTCGACGGAGGCTCGCCTTGAACGACCCCGGGCTGCTCGAGCGGATCCCCGATCCGTCGGCGATCCGCCGCATCCACCTCCTCGGCGTCGCCGGCACCGGGATGGGCTCGTTCGCCGCGCTCCTGAAGGCGAAGGGCTACGAGGTCACCGGCAGCGACGAGAACGTCTACCCGCCGATGAGCGACATGCTGGTGAAGTGGGGCATCCGCGCCTTCACCCCGTACGCGCCTTCGAACCTCGACGAGGCGCGGCCCGACCTCGTCGTCGTCGGGAACGTCATCCGGCGAGTGAACCCCGAGGCGACCGCGGTGCGCGAGCGGGCGCTCCCGCACGTCTCGTTCCCGCAGGCGCTCGGGCAGCTGTTCCTCGAGGACCGGCACGGGTTGGTGATCGCCGGCACCCACGGCAAGACCACCACCACCGCGCTCGCCGCGCACCTGCTCGACGCCGCGGGCCGCGACCCGTCGGTGCTGGTCGGCGGCGTGGCGCTGAACTTCGACGGCAACTTCCGCCTCGGGCACGGCGCCGAGTTCGTGGTCGAGGGCGACGAGTACGACACCGCCTACTTCGACAAGGGGCCGAAGTTCTGGCACTACCGCCCGCGCACGGTGATCTTCACCTCGTGCGAGCTCGATCACGCCGACATCTACCGGGACACGGCGCACTACGAGTCGTCGTTCGAGCGGCTGGTGGAGCTCGTCCCGGCCGACGGGATCGTGCTCGCCTGCGCGAGCACCGAGGCGCCGCCGCGGATCGCCCGGGCCAGGGCGAAGGCCCGCGTCGAGACCTACGCGGCGGAGCCGGGCGTCGCCGCCGACTGGACCGGCACGCTCGCCGGCACCGACGGCCGCGGCTCGCGCTTCGTCGTGCGCAGGGGCGGCGCGCCGTTCCTCGAGGCGCTCCTGCCGCTCGGCGGCCGGCACAACGTGGAGAACGCCGTCGGCGCCGTGGCCGCCTGCGCGTCCCGCGGCGTCTCCGCGGAGGCGCTCGCGGAGGGCCTCGCCTCGTTCCGCGGCGTGAAGCGGCGGCAGGAGCTGCGCGGCGAGCCCGCCGGGATCGCGGTGGTGGACGACTTCGCGCACCACCCGACCGCGGTGCGCGAGACCATCGCCGCGGTCGCCTCGCGCTTCGCCGGCCGGAGGCTCCTCGCGGTCTTCGAGCCGCGCTCGAACACGAGCCGCCGGGCGATGCACCACGACGAGTACGCGAGGAGCTTCGGCGGGGCGGCGCTCGCGCTGCTGTCGACGCCGGTGCGGCACGACCAGGTGCCGGACGACCAGCAGCTCGACGTGGCGCGGCTCTGCCGGGACATCGCCGCCCACGGCACGCCGGCCGAGGCGTTCCCCGGCCCCGACGCGATCGTCGAGCGGGTGGCGGCGGAGGCGCGCCCCGGCGACGTGGTGCTCTCGATGTCGAACGGCGCCTTCGGCGGCTTCGTCGGCAAGCTCCTCGCCGCGCTCGAGGCGAAGGGCCGGTGACGGGGCTCGCCCCGCGCCGGTACCATCGGGCCATGCCGCCCCGCCTCGCGATCGCCTTCGGGCTCGCGCTCCCCCTCGCGCTCTCGCTCGCCGCCTGCGCGACGGGGCGGGTGCGGCCGAGCGCCGCCGCGGCGCGGATCGGAGAGCCGCTCTCGCTCGAGCTGCCGGACCTCGCGGGGAAGCCGCGCGACCTCGCCGGCGAGGCCGCGGGCAAGGTGCTGGTGGTCGACCTCTGGGCGACGTGGTGCGAGCCGTGCCGCGACTCGATGCCGATCCTCGACGCCCTCGCGAAGCAGCGCGCCGGCGACGGGCTCGCGGTCGTCGGCGTCAGCGTCGACGAGGACGGCCGGCAGATCGTCTCGTTCGTCCGCGACGCGAAGATCGGCTTCCCGATCGTCTGGGACAAGGGCGCGGAGATCACCGGCCGGCGCTTCCGGCTGCAGCGGGTGCCGACGCGGATCCTCGTCGACCGCGCCGGGATCATCCGCGGCGTGCACGAGGGCTGGCGCGGCGACGCCGATCGCGAGGACCTCGTCCGCGCGGTCGACGAGCTCCTGGCGGAGCCGGCGCGGTGAGGCGCGCGCTCCTCGCCCTCGCCGGGATCGCCCTCGCCGCGCCCGCCGGCGCGGTGCCGCTCGAGGGGATCGTCCGCGCCGCGGAGGACGGCGCCCCGCTCGCCGGGGCCACGGTCACCGCCGGCGCCGCCACCACCACCTCCGGGGCCGACGGCCGCTACGTCCTCGACGTGCCCGAGGGCGTCGTCGACGTCGAGGCCTCCGCCGCGTCACGCGCGGCGCGCACCGTCTACCGGGTGCCGGTCGCGGGTCGCGCGCTGGTCGATCCGGTGCTCGCGCCCGATGGCGCGCTGGCGGTGGCCGGCACGGTGACCTCCGAGGCCGACGGCGCGCCGATCGCGGGCGCGATCCTCCACGTGCGCGGCACCGACGTCTACGCCGCCACCGCGGGCGACGGCACCTTCCGGCTCGAGGGGCTGACGGCGGGCCGCCACGTGATCGAGCTCGACCCGGGCGGCGCCTGCGGCCCCGGCCACCGCGGCGGCCGCGAGGAGGCGTGGCTCGACGACGGCGCGGTGGATCCCGCCCGCGGCGCGGTCCCGCTCGACCCCGTGCTCCCGCCCGCGGACCCCGCGGCCTTCGTGGTCTGCGGCACGGTCCGCACCGGCGGGCTGCCGGTCGCCGGCGCCACGGTGATCGTCGGCAACCGCCTGGCGATCTCGGGCGCCGACGGCAGCTACGTCGCCCGCGGCCTCGACGAGGGCACCCACGACCGGCTCGTCGCGCGCCGCGGCCTCGAGCCGCTCGAGGACGCGGTCGAGGTCTCGGCGGCGCTCGCGCCCGAGCTGATCGTCGCCGCCGACGCCGACCTCCCGCCGCTCGTCGGACGCGGCGACCTCACCGGCTTCGCCGGCCTCTCCGACAACCCGCCCGATCGCAGCGGCACCGCCGTCTTCCTGCCCGACGCCGGCCTCTCCGCCGCGACCACCTCCCGCGGCGCCGGCTACCGGATCGAGGGCGTGCTCCCCGGCCTCTACGTCGCCGAGGCCTCGCACGACGGCTACCTCGGCGACGGCGACGGCCGGATCCTCGTCACCGGCGCCGCCGGCGGCCGCGCCGACTTCGTGCTGGTGCGCGCCGAGGACTTCACCTACGCGCTCGCGGGCCGCGTCGTCGACGCCGCGACCGGCGAGCCGATCTTCGACGCCACCGTGCGCCTCGACGACCGCGAGGCGACCACCGACGAGGACGGCACCTTCCGGTTCCCGGCGCTGGCCCAGGGCACGTACCGCTACACCGTCGCGCACGTGACCTACCTCGTCCACGAGGCCGAGGTGACGGTGGAGCAGGACGACGCCTGGGTCGACGTCGCCCTCGAGCCGGACCCGGGCTACGTGAGCGGCGCCGACCAGCACCGGCCCGGCGGCTGCACCTGCGGCGCGGCGGGCGCGCCCGGCCTGCTCGCCCTCCTCGCCGTCCTCCGGGGCCTGCGCCGCCGATGATCCCGCCCACGATCGACCAGCTCCTCTCCGCGGCGGTGGCCGCCGCGGAGCGCGCCGGCTCCGTGCTCCTGCAGCGCTTCGGCGGCGAGCGCACCGTGGAGAAGAAGGGCCGGATCGACCTCGTCACCGACGCCGATCGCGCCTCCGAGCAGGTCGTCGTCGACGTGCTCCGCGGCCGCTTCCCGAAGCACGCCATCCTCGCCGAGGAGGGCGGCGCGAGCGGCGAGGCCTCGCGCTTCCGCTGGCTCGTCGACCCGCTCGACGGCACCACCAACTACGCCCACGGCGTGCCGCACTTCTGCGTCAGCGTCGCCTGCGAGGTGGACGGCCGGGTCGAGGTCGGCGCGATCCTCGATCCGGTGAAGGGCGAGCTCTTCACCGCGGCGCTCGGCCGCGGCGCCCGGCTCAACGGCGCGCCGATCTCCTGCACCGCGGTCACCGAGCTCGGCGACGCGCTCCTCGCCACCGGCTTCCCCTACTGGCTCCCGGAGCGTCCCGAGGAGGTGGAGCGGCTGCTCCTCCCGTTCCTCCGGTCGGCCCGCGGCCTGCGGCGCCTCGGCAGCGCCGCCCTCGACCTCGCCTACCTCGCCGCCGGGCGCTTCGACGGCTTCTTCGAGCTCGGCCTCAAGCCGTGGGACGTCGCCGCCGGCGCGCTCGTCGTCGCCGGGGCCGGCGGCGTGGTCACCGACCTCGCCGGCGCCCCGCTCGACCTCGGCAAGGGCGAGCTCCTCGCCGCGGGCCCGGGGCTCCACGGGCCGATGCTGGCGCTGGCGAGGCAGGCGCGCGGCGGCTGAGCGTCAGGGCCGCTGGCACCGCGGACAGTACGCCGACGTCCGGCCGCCGAGCGCGAGCCTCGCGAGCGTCGTCCGGCAGCGCGGGCACGGCGAGCCGGCGCGGTCGTAGACGAGGAACGGGTTCGCGTCCGGGTCCTCCTCGACGTAGGTGATCTCTTCGCCCTGCTCCGCCTCGAGCGTGTGCGCGATCGACGCCTCGATCCCCCGGACGAGCGCCTTCACCTCGCGGAGCGAGAGCGAGCGCGCGGGCCGCGCCGGGTGGAGCCGCGCCCGGAAGAGCGCCTCGGTGGCGAGGATGTTGCCCACGCCGGCGACGAGCGCCTGGTCCATCAGCGCGACCTTCACCGCGCGGCGCGTGCGGCCGAGGCGCTCGTGCAGCGCGGCCGGGTCGAGGCCGTCGAGGAGCGGGTCGGGGCCGAGGGCGCGCACCTCGGGCAGCTCGAGCAGCGCCGAGGCCGGGTGCGGGGTGATCCGGCCGAAGAGCCGCGGGTCCACGTAGTGGATCGTCTCGCCGCGGTCGGTGACGAGGCGCGCCCGGCTGTGCTTCGGCGGAGCCGCGCCCTGCTTCCGGCGGAGCCACTTCCCGGTCATCCCGAGGCGGGAGAGGAAGCCCACGTCGCGGTCGAAGCCGACGAGGAGGACCTTCCCGCGCCGCTCGACGAAGCGGAGGCGCCGGCCGGCGAGCGCCCTCGCGAAGGCGGCGCGGCCGCCGCCGCGGAACACCCGGGTCGCGTCGGCCTCGGCGCGGACGACCTTCCGGCCGCGGAGCCAGCGCCGGAGCGTGCGCGCCGCGTGCTCGACCTCGGGGAGCTCCGGCACGTCAGGCGAGCAGCTTGCGCACCGCCTCGAGCTCGGCGTGCGGGAGCCCCACCGGCGTGTACTCGCCGCTCCTGGGATCGACCTTGTACTCGGAGCGCGGCCCGCGCTTCGCGAGCTCGGCGAGCGCCTCGCAGGCGAAGGTGACGTCCTCCTTGGTGGTGTAGATGCCGAAGCTCATCCGCACCAGGCCCGGGATGTCGCGGCGGTCGTCCTGCAGCACGCGGTCCATCATCCCCTCGTGCTCGTCGGCGTCGAGGTTCAGGAGGTGGGCGATGAACGGGTGGGCGCAGAAGCAGCCGTGGCGCACGCCGATGCCGTGCTCCCAGCCGAGCGCCGCGGCGACGAGCGCGTGGTTCTTGCCCTTCAGGTTGAACGGCACCACGCCGACGCGGTCCACCGTCATCGACTCGTCGTCGTCGCCGTAGAGCTTCAGGCCGTCGATCCGCTTCAGCTCGGCGAGCGCCAGCTTCGTCAGCTCGCGCTCGTGCTCGACGATCGCCGGGAAGCCGACGCGCTCGAGCAGCCGGCACGCCTGCGCCAGCGCCACCGCGCCGAGCAGGTTCGGCGTGCCCGGCTCGTCCTTGTCGGGCGGCGCGGCCCAGTAGGCGACCTTGTCGGTGACGACGTCGACGGTGCCGCCGCCGACGTGGTCGGGGTCGCCGCCCTCGAAGATCGCCTTCGGCCCGACCAGCGCGCCCACGCCGTAGGGCGCGTACATCTTGTGGGCGGAGAAGGCGATGAAGTCGAGGTGGCCCTCGTCGCGGTGCGAGCGCATCTCGACCTGCCGGTGCGGCGCGAGCTGCGCGCAGTCGACGAAGATCTTCGCGCCGTGCTGGTGCGCCATCGCGGCGATCTCGTGGACCGGCGGCATGTAGCCGGTGACGTTGGAGGCGCCCGAGACCGCCACCAGCTTCACCCGGCCGTGGCTGCGCCGGAGCGTGCGCGCCAGCGCCTCGACGTCCATGGCGCCGCGGCCGTCCACCGGGATGCGCTGCACCTGCGCGACCTTCCGCCAGGGCAGGTCGTTCGAGTGGTGCTCCATGTCCGAGATCAGCACCACCCGGTCCGAGCCGAGGTCGATGCGGCGGGTGAGCTTGTTCACCATCTCGGTGGTGTTCTTGCCGAAGATCACCGTGTCGAGGTGCGGGTCGGCGCCGACGAACGCGCCGACCACGCGGCGACACTCCTCGTACATCTCGGTGGAGACGCGGCTCTTCCAGCCGGTGCCGCGGTGCACGCTCGAGTACCAGGGCAGGAACCGGTCCACCGCGTCGCGCACCGGCGCCAGCACCGGCGTGGTCGCGGCGTTGTCCAGGTTCACGTAGCGGCGCGGGCCGGCGAGGGTCGGGACCTCGACGTCCTGCCCGACGATCTGCTGCGACAGCTCCTCGATCTTCACGGCGCACCTCCACGGAAGGCGCGTACCTTGGACGGCCTTCCGCCGCGAGGCAAGGCGCGCGCCGCGCCGCGTCGCGTCAGCGTCCGGAAGTGGCCGGTCCTCCCGTCCTCTGGTGGAATCCGCCGATGCGCCTCTACCTCGTCCGGCACGGGATCCCGATCGACGCCGGCGCCGACTCCGACGGCGATCGCTGGCTCACCGACGCCGGCCGCCGCCTCGCCCGGGCGACCTTCGACGCGCTCGCCGGCGAGGCCGAGGCCCCGGCGCTCGTGCTCGCCTCGCCGCTCGTCCGGGCGGTGCAGACCGCCGAGCTCCTCCTCGCCGCCTTCCGCGCCGACGGGCCGCTCCGGATCGAGCCCGCCCTCGCCTCGGGCAGCGCCGGCGCCGTGCTCGCCCGCGTCGAGGCCGAGCCGGCGCCCTCGCTCGCGCTCGTCGGCCACGAGCCGCTCCTCTCGACGCTCGGCGCCCACCTGCTCGGGCTGCCGAGCTACCCGCTCCCGTTCGAGCGGTCGGCGGTGCTCGCGCTCGAGCTCGCCGGCCGCGGGGCCGCCCGGCTCGCGTTCCTGCTGCACCCCGCGGCGCACGGGCGCGAGCCGCGCCTCGCGCGAGCGTTCTAGCCGGCAAGCGCACGGGGAGGCTTCCGGCGCGGCGCCCGTGCGCGCAGCGTCGAGGGAGACCGGCCTCGCCGGAGGTGCTCGCTTGCCCGCTCGAAGCCCCGTCCGCTCGCACCACGTGCTGCTCGCGCTGCTCGCCCTGCTCGCCGCCGCGCTCGTCCTCGGCACCCACGGCTACGGGCAGAAGACGGCGGATCGCGCCCGCGGCCCGCTCCCGCTGACCGGACCCTCCTACTGGCACGACGCGACCTCGCGCCCCGCCTGGCGCGGCGTGGACGCGCCGGAGGAAGGCCGCGAGGTGCGCGCCGGCGAGGACCGCTAGGCCGAGAACGAGGTGACCGCGTCCCAGAGCACGCGGACGCCCCAGCGGAAGCCGTCCACCGGGATGCGCTCGTCGACGTTGTGGTACAGCTCCGCGAACTTCACCGGGGGTGAAGCGGGGAGCCGGAGCGGCGCGAAGCCGTAGTAGGTGGTGCCGTTCCGCGCGAAGGCGAAGCCGTCGGTGAAGCCCGGGATCATGTACGGCACCGGGATGCCGTCGGGATCGCCGCGCCGCACCGCCTCGCCGAGCGCGGCGAAGAGCGGCGTCTCGGTGGAGACCTCGAGCGCCGGCAGCTCCCGCGTCACCTCGAGCTCGATCTCCGGACCGAGCACCGCTCGGAGCTCCTCGAGGAGCTTGCCGCCGTCGGGCCCCGGGAGCGTGCGGCCGTCGATCTCCGCCTCGGCCACCGCCGGGATGACGTTGATCTTCTCGCCGGCCCTGAGCATCGTCGGCACCGCGGTGTTGGCGAGCACCGCCGCGAAGGTGCGGGCGAGGGCGCGATCCGGGAGCCTCGCCAGCACCCTCGGCCCGAGGGTGGGGCTGAGCAGCGCGCCCATGGCGAGGCGCTTGCCGAAGGGGAGCCGCCGCCGCACCGCCTCGACGAAGAGCCGCGTCGCCCTCGGCGGGTGCATCGGCAGCCGCGTCGCCGCCAGCCGCGCCACCGCCGCCGCCAGGGTGCCGACCGCGCTCGCGTCCCGCGGCATCGAGCCGTGGCCCATCTCGCCGCGGGCCCGCGCCTTCATCCAGAGCGCGCCCTTCTGCCCGACCTGGATCGGGTAGAAGCGCTGCCCCTCGAGGTGCAGGGTGAAGCCGCCGATCTCGCCGAGCGCGTACTCGGCCTTCACCTTCTCCGGGTGCGTCGCCACCAGCCACTCGGAGCCGAGCGCGCAGCCCGCCTCCTCGTCGGCGACGAGCGCGAGCACCAGGTCGCGCCGGAGCTTCGCGCCGAGCCGCTTCGCCGCGCGCAGCACCGCCACCGACGCGGCGGCGTGGTTCTTCATGTCCACCGCGCCGCGGCCCCAGAGGAACCCGTCGTGCTCCTCTGCCGCGAACGGCGGGTGCGTCCAGCCCTCGCCCGCCGGCACCACGTCGAGGTGCGCGGTGAGCATCAGCGGCGGCAGCTCGCCGGTGCCGCGCAGCCTGCAGACCAGGTTCGCGCGGCCCGGCGCCGACTCGAGCAGCTCCGGCTCGAGGCCGTCTGCGCGCAGCGCCTCCGCGCACGCCTCCGCCGCGGGGCGCTCGTGGCCCGGGGGGTTGGTGGTGTCGATCCGGAGCAGCGTCCGGAGCAGCGCGAGCGCCTCGTCCTCGACCTCGGGCGGCAGCGGCGTCACGACTTGCCCCGGCCGAGGAACCCTCGCACCACCCGGCCGAGGGCGCCGAGGTCGCCCGAGCGCAGCGCGGCCATGCCCTCGCCGACGTCGAGCGCGGAGCGGTCGTACGGGTACCACCACGGCTCGGCCTTGCCGCGGCTCCGGTCGACGAGCACGAAGCGCGGCCGCGTCACCTCGTCGAGCGTCCGCGCCGCGTTGGTGACGCCGTAGCCCGAGCCGCGGACGCCGCCCCACGGCGAGCCGGCGACGCCGCCGGTGAACCCGTGGTTGTTGACGGTGACCACGCCGGCCTGGAGCCGCCGCCCGAGCGTCTCGGCCCGGTAGGTGTCCTTCGACCACACCGAGGCGGTGAGGCCGTAGGGCGACGCGTTGGCGCGGCGCACCGCCTCCTCCTCGTCGGCGACGGTGAAGATCGGCAGCACCGGGCCGAAGGTCTCCTCGCGGCAGAGCGCGAGGTCCTCCGGCGGGTCGACGAGGATCGAAGGCGCGATCCGCCGCCCCGACGCCTCCCCGCCGAGCGCGAACGGCACGCCCCGTGCCTTCGCCTCGGCGAGCTGCGCCGCCACCAGCCTCGCCTGCGCCTCGGTGGTGAGCGGGCCGACGTCGAGCTCCGGGCCGCTGGTGCGGAGCTTCGAGACGTGCGCGGTGAGCTTCTCCACCAGCGCCGGCGCGACCTGCTTCACCACGTAGCAGCGCTCGATCGCGGCGCAGTTCTGCCCGGCGTTCGCGAACGCGCCCCAGGCGAGGCCGCGGGCGGCCCGCTCGAGGTCGGCGTCGGCGAGCACGATCGCCGCGTCCTTGCCGCCGAGCTCGAGGAGCGCCGGCGTGAGCTGCCGCGCCGCCGCCTCCGCCACCGCGCGCCCGGTCCGCGGCGACCCGGTGAACGACACCAGGTCGACGCCGCCCTCGACCAGCGCCGCGCCGAGGTCGCCGCCGCCCTGCGCCACCTGGAACACGCCGGGCGGGAGCGCCTCGCCGAAGATCCGCCCGAGGAGCGCGCCGCAGCGGGCGGTGTGCTCGGACGGCTTCAGCACCACGGCGTTGCCGGCGAGCAGCGCCGGGATCGCCGGCCGGAGCGGCAGGTTGAGCGGCATGTTCCACGGCGAGATCACCAGCACCACGCCGCGCGGCAGCTTCTCGATCGCCCCGCGCTTGCCGGGGAACGCGATCGGGTCGAGCTCCACCGGATCCGGCTGCAGCTCCACGGGCGCGCGCTTGCACCAGTAGGCGAACAGGTCCGCGGTGGGCAGCACCTCGAAGAACCAGCTCTCGGCCTGGGGCCGGCCGTTCTCGTCCTCGAGCAGCCGGACCGCCTCCTGGCCCGCGGCGAGGAGCGCCTTGCCCGCCGCCTCGACGCGCTTCACCCGCTCGGCGAGCGGCAGCCGCGCCCACGCGCCCTGCGCCTCCCGCGCCCGGGCGAGGAGCGCCGGCACCTCCGCGAGCGGCGTGACGTCGACGGGCGGCAGCGGCGCGCCGTCGCCCGGCCGGGTGCCGACGATCTTCCCGCCCTCGATCGGCGGCGGCACCGCCTCCACCGGGAGCTTCGGGCCCTCGGCCACGTGCCGCCACGCCTCGGGCGCGGCGTCGGGCTGCACCGCGGCGGCGCGCACCGCGCGGCGGCCGGCGACGACGAGCCAGATCGCGAGCGAGACGCCGACCAGCCCCTGCGCCGCGCCGGCGAGGTTGAAGTCGCGCTGGAACGCCGGCACCGACGCGAGCGGCACGCCGGCGCCGAAGCGGTACGCCTCGAGCGTCGGCGCCAGCGTCATGTACTCCTGGAACGTGGCCGCCTGGATGCACGCCCAGATCCCGGCGCCGAGGAGCACGTTCACGACCGCGAGCGCCATGCGGCGGCCGCGGACGAGGTGCAGGCTCACGTAGGCGCCGGCGATCCCCGCGCCGGCGACGGCGACGAAGAACGGCACCGCCACGACGCCGGGCCGGAACCGCTCCTCGGAGACGAGGTACGCGTACATCCACGCCGTCCACCGGTAGAGGAACGGCTGCACGGACAGCGCGAAGAAGCAGGTGAACAGCGCGCCGGCGTAGAACGCGGTCTTGCCGCGGCCGGCGCGGACGAGCCCGGTGCCGACGAGGACGAAGAGCGCGCCGAGCGTGTACGCCGTCGGCGGATCGAGCGGGACGGTCGGCCTGCCTCCGCGTCTGGGTGCGCGGGTCGCCTGCGGCCGGGGGAGGCCGAGTCCCCCGCGCCACCTCGCACGAGGCGGTCCCGGTTCGCGGAGTGTAGCGGAGCGAGTGTCGCCCACCCGGTGAAAAGCTTGACCCCCCGGACGACGGGCTGCTAACCCTACGAGAACCGGATCGTTCTCGGAGGTCTCCATGCGCAGGCTCGTGGCCTCGGTGCTCGGCGTCGCCGCCATCGCCCTCGTCTCGGCGTACGGCTGCGGCGAGGCGCCCGACAGGAAGGCGCCGATCCCCGACGAGGCCTACGACCTGATCGGCGCCGGCGGCGGCTCGGGCTGCACGTTCTTCCCCGACAGCTGCCCCGCGGGCGAGCAGTGCTACACCGACGCGCGCGACAACACGCGGACGCTCTGCTCCGACCCGGGCCAGAAGGGCCTCGGCGAGGACTGCGACAACACCACCGGGAACCGCGCGGACTTCTGCCTCCCGAACCTGGCCTGCATCACCTACGGCTCGGGCGCGAGCGCGCAGAAGCAGTGCACGCCGCTCTGCAACGACGACGCGGACTGCGACGACTTCGCGGGCGGCGGCGGCGCGGGCGGGGCCGGCGGCGCGGGCGGCAGCGGCATCGTCATCGGCGGCACCTGCACGACGCTCCCGCAGGGGTCGCTGAAGATCTGCCCGATCCAGTAACCGCGCGGTCAGCCGACGTTCGCGAGCATCCCGCAGGCGGCCTCGACCGCCTTGCCGCCCGAGTAGCGCCGCACGATCGGCGCGCCGAGCACCTGCAGGTGATCGCGGAACGCCGCGAGCTCCTCGGCCGTCGGCGGCAGGTACGCGCCGCTCGCGTCGTTGACCTCGATGAGGTCGAGCTTCACCGGCAGGTCGCCGACGAGCTCCTGCAGCGCCAGCGCGTCCTCGCGTCCGGTGTTGAAGCCGCGGATCACCACGTACGCGAGCATCGCCCGCGTGCGCGTCGCCTCCGCGTGCGCCCGGATCGCCTGCCACAGCTCGCCGAGCGGGTAGCGCCTCTCCACCGGCATCACCCGGCCGCGCTTCTCCGGGATCGCCGAGGTGAGGCTGAAGACCAGCCGGTACCGGTGGCCCTCCTCGGTGTAGCGGCGGATCCCGGGGATCCACCCGGCGGTGGAGATGGAGATGGCGCGGCCGTCGATGGCGCCGCCCGACGGCGCCGAGAGGATGTCGGCGGCGGCGATCACCGCGTCGTAGTTCAGGAGCGGCTCGCCCATGCCCATGAACACCACGCCGCGCACCGGCCGCCGCTCCGCCTCGGGCCCGCCCGCCGCGTCGTCGCGGATGGCGAGCACCTGCTCCACCATCTCCCAGGGCCTGAGGTTCCGCTTGAAGCCGAGCCGGCCGGTCGCGCAGAAGTCGCAGGCGAGCGCGCAGCCGACCTGCGAGCTCACGCAGACGACGTAGTGGGTGTCGAAGATCGGGATCCGCACCGCCTCGACCCGCTTGCCGTCCGGCAGCTCGAAGAGGAACTTCTTGAAGCCGTCGGCGGGGTCGGTCCTCGACGTCACCACCGCGAGCCGCGGCAGCGTCGCCTCCGCCTGCACCCGGTCGAGGACGGCGCGGCGCACCTGCCGCACGTGCGCGAGCGCCTCCACGGTGGCGCGTCGCTTCACCGCCGCCGCCCAGATCCGCCGCGCCTCGGCCTCGGTGGCGCCGCGCGCGCCGAGCGCGGCGATCGCCTGCGGCTCGGTCAGATCCTTGAGGAGGAGCTCCACTACTTGCAGTGCTTGCCGAGGAACGCCGCGAGCTTGTCGGCGATCGCGCACGGCATCTCGGTGGCGATGGCGCGGGCGCCCAGCCGCGACGCGGCCCGGTACTGCTCCACGAAGTCGAGGCACGGCGGGCAGGCGGTGAAGTGGGCGTCGAGCTCCTTCTCCTGCTCCTCGGGCAGCTTCCCGTCGAGGTAGTCGACCAGGAGGTCCACGCACTCCTTGCAGGAAGGCCCGCCCACGCTCAGTACCCCACCTTCTCGTCGAAGTACGCGGCGAGCTTCTCGCGGAGCGAGAGGCGGGCGCGGTGGAGGCGGCTCTTGATCGCCGGCACGGTCGTCTCCACCGCCTCGGCGATCTCCTCGTAGGAGAGGCCCTCGAGGTCGCGGAGCACGAAGACGGTGCGGTAGGCGTCGGGGAGCGCGTCCACGGCTTCGTTGATCTTGTCACGGAGCTCGGAGTCGAGCGCAAGATCGTCGGCGCGGCGACCCCACAGCCCGGTCGGGATCTCGTCCCAGTGACCGTCGGGGCGGAACTTGCCGGCCTCGGTCTCGAGCGGCTCCTGGCTCGCGTCCACCACCTTCCTGTGGCGGAGGCGCATCAGCGCGAAGTTCACCGCGATCCGGTGGAGCCACGAGCCGACCGCGGCCTCGCCGCGGAAGTCGGGGAGCTTCTTGTAGGCGGAGAGGAAGGTGTCCTGGACGATCTCCAGGGCCTCCTGGTCGCTCTTCACCACCCGGAGCGCCACGGCGTAGACGCGGCCGCGGTGGCGGCGCACCAGCTCCTCGAACGCGCCGCGATCGCCCTGCTGGAAGCGGGCGACGAGCTCGACGTCCTCGGGGACCTGCTCGGCTTCGGAGCTCACCGGCGCTTCGCCCTCACCGGACGGCTTCCTAGCACGCGCCCCGCGCCCGAGGTAGGCCGCTTCGGCTTCACCGAGACGAACGGGCTGCCGGCGATCCAGAAGCGCAGGGGCGCCTGCGCCCACGACCCCGCGTAGTCGACCCCGATCCGCGGCCCCGCCTCGATCGACGGCGCCGCCGCCTCCCGCGGCTCGAGCCAGAGCGCCTCCCCCGCCGAGAGCTCGTGGCGGTTCTGCGCCGCGTCGACCGAGAGGCCCACCGTCAGCCGCGCCGGGCCGTCGAGCCGCGTCTCCGGCGAGAAGCCCGAGAGCGGCCGGAGCGCCCGGAAGAGCACCGCCGAGCCGTGCCCCTCCCGCTCGGTCACCGCGTTCAGGAGCCAGTGCAGCCCATAGCAGAGGTAGACGTACGCCCGGCCCGGCGGGCCGTAGAGCACCTCCGTGCGTGGCGTGATCCCGCGGGAGGCGTGGCACGCCAGATCCTCCGGCCCCACGTACGCCTCGGTCTCCACCACCTCGGCGACGAGGTGGCGCCTGCCGAGCCGCCGGTGGATCCGGCAGCCGAGCAGGTCGCGGGCCACTTCCTCCGTGGGACGATCGAAGAAGCGGCGTGGGAGCGGGGCAGCCATGGACCTATGGGAACAGACGTGTAGCCCAGGTCCTGCCGCGACGTCACCCGCACCCTCGGATGCGGGCGGCGCGATGGCGTTTCACGCCGGGTGGAGGAGGCGGGGGGCGAGGGTCCCCACCGTCGCCCCGACGGTGGCGCCGCAGACGACGTCGGTGAGGTAGTGGCGGTCGGCGGCCATCCGCAGGTAGCCGGTGAGCAGCGCGCCCACCCCGAGCAGCCACGTCGGACCGCGGACGCCGCGGCGGCACGCGATGGCGTGGGCCGCGAACGCCGCCGCGAAGGTCGTCGAGGTGTGGCTCGAGAAGAAGGAGAGGTTGTCGTCGTCGGGCTGCTTCGCCGGCGCCGCCGAGCCCTCCGGCACGAACCGCGCGAACGGCCGCTGCCGCCGGGTGAGGAGCTTCACCGCCTGGCTCACCGCGCCGGCGTAGAGCAGGGACTCGTAGACGACCGCCACGTCCGCGAGCGGGCCGTGCCGCGCGCGCCGGCCGCTCAGGAACGCGAGCAGCGCCGCGCCCACCGGCACCAGGCCGTGGGCGAGCACGTTCGAGAGCCGCCGCGCCCGCATGGTGTCGTGCCACTTCGCGCGGTGCCGCACCCAGCGGTCGACGCGGTTCACGCGCTCGCGCCCGTGCTCGTCGACCTCGCTCCACACCACCGACATCGGCGGCCGGCGCAGGCGCCAGACGTGGGTCGCGCTCCAGAGCGCGGCGCAGCCGATCACCGGCGGCAGGTGCAGCGCCGGATCGAACGGCAGCGGCTTCGGGCGGTGGGCGCGGCGGAAGCCGAGGGCGGTCGAGGAGGCCACCGGGGAAGGTGGGGGCGTGCGCACCCGCGGCACAAGCCTTCCGCCGGGGCCTCGACGCGGCCGTCCGGTCTTCGACGCCGGCGATCGGCCAAGCCCCCGCGTTCCGGTGGCGCCGGTCCGGGCACGGCGGTGGCAACCCCGCCCCACGACCGCTCGCCCACCCGCCCGGAGGACCCCATGCCGCTCCCGCTCCTCCTCGCAGCCGCGGTCGCCGCCGCGCCGGCCGCGGAGGTGCGCGGCACCATCGTCGCCCTGGAAGGGCCCGACGTGTTCGTGGACGTCGGCGCCGAGGCGGGGCTCCGGAAGGGCGACGAGCTGGTGGTGTTCCGCGTGGTCGAGGCCCGGCACCCGCGGTCGGGCGAGGCGCTCCGCGATCGCTTCCCGATCGGCACCGTGCCGGTGGCGGAGGCCGGCCGGGTCCTCTCGCTGGCGCGGCCGCCGCCCGCGCTCGCGGCGAAGCTCTCCGTCGGCGACGAGGTGTCGTTCGTGCCGCGGGCCGCGGAGGCGGTGCCGCCGGACGGCGCGCTGGCGCTCGCGCCGCTCCGCGACGACCTCGGTCCCGTCGCCGAGGCGTGGTCGCGCCACCTGGGGCGGCCGCCGCGGGAGCGGGCAGTGGGGTGGCAGGCGTTCCTCGCCGCGCACCCCTCGTCGCCGCTCGCCGGGGTGATCCGCCGCGAGATCGAGGCGCTGCACCTCGAGGCCGACGCCCTCGACCGAGCGCTCTCCGGGGTCGCGCCCGTCCTCGCCGACGTCCAGGGCGGCGCGCCCTCCCGCGTCCTCGCGGGGCAGGAGGTCGAGGTCGCGCTGGCGCTCCCCGACGGCGCCGGGATCGAGGAGGCGCGGGTGCACTACCGCCCCGCGGGCGCCGCCGGCTACGCGTGGGCCGCGCTCGAGCCCGACGGCGACGGCTACCTGCGGGCCAAGCTGCCCCGCGACGTCGTCGCCGAGCCGGGCCTCGACTGGTTCGCGTCGGGCGTCGACGCCGCCGGGCGCGAGCGCCCGCTCCTCGGCAGCGGCGACGCCCCGCAGGGCCTCGTGGTCGCGCCCGACCCGTCGGCGCCGCCGCTCCGCGAGGGCCGGAGCCGCGTCGCGATGAGCTACGAGCACGTCTCCTTCGACGGCGCCTACGGCGACGACCGCTACTCGCTCCTCGAGGGCGACTTCCTCTACCGCGTGCTCCACCCGGCGCTCTACTCGCTGAAGCTCGGCTTCGGCGTCTTCCAGGGACGGGGCGGCTCGGACGAGGAGCTCGACCGCGGCGCGTCGCGCGAGGTCGGCCTCCACTACGGCTCCGCCGAGCTCGAGCTGGAGCTCGCCGGGTCCTTCGCGCTCATCGGCCGCGGCCTCGCCGGCAACTCGAGCGAGGGCTTCGCCTCCGGCTTCGAGGCGAAGGCCCGCCTCGGCGCGGAGCGCGGCACCTCGCTCGTGCTCGGCGCCTCGACCACCGAAGGCATCGGCGACGCCGGCTCGCTGCAGCTCAACTGGGACACGGTGCCGGGCTTCCCGATGGGCGGCACGGTCGTCGTCACCAACATGCCCGTCGGCGAGGACGTGCGCGTGCGCCTCGTCTACGAGGTGCGCCGCGAGCTCTCCGACGTCTTCGGCGTCGCGCTGCGCGCCTCCTACGGCGCGCGCGACGCGGACCACGGCGGCGTCGGGCTCGGGCTCGGCACCGTCTTCGCCTGGTGATCGCCATGACGCTCGTGCCGCTCGTCCTGCTCGCCGTCGCCTCGACCGAGGAGCCGCCGCCTCCGCCGCCGGAGGCCGCGGAGGTCGCCGGGGAGCCCGGCGCGCCCGCGCCGCTCCCGCGGATCGTCCACGTGCCGATCCTCGAGGCCCGGAGCGGCGAGGCGCTCGTCGTCCCCGCCCGCGTCCGCGCGCCGTTCCGCTTCGAGCGGATCACGGTGCACCACCGCCGGCCCGGCGGCCCGTGGCAGGAGCGGGACCTGCTCCGCTCGAGCGACGGCACCTTCGCGGCGGAGCTGCCCGCGTCCGACGTCGTCGAGCCGGGCCTCGAGTACTTCCTGACCGCGGTCGCCGACGGCGGCGCCGCCCACGCGGCGTTCGCGAGCCCGTCGTGGCCGCACCCGGTGGTCGTGCGCGGCGACGAGCAGGAGCGCCGCGCGCTCGCGGAGCTCGAGCGCCGCGGCGGCCGCTCCGAGGTGACGACGCGGGCCGAGTACGTGGACTTCGACCTCGGCGACCGCAGCGGGGAGGTCCGCGACCGCTACTTCCGCACCGAGGCCGAGTACCGCTACGCGCTCCTCGGCGCGGTCGACGAGCTCGCCATCGGCGCGGGCGTGCTCCGCGGCACCGACGAGGACACGCGCACCGTCGGAGGCGTGCCGGTCCCGCCGGAGCCGCTGCGCGCCTACCAGTACGGCTACAGCGAGCTCGCGCTCCGCCCCGGCGCGCTCGTCGGCCTGTACGGGAAGCTGATGCTGGGTGTGAACCACGACGACTTCGGCGCCGGGGTCGAGTCGCGGCTCGAGCTCGGGCGCCAGGGCGGGAGCCGCCTCGAGCTCGGCGCCGGCGCCATCTCCGCGCTCGGGAGCTGGGGCCGCCTCGGCCTGAAGTGGGACACCGTGCCTGGCACGCTCATGGGCGCGGCGGTCGAGGTCACCACCCTCCCGGCGGACGAGGCCGCCGGCGTCCGGCTCCTCTACGACCTCGAGGTGCCGGTGGGCCGGCGGGTCGCGCTGGCGGGACGCCTCGGCTACCAGGCCCGCGGCTCCGAGCTCGGCGGCCCCTCCGCCGGCCTCGGCGGCACCTACCGGTTCTAGCCATGACGCTCGCGCTCACGCTCGCGCTGCTGGCCGCCGCCTGCCCTGCGAAGGACGAGACGCGCCCCGCCTACCGGCTCGAGGTCGCGGGCGGCGCACCGGAGGCCGTGCTCGCGCGGGTGCGCGACGCGGCCACCTGCGCGGACGGCTTCACCACCGCCGAGGGTCGCCCGCCGCAGCGGCGGCTCGTCGTCCGGCTCGAGGCCGGCGTGCTCGAGCTCGCGCTCTGGGAGCCGGGCGCGGCGGCGCCGCTCGGGCGCGTGGCGCGGGCGGTGGCGGCCGGCGCCGAGGAGGCCCCCGTCGACGCGCTGGTGGCGCGGCTCCTCCGGCTGCGCGGGCCGGTGGCCGAGGCCTGGACCCGCGGCGATCCGTCGCTCGCCGCCCTGGCCGCCCGCGAGCCGGCGTGGCGTCACGTGGCGCCGCCGGCCGAGCCGCCGCCCCCTCCGCCGCCGCCGCCTCCCCCGCGGCGCGAGCCTGGGGACGAGTGGAGGTGATCGGAGCGTGCCCTCCGGGATAGCCTCTCGGCTTTCCCCTCGCGAGGGCCCATGTCCAACGATCTCGACGACCTCGACTACACGGAGGAGCCCTCGCCCTCCGAGCGGACCCAGATCGGCCCGTCGCCGTCGCGGCCGGCGGAGGCCGCGCCCGACAACACGATGCCGCGGGCCGCCCCGCCGGCGAACCGGCCGCGCTCGATGCTCCGCCCCGACGGCCCCTCCGGCCCGAAGCCGGTCCCGCGCCCTCCGCCGGCCGCCGCCGCCGCCGAGCGCCCGCGCCCCGCCGCCCCGCGCCCCGCGCCCCCGGCGCCGAAGGTGCAGCGCGGCACCTTCTTCCCGTGGGCGCCGAAGGACCTCCGCGAGACCGGCCTCTCCGGCACCTACGTGGAGGAGCTCGCGCTCAAGCACCTCTTCCAGGCGGGCGAGCTCCGCGGCTCCGAGCTCTCGCAGCGGATGTGCCTGCCCGGCGGCATCGTCGAGGAGGCGCTCGAGCGGCTCCGCCGCAACAAGCTCATCGACATCAAGGGCTCGGGCGGCGCCGGCCTCGGCCGGAGCGCGATGATCTTCGTGCTCACCGAGGCGGGCGCGGGGATGTGCCGCCTCGCCATGGAGCGCGACCGCTACGTCGGGCCCGCGCCGGTGCGCTTCGACAAGTACTGCGAGTCGGTCGCCGCCCAGTCGATCCGCGGCAACTCGCTCACCCGGACCGACCTCGAGCCGCACTTCTCCGAGCTGGTGGTGAAGGACGAGGTCTACGACGCCATCGGCCCGGCGATGAACTCCGGCAAGGCGCTGTTCTTCTACGGGCCGCCGGGCAACGGGAAGACCGCCGTCTGCTCGCGGATGACGAACTGCTTCGGCGGCGACGTCTTCCTGCCGTTCGCGATCATCGTCGACGACTTCGTGGTGAAGGTCTTCGACGACACCGTCCACACCATCGTGCCGCAGGAGGAGGGCGAGCAGGGCTGGGACGCGCGCTGGCTGCGCTGCCGCAGGCCGATGGTCGTGGTCGGCGGCGAGCTGATGCTCGAGCAGCTCGACCTCTCGTACTCCACCGAGGTGAAGTACTACGAGGCGCCGTTCCAGATGAAGGCGAACTGCGGGATGCTGCTCATCGACGACTTCGGGCGGCAGAAGGTCTCGCCGAAGGACCTCCTCAACCGCTGGATCGTCCCGCTCGAGAGCGAGTTCGACTTCCTCAGCCTCCACACCGGCAAGAAGCTCAAGGTGCCGTTCGACGTCTTCGTGGTGTTCTCCACCAACCTCGACCCGGGCGACCTCGTCGACGGCGCCTTCCTCCGCCGCGTCCGCTACAAGCTCGAGGTGAGCCGGCCCGACGAGGCGCAGTTCCGCGCCATCTTCAAGGGCGAGTGCCGGAAGAAGGGCGTGCGCTTCGACGAGGGGATGCTCGACTACCTCGTCGAGCGCCACTACCGGGCGGAGCGCCGGCCGTTCAACGCCTGCGAGCCGCGCGACCTGCTGGGGCAGGTCGTCGATCTCTGCGCGTACCTCGGCCACGAGGCCTGCATGACCGAGCCGATCCTCGACCGCGTCGTCGCCAGCTACTTCGTGCGGTTCGACAAGAAGGCATGAGCGACGCCGCCGTCCCCGCGCCCGAGGCCGCGCCGTCGGCCGGCGCCTGCATCGCCGGCGGCGCCGTCGCCGCCGCCATCTCGCTGGTGTGCCTGGCCCCGCCGGGGATCCACTTCCTCACCGGCCCGCTCGGTCCGGTGATCGGCGCGGCCATCGTCACCAAGAAGCTCGGCACCCGGGGCTCGGCGCCGTGGCTCGTCGCCGGGAGCCTCGCCGTGTTCGCCGTCGGCGGCGCCTCGCTCGCGCTCTACGTGCTCTCGCGGGTGCTCGTCGCCGACGAGTACGGCGACGGGATCCAGCTCCCGCTCCCGCCGCCGTCGATGCTCGGACCGATCGCCGCCGGGCTGTTCGTCCACCAGCTCCTCTTCGGCCTGCTCGGCACGAAGGTGGGCGGCTTCCTGAAGAAGGCCGGCGAAGACTAGAGGTGCGGCGTCCAGCCGAGGTTGAAGGTGAGGACGTCGCCGCCGTAGCCGCCCTCCTCCTCCTCGGGCGTGAGCGCGAGCGCGGCGCCGAGGGAGATCGCCTCGTCGAAGCCGGCGCCGAGGAAGAGCGGCGCCCAGAGCACGTCGGCGCCGAAGAACGGGTACGGCCCCTCGCGGCCGCCGAGCTCGGCCCGCGTCGAGCCGGCGCCGGCCGGCGTGTCGACCCGGGCGCCGCCGAAGAACGCGCCCTCCACGCCGCCGAACGGCGCCAGGTAGACGCCCTCGGCGAGGTGGACGTGCAGCGCGAGGCCGCTCCGGAAGTCGAACGACGTCTCCTGGAAGTCGGTGCGGAAGAGCGGCTCCACCTGCTCCTGCCGGAAGAAGTCGAACAGCGAGCGGTGGAACGCCCAGAGGGTGAGGTCGAGCGGCGCCGGCACCGAGCCCTTCTCCCAGACGCCGGTGCGGAAGACGCGGGCGGTGAGCTGGAACGAGCCCTTGAAGGCGTTGCCGACCACGTCGGCCTCGGTGAGGAAGCGCGGGTCGCCGGGGCTCGGGCCGGTGATGGTGCCGAGCTTCTGGTACGCCTCCACCGAGCCCTCGAGCGAGAGCCACGAGAGCACGCCGGCCTGCACGCCGACGACGAGGCCGTACGAGGCGATGTCGTAGTCGTGGGCGAGCGAGGTGCCGGCGACCGGCACCGAGTCCCGGTAGGTGGCGCGGAGGACGCGCGGCAGGAAGACCCACTCGCCCTCGGCGACGTCGGGCGTCGTCACCGGCGAGGGCGTCGGCCGGATCTGGTTCGACTTCTCCGCGGCCCCGGCCGCCGGCAGCGCGAGCGCGGCGGCGAGGGCGGCGAGCCTGCGCGACATGGGACCCCCGGGGTCGCGCCGATGCTACCGCGGCCGGGTACACTGCGGGTGTCATGACCTCTCGCACGGCCGTCCTGCTCGCGCTCGCCGCGGCGCTCCCCGGGTGCTTCGAGGCCGAGGGCGAGGTGCTCGGGCCGATCACCGACGAGCAGCTCGGCGAGCTCGCCCCGGGCTGCTTCTTCCCGTGCGACGGCGCGGCGGACTGCGGGCCGTTCCCGCACCTCTGCAGCGACGGCCGCTGCGTGCCGGTGGGCTGCGTCGACGACTCGGACTGCCCGGGCGTCTTCCAGCTCGGCTCGACGTGCCACGCGAACTACTGCGGCGACGCCTGCGCGGCGGACGCGGACTGCCCCGATCCGCGGGAGGTGTGCCGGGACGGCTTCTGCTTCAAGCCGCCGGAGACGCCGCCGCCGCCGTGCACGTCCGACGCGGAGTGCGGGCCCGACCGGCGGCGCGTCTGCCGCGGCAACCTCGGCTGGAACGTCGACGTCGGGATCCTCGGCAACCCCGACGCCGCGTGCTTCTGCGCGCCGGACGGGAGCTGCCGCGAGGTGGAGTGCCACACGCCGGCCGACTGCGCGGCGCAGTTCTTCTCGGGGCCGGAGCAGCACGCCGCGCGCTGGTCGTGCGGCGGCGGGCTCTGCGCGTACCTCGGCTGCGGCTCGGACGCCGACTGCGACTTCGGCACCTGCGATCGCGGCACGGGGCTGTGCGCGCTCGGCAGCTGCGCCTCGGACCTCGCCTGCGGCGCGCCGGCCGAGGCGTTCTTCCCGCACGTGGAGAACGGCGCGCTCGCCTGCGCCGGCGGCGCCTGCGCCTACGCCGAGACCTGCGACGGCCACGAGGACTGCACCGCCCGAGGGCAAGGCACCTGCCGGATCGGCGCGGGGGCGGCGAGAGGCCACTGCACCTACTACGAGGACTGGTTCCTCGAGTGCCGCTCCGACGCCGACTGCCCGCCGTTCCTGTTCTGCCGCGCGAGCGGCTACTGCGACCGGTACGGCAACGAGCTCGATCCCGAGGCGGCCGGCGCCTCTTGCGACGACGTCCGATCCTGCGACGCGCGGTACTTCTCGCAGAGCGTCATCGCGGACATTCCGCCCGAGGGGCAGGCCGCGGCGAGGAACGTCGGCTGCTACGACACGCCGGACGGCCTCGGCGGCTGGGAGTACCGCCGCTGCGATCCGGCGACCTCGGCGGAGTGCGGCCCGGGCTACGGCTGCGTCGGCGGCGAGACCGCGTACGGCCCGACCGGCGTGCGGACGCTCTGCCTCCCGGACGAGTGCCTCGAGGCCGGCGGCTGCCCGGCCTCGCTCGCCGAGTGCGCCGAGGACGCCGACTGCCCGGGCCGCGAGCGGTGCGCGTTCCCGGTCTACCGCTGCTCCGGCGTCTGCCTCGACCTCGACTGCGAGGCGTGCGCCTCGTGGCTCGCGCCGCTCCAGCGCCGCGCCTGCCTCACCAGCGCGATCGAGATCCAGGTGATCCGGCAGGACTAGCGGCGCCGGAGGCGGCGCAGCACCTTCCCGAGCACCTCGTCCACCTCCGAGAGGCGGAAGGCCTTCGCGAGGACGAGGTAGATCGCGCCGCCCGCGGCGACGCCCGCGCCCACCGAGACGACCTGCGCGCCGAGCGAGCGGCCGAGGAGCGCGTCGAGCTGCGGCGTCACCCACCAGGCCGCGAGGCCGCACGGCCCGGCCGCGAGCGTGACGCGGACGAGGTGGCCGAGGAGCGTCGCGGCCCCGAGCCCCTTCGCGACCACCGCGAACGCGCCCAGCAGGAAGAGGAAGTTCACCGCCGCCGCCGCCGCGGTGCCGAGGGCGACGCCCCGGAAGCCGAGCACCGGGAAGAGGAGCACGTTGAGGGCGACGTTCGTCGCCACCGCGAGGAACGACGCGTAGAGCGGGAGCCGCGCCTTGTCGAGGGCGTAGAACGCCGGCGCCACCACCTTCACCGCGGCGTAGGCGTAGAGGCCGAGGCCGTACATCAGCGTCGCCGCCGCCGTGGCCTCGGTGTCGGAGGGCAGGAAGCGGCCCCGCTCGAAGAGGAGCCGCACGATCGGCTCGCGGAGCGCGATCAGGCCGAGCATCGACGGCACGGTGAGGAACGCCACCAGCTTCAGGCCCGCCTGCAGGGTCGCCCGCATCCCGGCGAGGTCGCCCTCGGCGGCGCGCTTGGCGAGGCCGGTCGTCGCCACCGTGGCCACGGCGACGCCGAAGACGCCGATGGGGAGCTGCATCAGCCGGAAGGCGTAGTTCAGCCACGCCGGCGCGCCCTCGACCTGCGAGGCGAAGATGGTGTTCACGAACAGGTTCGTCTGGGTCGCGGCGAGGCCGATGGTGGCCGGCGCCATCAGCTTCAGGATCCGCCGCACGCCCGGGTGCGACGGGTCGAGCGCGGGCCGGAAGCGGAAGCCCGTCGCGTACAGCGACGGCACCTGCACGAGCAGCTGGGCGAGGCCGCCGGCGAGGGTGCCGATCGACCAGCCGACGACCGCGTGCTCCTCGCGGACGCCGCCCACGTAGAGCCCGACGCCGGCGACGATCGCCACCACGTTGAACATCGCCGAGGCGAGCGACGGCGCGGTGAACCGCTCCTGGGCGTTGAGCTGCCCCATCGCCACCGCGGCGAGCGCCACCACCGGCAGGAACGGGAACATGATCCGCGTGCAGAGGACGGTGAGCTCGCTCTTGCCCGGCACGTCGGCGAAGCCCGGCGCCATCCAGGCGACGAGCTCCGGCGAGAGCGCCATCCCGAGCAGCGTCACGGCGCCGACGACGACCGTGAGCGTCCCGACGACGAGGTTCGCGAGGCGGATCGCCGCCTGCGCCCCGTCCTTCTTCAGCGCCTCGGCGTAGGTCGGCACGAACGCCGCGGAGAGCGCGCCCTCGGCGAAGAGGTCCCGGAGCAGGTTCGGGATCCGAAAGGCGACCACGAAGGCGTCGGCGAACGCGGTGGCGCCGAGCAGCGCCGCGAACAGCTGCTCGCGGGCGAGGCCGAGCAGCCGCGACAACATCGTCGCCGCCGAGACCAGCAGCGCCCGGGCGCCCATCCGCGGCGCGGCCGGCGCGCTCACGCCTTCCCGCTCTCGCGGATCGCCTCGGCGAGCGCCGCCGCGTCGTCGGCGCCGACGAGCGCGCCGTCGACCAGCGCGATCGCCGCCTTCTCGCACTGCAGGCAGCGCTCGAGGCAGCTCGCCACCTCGAAGGTCGCGCCGACCTCGGCGCACGCGGCCTTCACCGCCGCCGCCCCGGCGCCGTACCGCACGAGGTTCGACCGGCACACCTTCACGCGCATCGGGCGCACCATGCCAGAGCGCCCGCTCCGGCGCACGCGCGGGCGGCGGGGCGAGGACGCGCTTCCCAGGTCGCCCGCTCCGTGGTTTGGTCGGACCGTTCGCGCGCGGGGCGTCCTGTGAACGGTCTCGGGGGAGGCCGTGGACGGTCCACGCCGGCTCCCGTGGCCGCGGCGCCCGCGCCGGAGGCCGCGCCAGGGCTGGCACGCCGGTCGCAATCCCCCGCCGTCGACTTCCACGGAGGGAACCATGCACGCCTACCTGCTCGTCGCCGCGCTCGCGGCCGCACCCGACGCCCCGGCCGCTCCGGCCGCTCCGGCCGCTCCGCCCACGCCCACCGTCACGGCCGCCGATCCACGCGCCGGCCTCGGCTACCGCCTGCAGGTGAAGGGCGGGCCGCTCCTCCCCGGCTCGGTCTACATCGAGGAGGCCGACGTCGACATCGACACCGACGCCGGGCCGCTCGTCCACCTCGACGCCGACCTGATCCACGTCCCGTCGTTCGCCACCGGCGCGTTCCTGCTCTTCGGCTCCACCGAGGCCGAGGGCGTCGACGTCTCGCTGGCCACCTTCGGCGTCAAGCTGAAGGCGAGCGTGCTCGCCGGCCCGGTCGAGCTCCGCCCCGGCCTCGCCATCGGCTACACCACGAGCGAGGTCGGCGGCCTCGACGAGATCAAGGGCATGGACCTCGGGCCCGTCCTCGAGGTCGCCTTCGGCCAGCCGGGCGGGTTCCGCTTCGTCGGCGAGGTCGGCGGGCTCTCGCAGCCGGTCGGCGGCAACGACGCCACCGGCGTGACCTTCGCGCCGATCGTCTACACGGCGATCGGCTTCGAGTTCGCGGGCTGAGGGCGCGGGCGACGCGCTACCGCAGCGCCCGCAGGCACCGCAGCGCCTCCGCCACGCTCCACGCCTGCGAGACGCAGCCGCGGGGCGTGTACGGCGCCTCGGCGTCGAAGATCTCGCTGACCGAGCCGGCACACGCCTCGTCGAGGTGGCGCTCGACGCCGGCGAGGATCGCCCGGGCGCCCTCGCGGTCCTCCGGGTGCACCTTGCGGTAGGCGTCGAAGTACGGGCCGAGGAGCCAGCCCCAGACCGTGCCCTGGTGGTAGGCGGCGTCGCGGGTGCGGAGGTCGCCGAAGTAGCGCGGCTTGTAGTCGGGGTGGCCCGGCGCGAGCGACCGGAGGCCCACCGGCGTGAGCAGGCGCTGCCGGCACACCTCGAGCACGGCCGACCAGCGCGCACGGTCGAGCACCGGGTGCTCGAGCGAGAACGAGAGGAGCTGGTTCGGGCGGCAGCTCGGGTCGTCGCCGCGCTCGCCGTCGACGACGTCGAAGAGGTGGCCGCCGTCGGCCCACCAGAAGCGGCGGTTGAAGGAGA
>CAZDGH010000003.1:0-8529 GCA_964504805.1 uncultured Myxococcales bacterium | reverse complement strand
GAGCGGCCGCGCCGCCGCGTCGCCGCGCTCCTCGCGCATCCAGCGCTCGAGGAGGCGCAGGGCGTTGAACCAGAGGCCGTTCAGCTCCACCGCCTTCCCGCGCCGCGGCGTCACCACCCAGCCGTCGACCTTCGCGTCCATCCAGGTGAGCTGGTAGCCCTCGGCGCCCTGGGTGAGCAGGCCGTCGGCGGGATCGACGCGGATGCCGAAGCGCGTGCCGCGCAGGTGGTGCTCGACGACGTCCGCGAGCGTCGGGAGGAGCCGCCGCAGCGTCTCGCGATCGTCCGTCTCGGCGACGTAGCGGCTCACCGCGTGGAAGAACCAGAGCGTCGCGTCGGCGGTGTGGTACAGGCCCTCGCGCCCGCCGTCCGGGAACATGTTGGGGATGAGCCCGTCACGGACGTAGTGCGCGAAGGTGCGGAGGATCTGCCCCGCCTCCGCGTGGCGGCCGGTCGCGAGCGCGAGGCCGTCGAGCGAGATCATCGTGTCGCGGCCCCAGTCGGTGAACCAGTGGTAGCCGGCGATCACCGTGCGGCTCTCGTCGCCCTCGGCGTGGGCGCGGGCCGAGTCCTCGACGCGGCCGGCCGGCGTGATCACGAACGAGTCGGCGGCGAGCACGAGCTCCGCGGCGACGCCCTGGCGCACCTCGGGCGGCGCCTGGGAGAGGAGCCGACGGCGCCGCGCCTCCTCGGCTCCGCACGCGGCCATCGGCGGGAGCGCCTCGATCGCCTCCCACGGCTCGGTCGAGGCGACCAGGCAGACGTCGGTGCCGGGCGCGAGGTCGACGCGGAAGTGGCCGGGGCTGAAGAGCTCGCCGCGGTAGTCGTAGCCGCGGCTCTCCTCGACCCGGTAGAGCACCTCGGGCAGCACCTGCGGCACGTAGGTGAAGGCGCCGCCGGGGCCGAGGAGCTGCAGGCGCAGCGGCGGCATCGACGGCGGCCCGGCGAGCTCGTAGCGGGTGCCGACCGCCGAGAACGCGTACGGTCCGCCGAGCGGCGTCGCCACCGGCGCCTCGTAGTGGCGGAAGTGCACCGACGGCCGGAGCGTGAGCCGGACCTTCGCGCCGCCCTCGACGAGGCGGTAGGCGACGTGCACGGAGTTCTGCCCGTACGTCATCCGCACCCGCTTCTCGAGCGCGAGCCCGCCCGGGAGCCGGTAGCGCCACACCGGCAGGCCGAGCTCGAGCCGGAAGCTCTCGAGCTCTTTCGCGCCGTGGAGCTCGATGCGGCCCGCGCGCTCCTCGCCGGAGAGGCGGACGGTCGCGCCGTCGGGCAGCCGCACCTGCTCGGAGAGGTGCGTGAGCATCACCGTGCGGCCGAGCGGCGCCGGCAGCGCGGCGACGAGCAGCCCGTGGTAGCGGCGCGCGGCGATGCCGGAGACGGTGCCCGAGGCGTAGCCGCCGAGGCCGTTGGCGACGAGCCACTCGGTGGTGACGAGGCGCTCGGGCGCGGCGGAGGCGTCGAACGTGAGCGAGCGGACGGGGTCGTTCACGGGACCTCGGGTGCGAGCAGGACCGCGGCGTCGGCGGGGACGGCCCAGCCGCCGTCGGTCTCGACCTCCGGCGTGCCGCGGCCGCCGTAGGCATGATCCTCGCTCGACCAGCGCACGCGCCAGCGGTGGCCGGTCGGCGGCGCGAGGAGCGGCTCGGCGAAGCTCCCCGCCTCGATCGCCGCGCCGAGGTTCACGAGGAGGAGCCGGTCGCCCGCGCCGCCGGTGAGCCAGCGCAGGCAGAAGGCGCGCGATCCGAGCACCGCCCCGTCGAGCTCGACCTCGCCGCGGCGCGCGATCGTGACGTCCTCGCGGCGCAGCCGGAGGAGGTCGCGGTGCAGCGCGACGTACGGCGCGTTCCGGACGCGGTCCTCCGGGTCGAGCTTGCAGCGCTCGAACGTCTCGCGCGCCTCGGGCGGATCGAGGCGGGCGCGGCTCTCCGGCAGCGCCATGGTGGGGAACTGGGTGAGGAACGCGCCGCGGCCCTTCCGCACCGCGGCGGCGAGCTCCGGCTCGTGGTCGGCGAAGTAGAGGAACGGCGAGGAGGCCGCGCACTCCTGTCCCTGGAACAGCATCGGCGTCCACGGGGCGAGGAGGAGGCACGCGGTCGCCGCGCGGAGCTCGCCTGGGCGGCAGAGCTGGTGGAGCCTCTCGCCGCGCTGCGCGTTCGCGACCTGGTCGTGGTTCTGCAGGTAGGCGACGAAGCGCTCGGGCCGGACGCCGCGCGTCGGCGTGCCGCGGCGCTTCCCCTGCCAGTCGTAGCGCTGGCCCTGGAAGAGGAAGCCGCGCTTCGCGGCGGAGACGAGCTCCTGCGGGGTGCCGGCGTAGTCGCGGTAGTACGCCTCGCGGCGGCCGGTGAGCGCCACGCGCGCGCTGTGGTGGAGGTCGTCGTTCCAGAGCGCGTCGACGCCGTGCTCGGTGATGGTCTCCACACGCTGCGGCTCGTTCTCGGCGACGAGCCAGATCGAGCGGTCGCCGGCGGCGCCGCGGGCGGCGGCGGCGACCTCGGCGACCACGTGCCGCGGCGAGGCGTCGTTCAGGCTCTGGGTGGCGTCGAGGCGCAGGCCGTCGAGCCGGTACTCGGCGATCCAGTGGGCGGCGTTCGAGGCGAAGAACGAGCGCACGGGCCCTGACCGCGGGCCGTCGAAGTCGATGGCCTCGCCCCAGTCGCAGACGTGACGGTCGGTGAAGAAGGCGTCCGCGAAGCGGCGCAGGTAGTTCCCGCTCGGGCCGAAGTGGTTGTAGACGACGTCGAGGATCACCGCGAGGCCGAGGCCGTGGGCGCGGTCGACGAGCGCGCGCAGGTCGTCGGGGCGGCCGTAGAGGCGGGTCGGCGCGAAGAGGTCGACGCCGTCGTAGCCCCAGCCGAAGCGGCCGTCGAACTCCGCCACCGGCAGCAGCTCGATCACGGTCACGCCGAGGCCGGCGAGGTACGGCAGCTCGCGGGCGAGCGCCTCGTAGGTGCCCTCGCGGGTGAAGGTGCCGACGTGGAGCTCGTAGACCACGAGCGGATCGTCCCAGCGGATCCCGCGCCACCCGCGGTCGGTCCAGCGGAAGCGCGAGGGGTCGATCACCTCGGACGGGCCGTGCGGCCCCTCGGGCTGGAAGCGGGACGCCGGATCGGGGAGGAGCGCGCCGTCGTCGAGGCGGAGCCGGTACCGCGTGCCGGCGCGCGCAGCCTCCACGTGGCCCTCGAAGAACCCGTCGCCGGCCGGCGCGAGCGCGTGCGCGCCGCCGCCCTCGAGCACCACCTCCACCCGGGCCCGATCCGGCGCCCAGACCCGGAAGTGGACCCCGCCGCCCGCGACGGGCTCGGCGCCGAACGGCAGACGACGTCGGACCTCGGGCATGGCGGTGGAGCTTGGGAGCCGGGTGGCGGTGCCGCAAGCGCCCTTGGGGGCGGTCGCGCGCGCGCGGTTGCCGCGCCGGCGGCGAGGCCCGTAGGCTCGACCCATGGCGGCGTCGCGCGAGAAGGACCCGGTGATCGAGGCCTACAAGGCCGGCATCGATCGCACGCTCCTGCGCGAGAACCTCAAGCTCACGCCCGAGCAGCGCATCCCGCGGATGATGGAGGCCCTGCGCCTCGCCGAGGAGGTCCGCGAGGCGGGCCGCCGGGCGCGGGGCGAGAGGTGACCGACTTTTCCGGGCTGCTCGCGGCGCTCGCGGACGCGGGGATCCGGTTCGTGCTCGTGGGCGGGCTCGCGGGCGTGGCGCACGGCTCGGCACGCGTCACCCAGGACGTGGACGTCGTGTACGCGCGCGATCCCGAGAACCTGCGCCGGCTCGCCGCCGCCCTCGCGCCGCATCGTCCCTATCTGGTGTGCCGCTCGCCAGCTGATGAGCGCCTGAGCAGCGCAGGAACCCCCTAGCACCATCCCCTCCCTCACGGCGGCACCGGCCGCACGAGAGGAGTGACGGGATGGACAAGCGAGACGGACGAAGCGGCGGTCGGGGCGGACGGCGTGGCCCTGGCAACCCGAACACCTACCCCCTGGGCCTCCGACGCCACGTCGTCGAGGAGGTCGTCGATCGCGGGACGCCGATCGCCGAGGTCGCACGCGCGTTCGGCGTCGGGGCCGGCACGGTCCGGCAGTGGGTCGAGCGCTACGAGGCTGCCGGGCTCGAGGGGCTCGAGCCGAAGCCGATCCCGCCGCCGCCGGGGCGGAAGCGCGACGCCCGGCGCGACGAGGTCGTCGCCGCGAAGGAGGCGAACCCGCAGCACGGTGCCCGCCGCATCCGCGACGAGCTCCGCCGTTTCAAGGCGCTCGGCATCTCGGCGACGGAGGTGCTCCGCATCCTGCACGAGGAAGGGCTGCTTCCCGAGACACCTCCGCCCGCCGGGCCGAGACACCACCCGCCGAGGCGCTTCGAGCGCGCCGCGCCGAACCAGCTCTGGCAGTCGGACATCTTCACCTTCCTGCTGCGGCGCCACGAGCGGCTCTACGTCGCCGCGTTCCTCGACGACCACAGCCGCTTCATCGTCTCGCTCGCGATCGCGCACCACCAGCGCTCGAGCCTCGTGATGGAGGCGCTGCAGCGGGGCATCGCGACGTTCGGGACGCCGACGGAGGTGCTCACCGACCAGGGCCGGCAGTACACGGCCTGGCGCGGCGAGACCGCGTTCGAGGAGGAGCTCCGGCGCCACGGCATCCGGCACGTGAAGAGCCGGCCGCAGCACCCGCAGACGCTCGGCAAGATCGAGCGGTTCTGGAAGACGCTCTGGGACGAGTTCCTGTCCCGGACGGTGTTCGCGGACTTCGCCGACTGCGTGCGGCGGGTGGCGCTGTTCGTCGACGCCTACAACTTCCAGCGCCCGCACCAGGCGCTCGACGGCCTCGTCCCCGCCGACCGGTACTTCCGCTCGGCGCCGCACGTGCGCGCCGCGATCGAGAGACAGGTCGAGGCGAACGCGCTCCGGCTCGCGAGGTCGCAGCCGCCGCGGCCGCCGTTCTACCTCGTGGGGCGGCTCGGCGACCGCGACCTGTCGATCGCGGCGGAGGGCAGCCGGCTGCGCGTGCAGGTGGGGACCGAGGAGCAGACGATCGAGATGCCGAAGGAGGCGGACGATGAGCGGACGAGCACGTCGAGGTGGGGAAGCGAGCGGCAGGAAGAAGCAGCGGCCGAGGCCGACGCCGAAGTGGCTGCTCGAGCAGCAGGAGCTGGACGAGGTGGCGCGGCGGCGGTGCCTGATGGTGCTCAGCGTGCTGTCGGGCGAGACGCCGGTGACCGAGGCGATCGCGGCGGCGAAGGTGTCTCGCGGGATGTACTACCTGCTCGAGACCCGGGCGCTGCGGGCGATGCTCGCGGCGCTCGCGCCGGGAGCGTCGGAGGATCCGGGCTCGGCGGCGGACGGCCCGGCGAAGCGGATCGCGGCGCTCGAGGAGCAAGTTTCGAAGCTGACGCAGGAGAAGCGGCGCGCGGAGCGGCTGCTCCTGCTGACGAGGAAGCTGGTGAAGCCTGGGCCGGTGAAATCGGCGGCGGGACGACCGGCGAAGACGACGGCGCGCCGCAGCTCGATCCGGACTGGGCCGAAGCCCTCGACCGGCTCGGCTGGGACGGCGCCGGCGGCGACCTCCGCGAGCCCGAGCCCTTCGACCCCGACGACGGGTGGCGCGGCCGCGCCCTGAGCTGGGATCGAAAGCTGGCGGGCGCCGCGGCGCCGCTCGATCCTGGCGCGGGGAGCGAAGACGATGGCGAAGAAGGAGACGTACCGCGCGGCGCCGACGGTGCCGCCGGAGCTCGCGGAGCGGTACCGGCTGGTGCTGGTCGCGCTGGCGGGTGGGATGTCGGTGGCGGAGGCGGCGCGGCAGGCGGGGTTGGTGCGGAACCACTTCCAGACGGTGATGCACCGGGCGCAGGCCGCGCTGCTGGAGGCGCTCGCGGACCGGCCGCCGGGGCGACCGCCGAAGCCGGACGTGCAGGTGGAGCTCGAGGCGCAGGTGGCGAGGCTCACGCGAGAGAACGAGCGGCTGAAGGAGCGGCTCGCGACGTTCGAGCGGCTCCTTGGGGTGGCGGGCGGTCTCCTGCGTGGGGAGTGGAAGACGGTGCGCCGGAAGGCGAAGACCTCGTCGCCGGCAGCCGCGTCGGCGGAGACGACGACACCGGAGGCGAAGGATGACGAGGAGCCGCCTCAACCGCTGGAGCTGGTGGCCGACTTGAGGGCGAGCGGCGTCAGCCTCGGGCTCGCCGCGCTCGTCGCGGGCGTGAGCGCCGCCACCGTGCGGCGCCACGCTCGCGGCCTCGTCGGCGTGCGTCGCTCGCGCGCGACGGAGCTCGACGCGCACACGCAGGCGCTCGTCGAGGACCACGTGCGGTCGCTGCCGCTCATCGGCGCGGACGCGCTCGGGCGTGTCCACCGGGTGTCGCGGCGCGCCGCCGCGAGACTCAAGCGAGACACGCTCGCCGCCGTCGAACGAGAGCGCAAGGCGCGTGCGACCCGGGTGCGCGTCGAGGCCGCCGGGCTCGGCGCGGGGTTCGACGCGCTCGTGCTCCGCGCCGCCGAGGGCAACGTGCTCGTGCTCCTGTGCACCGACGCCGCGCTGCCGTACGTGCGCAGCCTCGTCGTGGTCCGGACCTACGACGCCGACTCGGTCGCCGCGGCGCTCGCCGCGGACTTCGCCCTGCACGGCCCGCCGTTCTGGGTGCGGCTCGACCGCCACGCCTCGCACCGCGCGCCGGCGGCCGTCGAGGTCCTCGCCGGCGCCGGCGTCCTCGCGCTCCACGGCCCGCCGCGCCACCCGCGCTACTACGGCCAGCACGAGCGTCAGAACCGCGACCTGCGCGCGCTCGCGCAGGACCTCGAGGGACTGCCCGCCGACGTCATCGAGCGCGAGCTGCGCCGCCGCGTCGCGGCGTGCAACGAGACCTGGCCGCGTCGTAGCCTCGGATGGCAGACTCCGGCCGAGCTGTGGAGCCGCCGTCCTCGCCTCGAGACCGACGAGGAGGTGCGGCGGGCGCTGATCGAGGAGGTGCAGGAACGCGCCGCGCGGTTGCGGCACGACGCCTCTGCCGCCGGCAGGGGCGTGGACCAGAGCGAGCGCTTCGCCCTCGAGGTGGCGCTCGAGAGACGCGGCTGGCTTCGCCGCAGGGAGCGGGGTTGGTGCTAGGTGATAATGCGATGCATCAATCGCTCACGAAACTGGTTCGGCACAGTACTACCTTTCAGATTGTACCACCTTCAAGGAAGCCGATGTTCGCATTCGCACGAGTGTCGAGATTTCTTCGAACCAGCCCGATCAGTCGAAGCCAACCTCGGATGGCCGCACTGTGATGATGCACGAGTTCGGTCACGCTCTCGCGATCGACCACACCAGGGGATTCAACCAGATGCGGAAGGGCATTACCCCGACCGTCGGTGGAACAATTGAAACTGTTATTGTGCAGGCTGACGATGCGCAGATCGGTCGTTTTCTCTATCCGTTGGGCAATACTGAGGCTGAGTTGTTGGCCTCTGCTCAGCGACTCAGAGTCTCGGCCTCGTTAGCGACCAATCGGCTCGTGCGCCTCGACACTGGTGTCGTGAGCAAGTGTCCGGGTCTCCCCGTGGACGTCGAGATGACAATCGCGAATCGCGGCAACATCTCACTACTGGGATTCACCAATGAGATTGTGCTTGGCGCAATGGAGCTACGTCTCTTGGAGATTCCAGGCCAGTCGCTCGCAGCGGAAACGCATCGCACGACGAGGCACACAGCCAACATGCGTACTCTTCCGGAAGGGGTGTACGCTATTAAGCACATCGTGGACTCAGATAACGTTCAGCCCGAGCCTCGCGAGCACAACAATAAGGTCGTTCACGCGGGTTCTCTCGCTGTCCCACCGGGATGCCCATGAAGACCAGGTCTATAGTTGCCACGACGTACCTCATGCTGGCGGGCTGCGAGGCTAGTTCGGTGGCTCCCGAAGAGGCTACGGCCCCCAAGGTGATGTCTTACGAGTCCGGCTTGGGAGTATTTTCTGGCGAGGATGTGCGCATCATCTTCGACGATGCGCATCCCGAACGAATGGAGATCCAGACGAGCGGTACCTACGACGACCTGGTCTGGAGCTTCCAGGCGTACCTTCCGATCGATGCTCTGCGCGTCCACGAGGAAGAGATCGCCCTGGACCCTCGAGCTGCGGCCGTGGGCTTCGGCGTCTCGTCCGTCTTTCGGCCTTCGACAGGAGACATCGACTACTCCATCGGCGGATCGGCGACCATCGCGCTCGGGCGTCGTCGCGTGACGGCAGCGCTCGCGGGTCTGTCGCCGGGCCACGTCGGCTCGATGCTCGGGCCAGTGGAACTCGTGTGCTGGGCAGACCTCGATCCCACGTCGGCCGGAAGGGAGCTGGACCTCGAGCTGCAGTCGGACTTCTGCAGCTCGCACGTGCCGGGGTTGCGTGCGGTGCTGGATGCAGACTAGCCACGCGCCTCCTCGAGAGAAGCGCGTGGCAGACGACCGCGCCTCGATCAGAGTTCCTTGATCAGCACCTTCGGCCGCCGCTTTCGGTCGTAGATCGCCCGGCGCGCCTCCGGCAGCTCCTGCACCTTGGCGGGGCGGA
>CAZDGH010000002.1:0-45522 GCA_964504805.1 uncultured Myxococcales bacterium | reverse complement strand
GCGGCGCGTCCGGCGGCGGGACGTGCACGGCGGGCGCCGCCGGCGCGGCCTGCCGCGCGGGCGGGTCGCGCCGCACCAGGAGCGTCTCGCCGAGCATGAGCGCGACGCCGACGCTGATCCCGACGTCGGCCACGTTGAAGGTGGGCCAGTGCAGCCCCGGGTCGTTCTTCCAGTGCCAGTCCACGAAGTCGATCACGTAGCCGCGCACGATCCGGTCGAAGAAGTTCCCCAGGGCGCCGCCGAGCACCAAGGAGAGCGCGAGCTGCAGCAGCCGCTGCCGCTCGTCGAGCCGACGGTAGAACAGCACGATGAAGGTGATCGCGGCGAGCGAGACCACGTGGAAGAACGGGATCCGCACCGCGTCCGAGGCGCGGCCGAGGATGCCCCAGGCGGCGCCGGGGTTCTCCACGTACTTGAAGCTCCAGAAGTCGCGGTGCACGACCACCGGCCGCTCGCGCATCGCCTCGAGGTTCTTCAGGGTGAAGTAGCCCTGCACCGTCCCGGCGACGCCGGTGAGCCCGTAGGCCTCGTGGGCCTTGGTGAGGCGGTCCACGGCCCAGAGCTTCGTGGCCTGGTCGAGGACGAGCACCGCGAGCGCGACGCCGACGAGCAGCCCGAGGCGACCCTTCACCGCACCGCCTCGGTGCACTTCGCGCAGAGCTCCGGGTGCGCCGCCTCCCGGCCGCGATCGGTGGTCCACGACCAGCAGCGCACGCACCGCTCGCCGGCGGCGTGCTCCACCGAGACCGCGAGCTCGCCGGCGCCCTCGCGCACCTCGACCTGCGAGGCGATCAGGATCTCGGCGAGGTCGGCCTCGGCGCCGCGCAGCGTCCCGAGCGCGTCGCCCGAGGCCGCGAAGACCACTTTGGCGTCGAGCGCCTTGCCGATCACCTTCTCGCGGCGCGCCTCCTCTAGCTTCTTCTGCGCCGCCTCGCGGAACGGCAGGAGCCGCTCGATCCGCGCCACCTTCGCCTCGTCGGCCGGCTGCGCCGACGGCAGCCCGGCGAGGAACACGCTCGGCTCCTTTCCGCCCGGCAGGTGGCCGTAGGCCTCCTCGGCGGTGAACGAGAGCACCGGCGCGAGCAGCCGGGCGAGGTCGCGGGCGACGAGGTGGAGCACCGTCTGCGCCGCGCGCCGCGCCTTGCCGTCCTTCCGGCCGGTGTAGAGCAGGTCCTTGCGGGCGTCGAGGAAGAAGGCCGAGAGATCGCCGGCGCAGAAGTCGAGGGTAGCCTTGTAGACGAGGTGGAACTCGTACTCCTCGTACGCCCTCCGCACCCGCCCGACGTAGCCCTGGAGCCGCGCGTACGCCCAGGCGTCGAGCGGCGGCAGCTCCGCGAGCCGCACCGCGTCCTTCGCCGGGTCGAAGTCGAAGAGGTTCGAGAGGCAGTAGCGGAGCGTGTTGCGGATCCGGAAGTAGCCGTCGGCCAGCTGGGCGAAGATCGCCTCGCTGGTGCGGATGTCGTCCCGGTAGTCCTCGCTCGCCACCCAGAGCCGCATGATCTCGGCGCCGTACTTCTGCACCAGCTTGAGCGGGTCGACGTAGTTGCCGAGCTTCTTCGAGATCTTCCGGCCCTCGCCGTCGACGACGAACCCGTGGGTGAGCACCTGCTTGTAGGGCGCCGCGTCGCGGGTGCCGATCGAGCAGAGCAGCGAGGAGTGGAACCAGCCGCGGTGCTGGTCCGAGCCCTCGAGGTAGAGGTCGGCGGGGAGCCCGAGCGTCGGCTCGGCCTCGACCACCGCGGCGAACGAGACGCCCGAGTCGAACCAGACGTCGAGGATGTCGTTCTCGCGGCGGAAGCGGGTGCCGGCGCACTTGCCGCACTTCGCGCCCTGCGGCAGGAAGTCCTCGAGCGGGTGCGACCACCAGGCGTTCGCGCCCTCCTGCTCGAAGAGCGCCGCGGCGCGGTCGAAGATCGCCTGGTCGGCGAGCGCCTCGTCGCAGCCCTCGCAGTAGAGGACGGTGATCGGCACGCCCCAGATCCGCTGCCGGCTGATGCACCAGTCCGGGCGGTTCGCGAGCATGCCGGTGATCCGGTCCTCGCCCCACCGCGGGATCCAGCGCACGTCCTTCAGCGCCGCGAGCGCCTTCTTGCGGAGGTCGTTCGCCTCCATCGAGATGAACCACTGGTCGGTGGCGCGGAACACCACCGGGTTCATGCAGCGCCAGCAGTGCGGGTAGCTGTGCTCGAGCTTGCCGTCGTTCAGCAGGTGCCCCGAGGCCCGGAGCTTCTCGACGATGAGCGGGTTCGCCTCGAAGATGCCCTTGCCGGCGAGGTCCTCGCCCGCGGCCTCGGTGAAGCGGCCGGCGCCGTCCACCGGGTTCAGCACCTCGAGCCCGTACTTCTGGCCGACGACGTAGTCCTCCATGCCGTGGCCCGGGGCGGTGTGGACGAGGCCGGAGCCCTGCTCGAGGGTGACGTGGTCGCCGAGGATCACCGGCGACTCGCGCGGCAGGAACGGGTGGGCGTAGCGCACGCCCTCGAGCTCGGCGCCGGTGAGGTAGGCGAGGATGCGCTTCGGATCGGCGAGCGCCGCCGTCTCGAGCGGCGTGCCCGCCACCTCGACGCCCTTCACCGTCACCTGGTCGGGCGCCACCTCGGCGAGGAACCTCGGGAGCAGGTCCTTGGCGACGATCGCCACCCGCGCGCCGAGGTCGTAGGCGACGTACTCGAACTCCGGGTGCACCGCGACCGCGAGGTTCGCCGGCAGCGTCCACGGGGTCGTCGTCCAGATCACCACCTGGACCTTCTTGCCCTTCAGCGCCGCCTGCTGCTCGAGGCCCTTGGTCACGTCGAAGCCGACGTAGACCGTGGGCGAGGTGTGCTGCGCGTACTCGACCTCGGCCTCGGCGAGCGCGGTGCGGTCGTGGATGCACCAGTAGACCGGCTTCTTGCCGCGGTACACCGAGCCGCGCTGCACGAACCGGCCGAGCTCGCGGACGATCGCGGCCTCGTACCCGAAGCTCATCGTCAGGTACGGCCTCTCCCAGCGGGCGAAGATCCCGAGGCGCTTGAACTCCTCGCGCTGGGTCGAGATCCACTCCTCGGCGTAGGCGCGGCAGGCGTCGCGGAGCTGGACCTTGGTCAGCTCGCGCTTCTTCGGCCCGAGCTTCTTGTCGACCTGCAGCTCGATCGGCAGGCCGTGGCAGTCCCAGCCCGGCACGAAGTCGACGAGGCGCCCCTCGAGGCTCCGGTGCTTCACCACGATGTCCTTCAGGACCTTGTTCAGCATGTGGCCCTGGTGGATGTGGTTGTTGGCGTAGGGCGGACCGTCGTGGAAGACGAACCGCGGGCCCTTCGCGTTCCTCTCGAGGAGCTGCTCGTAGATCCGCTGCTCGGCCCAGCGCGCGAGCTGCTCCGGCTCGCGCTGGGCGAGGTTCGCCTTCATCGGGAAGGCGGTCGTGGGCAGCTGCAGCGTGCTCTTGTAGTCGCGGCTCTCGGCCATCGCGCGATCCTTCGGAGCGCCGCCGGGACGCGACGCGGGGCCGTCCTACATAACCCGGGCCCCGGGGTCCGTCGAGAGATGTCGCCCGGCTCGGCCGGCGGCCTACGGTGCGAGCGCGCGCACGTTCACCGGTCCCAGGAAGCCACGCCGGAGCGTCCCGTCGGGGCCGTACACGAGCGTGGTCGGCACCGCCGCGCCGACGCCGAGCGTCGCCGCCGCGCCGGGCGGGAGCCGCGCCGAGACCAGGCCCGGGGCGAGCTTCTTCGCCGCCTGCGCGACCTCCTCCTCGGTGCCGTCGACCGCGATCGTCACCACCGCGAGCTCGGACCGCGACGCCGCGAGCTTCGCGAGCTCCGGCAGCTCGGTGCGGCACGGCTTGCACCACGGCGCCCAGAGGTTCACCACCCGCGTCTTCCCCGGGGCGAGCGCCGCTCCCAGCCCGTCGCGGCCTGCCGGATCGACCGCCGCCACCAGCGCGTCGAGCGGCGGCGCGGCGGCGCCGCCCGCCGCCTTCTTCGCCGGCGCCAGCGGACGCGCCGGCGGCCGCGGCACGATCCGCGGCGCCTCGCCGTCGACGACCTCGACGACCGAGCCGTCGGGGACGTCGCGCGCCACCGCCACCGCGCCCGAGGCGAAGCGGACCTCGATCCGCTCCGCCGCCTCGGCGGCGCCGAGGCCCACGTGCACCGTGGCCGGGCCCTGGGCGAGGTAGCCGTGGCCGTACAGCACCGGCCGCGCCTGCACCCGCCCGCCGGCGACCGCGATCACCGTGGCCATCGCCGGCCCGCGCTTGCCCTTCGGCCGCACCTCGACGCTGCCGCCCGAGGGCCCGTCGTTGCGGAACAGGTGCAGCTTCGGCGCCTGCTGCTCCCGCACCACCAGGTCGAGGTCGCCGTCGCCGTCCAGGTCCGCGGCCACCGCGCTGCGCCCGTCGCCGGAGAGGTCCACGCCGGAGATCGCCGCCACGTCGACGAACGGCCGCCCCGGGACGAGCCGGGTGAAGAGCCGGTCGCGCTCGCGGCCCGAGAACGACGTGGTCGCGAGCCGCACCGGCGCGTCCATCATCTGGCCGATCAGGCTATTCGGTCGTTTCTGGGACGCCAGGACCAGGCGCCAGTAGGGCATTCAAAGATCGGCTTCGTCGGGCCTCGTCAGGAACCCGCAAGGCGAGAGCGCGTCCGCCCCGCCGTCGTTCTGCGCGTCGAAGAGCATGACGCCGTAGGCCCAGCCGCCGTCGGCGACGCCGAGCTCCTCCCCGGCCTCCTCGAAGGAGAGCCCGCCCTTGCCGCGCCACAAGGTGTTGCCCTGCGAGGCGCGGTCGATGCGCTCCTTGAGCCAGCCGGGCACGCCGACGAGGCCGGAGACGAGCCGCTGCCCGGCGTTCGAGTGCATGTTGGCGAAGTAGAGGTCGAGCTCGCCGTCGCCGTCGACGTCGGCGATGTCGACGCCCATGCCGTTGGCGCGCTCGCGGCCCGGCCCGGCGGCGTCGGAGACGTCGACGAAGCGCTTGCCGCCGTCGTTCCGGTAGAGCCGCTTGCGCCCGAAGTCGTCGGCGGCGACGAGCTCCGGCCGGCCGTCGCCGTCGAGGTCGGCCAGCGCCGAGGAGAGCGTCCAGCCGCGATCGGCGACGCCCCACGCCTGCGCGCGCTCCTCGAACCGGAAGCCGCCCTCGTTGACGAGCAGCCAGTCCGGCGCGCCGTCCCGGTCCTCGAGCAGATCGGTCGGGTACGCGCCCGCCGTCTTCCCGTAGATGGCGACGTGGAGGTCGAGGTCGCCGTCGCCGTCCACGTCCCCGGCGGCGAGGTGCATGAGCTCCCGCGTGGTGGCCCCGCCCGGCGTCGCCGCCAGCCGGAACCGCGCGCCGCCCAGGTTCTCGTAGAGGTTGAGCCGCCCGAGCCGGCCGTCGCGGGAGCGGTTCGCCACCGCCAGATCGAGGTCGCCGTCGCCGTCGAGATCGGCGAGGAGCGCGCCGCGGCCGTTGCCGGGGTCGGCGACGCCCGCCTTCGCCGCCACGTCCTCGTAGGTGCCGTCCGGCTTCGCGAGGTAGAGCAGGTCGGGCCCGTCGGCGACGACGAAGAGGTCGAGGTCGCCGTCGCCGTCCACGTCGCCGATGGCGACGCCGCCGCGGTCGAGATCGTCGGAGGAGAAGTTCGGCGAGTCGAGCTTCAGGTCGAGCGCCCGCTCCGGGAAGCTCGCCGCGAGGCCCGCCTCGTTCGTCACCTCGGTGAAGCGGAGGTGGGGCGCGACCACCCGGAGGCGCGGCCCGAGCGCGAGCCGCGTCACCACCCACCGCGCCGCGCCGCCCTTCCCCACCCGCTCGAGCTCGAGCTCGACGTGCCCCGAGTCCTGCACCCGGCTGCCGTCGGCGGCCTGCCCGGCGACGAGCAGCTCGAAGCCTGCCGCGGCGACGAGCGCCGGACGTTTCGCGACCACGAAGCGGTGGAAGCCCACCGAGCAGCGCCCGCGGATCGCCAGCGGCGCGAGGTACGCCTCGAGCGACGCCGCCACCTCCACGGCGCTCCGCCGCGACGGCGGCGCGAAGGTGCGCTCCTCCACGCGGTAGGGCGCCTCGGCCAGCGTCGTCGCGGTCGCAGCTCGTGGATCGGTGGCTTCGAGCTCCGCGGCGAGGTGCTCCGCCGCGAGCCGCGCGTCCGCCGCGAAGGCGGGACAGAGCTTCTTCTTGAGGAGCCGCTCGACCTCGTCCGAGAAGACGGAGACCCGCTTCTCGTCGGGCTCGACCGGCAGGCCGCCGGGCGCGACGGGCGCCCCGGCGGCTGCGCCCGCCACGAGGGCGAGCGCGAGGACGGCCGTCACCCGCCGCTACTCGTGGTGGCCGTGATCGTCGTGCGCGGGCACCTTGCTGGGATCGTCGAACGCCCCCGACTTGCAGAGCTCCACGCACTTCGACTCGGTCTTGGAGCACTGCTCCGGGCAGGCGGCCTTCGCCTCCGGACCCATCGGCACCATCTTGCAGCCCTTCTTGCACTCCACGACCATCTGCTTGCACTCGTCGGCGCACTTGTCCGCCGACGCGAGCGAGGGCGCCCACAGCGCCACCGCGGCCACGGCGGCCGCGAGGAAGGTCGACACGTTCATCCGCATCCGAAGCTCCTTGGCGCGCCTCATTCCATCGCGCCCAGCGTCACCAGCGTCACCGCCGCGGTCCCGCTCTCGGGACCGCTCTCGATCGAGATCATCAGCGACCGACCGTCGCGATCGAAGCGTACCATCTCGGGGTTCTCGCCCGCGCGGGGCAGCGCGCCCTTGGACTCCCAGCCGGCCGCCGGCAGCGCCCGGTCGAAGTGCGCCCGCGCCTCGCCCGGCTTCATCGGCACGTCGTAGCGCACCGTGCGCTGGCCGCCGCCGGAGTCGATCGAGAAGACGTTCTTGGCGCCGTCCGGGTGCGGCAGGTCGGGCGGCAGCTCACCCTCCTCCGAGAGCGGCTGGGCGTTCGCCGTGGTCGAGAACACCAGCGTCCCGTTCCCCTGCGGCACCAGGCCGAGGGTCCGGGGGTGCATCGGCTCGTCCTTCTGCGCGTACGCGACCCAGGAGAGGCCGTTGAGGTTGAGCTCGCCGTAGGAGGTGCGGTCCTCGCCCTGCATCGCCTCGAGGTACCAGAAGTAGACCTCCTCGACCGGCGCCTCGACGTAGCCCGCGCCCGGCTTCAGCTCGACCTTGTTGGCGGTGATCGTGCCGAGGCCGGGGATGGCGATCTCCTTCGGGTGCTTCGGGAAGTAGAGCTCGCGGAGCGCCTGCCCCTCGTCGGGCGCCGGCGGCGGCTCCTCGGCCGCGGCCTCCGCCTGCTTCGGGCGGTCGAGGGCGATGCCGACGGCGAGGACGAGGACGAGGCCGGCGCCGACGACGAGCGGCCCGGTGCGGCGCTTCGGGTCAGCCATTGTTGCACCCCCCGCCCCACGCCGGCTGGCGGCAGCCGAGGTAGTAGCCGCGCACGTTGTTCCCGCCGCCGTTCCGGTCCTGGTAGACGCGGTCGTAGTGGGAGTTGTTGGTGTCGATGTAGCGGTACGGCGTCGAGTAGTAGTTGTTGCCGTCGGGGCGGTTGTGGGTCTCCGGCTGCGGCCGCGCCGTCATCTCGAAGACGCCGGGGATGCTCGCGCCCATCGGGTGCAGCGCCGGGAAGAAGATCCGGTTCTGGTACGCCGTGGCGAAGAACGCGGTCGTCGCCAGGGCGGCAGGCCCGATGAGCAGCGGGTTGTCGTGGATGTGCTTCGACCGCTTGAACTGCGTGTGGTCCTGGTCGGAGTCGCGGACGTCGCCGCCGCGGCGCCCGGAGTGGCTGGTCTCGTTCGAGTTCTTGTAGCGACCGCCGTCGTGGGCGCGGCCCGCGTGGATCGCCCAGGTGTCCGTCTGCAGCGCGTACGAGTAGCGGTAGGTCCAGTGCGGGTCGCCGGTGTTGTCGTGGAGGTCGGCGCCGGACTGGAGCTGGGGCCCTTCCTGGCGGTCCTTGTCGGTCATGTCGACCTCGGACCACTGGGTGAGGAACTCCTTCGGGATGAGGTTGTTGTAGACGGCGAGGCTCGCGTTGCAGACGACGCGACCGCCGGTCTGGAAGCTCCGGGCCCGGTTGAAGATGATGTCGATGCCGGTGGGGTTGAGCGCGTTCTGCCGGAAGTTCGTCTCGATGTTGCAGCTGACGATCTGCGCGTCGCTCGCCTTCCAGCAGCCGTGGGCCGCCACCACCTGGCCCTTGTGGTAGGTGTCGTCGCCGTTCGAGCTGTCGCAGTCCGCCTGCGGGTCGTCGCCGTCGATGACGCCGGAGTGGTCGCACCAGATCGCCTGGAGCGTCTGGTTCGCGGTCTTGACCTGGTTCGTCGACAGGCCGTTGTAGTTGAGGGTGGTGTAGTCCCACGCCGACGTGGTGACCGCCTCCTGCAGGTCGAGGCGGTGCCGCATCAGGTCGTTGATCATCAGGGTGTAGAGCAGCACCGGCACGATGATCAGCATCAGGATGGCGAGCTCGACCGCGGCGCCGCCCTGCTCTTCCCGGTGGTTCCTCATGGCACCACCAGGGCCGGCACCGCGCCGCCGATCCCGCCCGCCGCGATGCCGCCGGCCATGGCCGCGTCGGTGGTGTTGAACGGGTGGAGCTTGGCGCGCCAGAACGGGTTCCAGAAGTTCGGTGTCTCTCGCCACTCGCCGGGTCGGTGGTAGTAGACCATCGCCTTCGAGATCGCCGCCGCCTCGCCGGACGGCGAGATGTGGACCTCGCCCGCGCCCGTGGGCGTGGCGATGCTCACCTTGCCGTCGTTGGTCAGCTCCCACGGCTTCTTCGAGTCCGCGGCGCCCGGCGACGAGTTGCCGGCGGTGTTCGCCTCCAGGTTGCGGAGGTTCAGCTTCGACGACGCGTAGACGAACGGCTGGTTGTGGAACTGGTGGTTCACGCCGTGGCCGTCGGCGCCGGGTCCGTCGTACTCGAGGTTCCGGCCCGCCGCGAACTTGGTGAAGCACGAGCCGTCCCGGAAGCAGCTGTTCACCTGGTGCTGGCCCTGGTGCACCTGGTTCGGCGTGTGCTGGCCGTTGCCCTGCGAGTCGGAGCGGAGGAAGGCGCCGTTCGAGAGCTCGTAGAACCAGAAGCCCATCGACGGGAAGTGCTCGGTGCAGTCGGTGAGCATGATCAGCATGCCGCCCGAGTCGTAGGACGAGAGCGCGAGGCCCTGGTTCTTCCGGTTGTGGTTGTCGCTGTTGCGGACCACGTTCGCGCCGTTGCCGTTCATCGTCCAGCGGGTGCGGCCGGTGCCGAACGGGATCACCGCGGAGAACTGCACGGTGAGCGAGCCCTGGTTCCGGAACTGGCCCATCGGCGCCATCACGCCGAGGAAGGCGAAGTTCTGCTCGATGATGCCGCGGCTGGAGAGCCAGTGCTTGAAGATCGGGTTCGGGCCGCCCCACATCAGCGAGGTGAAGCGGGAGCCGTTCGCCATCTCCGCGAGCTCGGTGCGCTTGCGCGTCTCGTCGTCGTCGAAGGCCTGGTTGATCATCAGCAGGTTCGCGCCGTCGAAGAGGTTGTTGTTCTCGGAGATGTTCCGGCCGTTCTTCTCCTTGAGGCCGTTGTTGCCGCCGCCCCAGTTCGACTGCACGGTCATCTGGTAGATGATGCCGGCCTTCACCGACAGCTGCGACGCGCGCAGCGTGGTGATGGCGAGGTTCAGCGCCTGCATCACGTTGTTGAAGCGTTGGTCGAGTGTTCGTAGCTGGTTCCGCTTGTTGTTCGCCTCCTGCCGGAACTGGCTCATCGATCGGAACGCCTGCACCATGTGCACGATGTGTTGGAAGCCCGTGCACCACGTGTGCATACAGATCTTGCCGAGCTCGGTGAGCGCGACGAACAGCCAGGCCCAGGAGCCGGCGGTCCAGATGTCCGGCACCAGCGAGGCCAGCGTCATCCACGAGTGGATGGACGCCATCGAGATCATCACCCCGGCGATCGCCCGGTTCGAGTAGGCGAAGTAGTTGAACGCCCGCGCGACCTCGACGGCCTTGGAGTACGCCACCGCGTCGGTGTGCGCCTGGAGCCGGATGCGCTCGTGGGTGGCGTTGCCCACGCTCAGGGTGAGCATCATCATCAGGGCGATCAGCACCATGGTGACGGCGCCGAGGACGAGCGTCTGGCCCTGCTGCCGGCGGCGGTGCTGCTGGAGGCGGGTGTAGAGGGTCATCGCGTCCTCGCTCAGCCGTTGTTCCGGTAGGTGATGCACTCGTCGGTCGCGTTCGCCGGGAGGTTCACGTCGGAGTCCTCGGTGAACAGGTTCGACTGCATCCGCATCGAGTACTCCGAGCGGATCGGGATGATGTACGTCCCGGCCATGGCGGCGCCGGCGAGGATCGGGAACTGGGTGAGGTTCGAGTTCGGGATCGCCGGCAGCGGCGAGTCCGGCTTGAGGCGGAGCGTCGAGGTCAGCTCCTGGCCCATCCAGATCCGGTGGATCACCTGGTTCGCGAACGGGATCGGCATCCGGTAGTTGTAGACGACCTGGATGCTGAGGCGGCCGCGGCGGAAGTTCTGCACGTCCGTCTGCGAGCCGGAGCCGCTGCCGCCGAGGGAGCTGGCGAAGGGGTCGTCGAAGTCGATCTCCTCGCCGCCGAGCTTGTCGGCGGCCCGGATCGAGCCGCTGGTCGGGCTGCAGATCCTCAGGTCGACGATCGGCACGCCGGGGAGCATGTTGTTCAGCACCGGCGTCGCCGCCACCCCGAGGTACTTGGTGGTGAAGGCCCCGGCGTCGGACGTCGGCTGCACCGCGCCGAGGCCGGTGCGGTCGCCGATCGTCGGCAGCACCACCGCCAGCGCGGCCTTCTGCATCGGCCACCGCTTGCCGTTGTGCAGCGAGCCCGCCCGCACCGCCTGGAACGCGGCGTACTTGGTGAGGAGCTTCGCCTGCCACATCAGGTTGAACTGGATGATGGCGAGAACCAGGAACACCATGAGCGGCATGACGATCGCCGTCTCGACGGCTGCCTGTCCGCGCTCGCGCTCGAAGCGGTTCATCGGGACCATCCTCCCTGGGACGAGTGCCACGCTACGCAACCGGCGCCGGGGGTCCCATCGGTCGATCGGACTCGAAGATTTTCGCGGGGTTGGCCCGCGGACCGGCCAGCCGCTTGGCAGCGGCGGGTGGGAGCTGGTGCGCACACGCACCACGCCGAGGAAAGCGTCGTGCTTCCCGGTGCTTGGCTGGCCCTCGGATCTTTGGCCGGCCCGGCGCTAGGGTGTGCGGCCCTTCAGCGCCCGGGTGTCGAGCTGGTACTTCTTCACCAGCCGCTCGATCGACTTGCGGTGCAGCCCGCTCTCCCGGGCCGCGCGCGAGATGTTGCCCTCGCAGCGCTTGAGGATCGAGGCGAGGTACTCCCGCTCGAAGGTCTCGAGGAGCTGCTCCTTCGCGTCCTTGAAGGAGAGGTGCTCGTTGAACGGCACCGGCGCCTGCTTCTCCTGCCCCTGGAAGCGCGGCGGGAGGTTCGGGACGTCGATCTCGTCGCCCTCGGAGAACGTCAGCACGTGCTGGACGACGTTGACGAGCTCGCGGATGTTGCCGGGCCAGCCGTACGACATCAGCAGCGACATCGCCGCGGGGGTGAAGCGCTTCCGCCCGTGGCGGGAGACGATGTCCGGCTTCCCCATCAGGCTCTTGATGATGTGGGGGATGTCGTCGCGGCGCTGCCGGAGCGGCGGGAGCTGCACGTTGATGACGGAGAGGCGGAAGTAGAGGTCCTCGCGGAAGTTGCCGGCCTCGACCTCCTTCACCAGGTCGCGGTTGGTGGCGGCGATGACGCGGACGTCGACCTCGATCACCTGGTTGCCGCCGACGCGGCGCACCTCGCGGTTCTCGAGGACGCGGAGCAGCTTCGGCTGCAGGTCGACCCGGAGCTCGCCGAGCTCGTCGAGGAAGATCGTGCCGCCGTTGGCGCGCTCGAAGGCGCCGGGCCGCGAGCCGACCGCGCCGGTGAACGCGCCCTTCTCGTGGCCGAAGAGCTCGCTCTCGATCAGGTTCGGCGGGATGGCGCCGCAGTCGAGGACGACGAACGGGCCCTTCACCCGCGGGCTGCCGTCGTGGATCGCCTTGGCGGCGAGCTCCTTGCCGGTGCCGGTCTCGCCCTGGATGATCACCGACACGTCCATCGGCGCGATCTTGCGGACGAGCCCGAAGATCTGCCGCATCTTCACGCTCTTGCCGATCATCTCGCCGAGGACGCCGTCGCGATCGGGCTCGATCGCGATCTCCTCGTCGAGCGGCGTGAAGACCACCACGGTGCTGCCGGCCTTGATCTGCGAGCCGCTCGACAGGTACGCGCGCTCGGTGCGCCGCCCCTCGAGCAGCGTGCCGTTGGTCGAGTTCAGGTCGACGAGCAGGTAGCCGCGGTCGGTGTACTGCACCTCGAAGTGGTGCCGGCTGGCGGTGCGGTCGTCGAGGACCAGGTCGTTCGACAGGTGCGAGCCCGCCCGCATCCGCTCCTTCTCGGAGACGAGCACCTTGCCGGTGTTGGGGCCCTGGACGATCTCGAGGCGGCAGCGCCGCACCTTGAGGGTGGTGCGCGTCTCCACCACCAGGGTGCGGGTGGCGGTGACGTGGTCGACCGGGGCGACGTCGGCGTCGTGCGGGATCTCCCCGGTGCCGGGGTTGGTGACGATCTCGTCCTCGTCGCTGCGCTCGAACGGCCCGGGCATGACGCTCCACAGAGAGAGTCCGTTGGGGCGCCGAGGATAGCGGATCGATCGGCGGGGGTGTAGCATCCGCGCCCTCCCGCCCCATGTCGAAGAGCCGCGAGCCGAAGGCCTCCCGCCCCGAAGGATCACCAGCCGAGCGAGCGCGGACGCCGAAGAAGCGCGCTCCCAAGGCCCGCAAGAAGCTCCGGCGCGCGCCGGTCGCGAGGCTCGGCCCGGGCGAGAAGCGCTGCATCGCCATCCTCTCCCGGAAGGAGACGCTCTACACCACCCGGCGGATGGTCGAGGCCGGCCGGCGCCTCGGCCACGAGGTGCGCGTCCTCGACACCCTCCGCTGCGACTGCATGCTCTCGAAGGGCGAGCCGCGGCTCTTCTACCGCGGCGAGGAGGTGCGGGGCGTCGACGTGGTGATCCCCCGCATCGGCGCCTCGATCACGAGCTACGGCCTGGCGGTGGTGAACCAGTTCGACATGATGGGCGTGCCGGTGCTCAACAACTCGGTGCCCATCCAGCGCAGCCGCGACAAGCTGCGCTCGCTGCAGCTGCTCTCGCGCTTCGGCATCGACATCCCGCGGACGGTGATGATGCGGGAGAGCCGCGAGATCGACCTCGCGGTGGAGAAGATCGGCGGCCTGCCCTGCATCGTGAAGCTGCTCCAGGGCACGCAGGGCGTGGGGGTGATGATCGCCCACAGCCGCGCCGAGCTCGACTCGATCCTCGAGACGATGTGGACCCTCGACCAGGAGATCCTCCTCCAGGAGTTCATCGCCGAGTCGAAGGGCAAGGACGTGCGCGCGCTGGTCGTCGGCAACGAGGTGGTCGGCGCCATGCGCCGTGTCGCCAAGGTGAAGGGCGAGTTCCGCTCCAACATCCACCGCGGCGGCGAGGGCGCGCCGGTGGACCTGTCGGCGCGCGACCGCGACATCGCGGTGCAGGCGGCGCGGGTGCTCGGCCTCGAGGTCGCCGGCGTCGACATGCTGGAGAGCGCGTCCGGCCCGAAGATCATGGAGGTGAACTCGAGCCCCGGCTTCGAGGGGCTCGAGCGCGCCACCGGCCTCGACATCGCCACCGCGATCGTCTCGCACGCGATCTCGTTCGCGAACGCCCAGGCCTCGGGCTGGGCGGGCGCGCGGTAGCGCGTCGCACGCGCCGGTTGAAAAGCCACGCGGCCCCAGCAAGAGTGAGGCTCGACTTCGACAGCTTCGGAGGGAGCCTCGATGCGGAACGCACGCGGGTGTCTCGGCGCCGCCTTTGCGCTCGTCCTGCTGGCGCCGGGCGCGGCCCGGGCCGGCGGCATGGACTATCCGGACAACGGCACCGAGGCGCTCGGCCGCGGCGGCGCGTTCGTCGCCAAGGCCGACAGCGGCGAGGCCATCTACTACAACCCCGCGGGCCTCTCGCGGCTCTCGGGCCTGCGGCTGACCCTCGACTCGAACTTCGCGTTCCACAACGTGACGTTCCAGCGCCACGCGCCGGGCGGCGCCGGGTTCGTCGACGACCCGGCGGGCGGCCGCGATCCGGCGCCCCCGGGCACGCCGATCGGCGACCCGGTGAAGAACAGCGCCGGCGCGTACATCGCGCCGTTCGGCGCCCTCTCCTACGGCTTCGCCGAGGGTCCGATGAAGGGCTTCGCCGTGGCGATCGGCGGCTACGGCCCGCCGGCGGTCGGCCGCTACAAGTTCAACGAGCCGAAGGGCGCCGCCTCCACCCGCGGCGACGCGGGGCTGCTCGAGGAGGATCCGACCAGCACCGATCCCGGCGCGGCGAACCGGTACCAGCTGGTCGAGAACGACATCCTCATCATCTACCCGACCGTCGCCGCGTCGTACCAGATCGTCGACTGGCTCTCGGTCGGCGTCTCGCTCCAGTACGTCTACTCGTCGGTGTCGTTCGAGCAGGTGGGCTGGAACTACCCGAACGGCCAGCTCCGGGCGATCGACCAGAGCCGGCGTTGCCCGGAGATCCAGCGCGACCCCGAAAACCCGCCCTGCGCGTACCCGAACGACCAGGTCTACGAGAACACCTACTGGGACGCGCCGGCGAAGGTCGACGTGAAGGGCGATCCGGGCGTGACCGGGATCCTCGGCGTGCTCGCCGGGCCGTTCCACGGCCTCTCCCTCGGCGCGTCGTTCCGGCCGCCGGTGCCGATCCACGGCAGCGGCACGCTCGAGATCGACCGGACGCAGATGATGGAGGACTTCCAGGTGGTGGTGGACGGCAACACCACCGAGATGGAGCTCACCCTCGCGCCGGTGCTCCGGGTCGGCGCCCGCTACGACCTCACCGAGCTGCTCGGCCGCACCGCCGACGTCGAGCTCGACTACGTCTGGGAGGGCTGGAGCGTCGTCGACGAGATCGTGGTGACGCCCGACATCTCCACCACCGCGACCAACCCGGCGAGCGGCGCCGAGATCGTCATGGACGTCCCGGCCATCCACATCCAGAAGGACTGGGAGGACGTGCACGCGCTCCGCTTCGGCGCCGAGGTGGCGGTGATCGACCCGGTGGCGGTGCGCGCCGGCTACATCTACGAGACCAACGCCATCCCCGAGCAGACCGCGAGCATCGACTTCGCGAACTTCGGCGACCGGCACGTGCTCACCGCCGGCCTCGGCGTCCGGCCGATCCGCGCGGTCGAGATCAACGTGGCGTACGCCCACGTGTTCCAGCCCGACCTGGTCGTCGACGAGAGCACGCTGAAGCAGACGGTGACCGATCCGGGCACGAACCCGAACGTCGTCGGCAACGGCGCGTACGAGACGAGCTACGACATCCTCACCGCCGGCGTGACGCTGCGCTTCAACCAGTTCTGAACGATCCTCACCCGCGGTCGCCCGCCTCCTTGACGGGCGAGCGAAGAGGCGTGTAGTTTCGCGCCTTTTCCGCCGGTCGTCCGATCGGTGGGACTGGGGACGGCGCCCCCTCATCACGAGAGCGCCGCGGGAGAGGAACGAGACATGAAGAAGTTCGGGAGCATTCTGTGCTGCGCGCTGCTCGCCACCATGGCGGTCGCGTGCGACGACGAGGGCGAGGACACGCCCTCCGGTGACGGCGGCGGCGGCTCGGGCGGTTCCGGCGGCTCGGGCGGCGACGGCGGCGTCTGCGGCGACGCCATCATCGATCCGGGCGAGGAGTGCGACGACGGCAACACCGTCGACGGCGACGCCTGCAACGCCGACTGCACCCTCCCCGAGGGCGAGTGCGGCAACGGCACCGTCGAGGCCCCCGAGGCCTGCGACGACGGCAACACCGCGGACGGCGACGCCTGCTCCGCCGACTGCATGCACACCTTCATCGCCATCTCCGGCAACGTCACGCTGAACCCGGTGGTCGCGCGCCACTACGCGCTCAACGGGATCGCGGCGCCGGCCGTCGAGGGCCTCACCGTCCGCGCGGTCGACCCGATCAAGTCGCTCGCCGGTGACCCGAACGCCACCCTCGCCACCGCGACCGCGGGCGCCGACGGCTCCTACGACCTCGGCATGGTCGAGACCACCGACATCTCGCTCGGCATGGTCCTCACCGTCTCCGACGACGGCGCCGATCCGGTCATCGTCACCTCGACGATGGGCGTCTGCCAGCCGGGCGCCTCCGCGCCGGCGCCGGACTGCTCGGCGGACATCGCCGACTTCGGCACCTACGTGATGCCGACCGCGTACGTCGCCGAGCTCCAGACGGCGCTCGCCGCGGACCCGGTCCTCATCTCCGACACCGAGGGCTTCGTCTTCGGCGCCGTGATCGACACCAACGGCACCCCGATCGCCGACGCCTCGGTGACCGCCCCGGGGGCGGACCTCACCTTCATCGGCGCCGACCTGACCGACACCGGCACCGAGCTGACCAGCGGCGAGACCGGCGCGTTCGTCTTCAAGCCGGACGGCATCAAGACCCTCACCGTCGAGAAGGCCGGCACCGACTTCATCACCGAGAGCGCGACCGTCGGCAGCTCGTCCGGCGTGGCGTTCCAGGTGCTCTTCCTCGCCCCGGCGGCCCCGCCCTCCTGCGGCAACGGCACCGTCGACGCCGGCGAGACCTGCGACGACGGCAACACCACCTCCGGCGACGGCTGCGACCAGACCTGCCAGATCGAGGCGGTCGTGACCTGCGGCGACGGCAACGTCGAGGGCGACGAGGTCTGCGACGACGGCAACACCGCCGACGGCGACCGCTGCTCGGCCGACTGCATGCACACCTTCGTGCAGGTGACCGGCCAGGTCGCGGTGAACCCGTTCGCGGGCGCGATCCACACCGCCGCCGGCGTCGCGGCGCCGACCCCCGACACCATGGCGATCACGGTGATCGAGCCGGTGGCGCGCCTCGCCGATCCGGGCAACCCGGCGGCCGGCGTCGTCGGCCAGACCATGACCGACGCGACCGGCGCGTTCACGCTCTTCGTCGACGTCACCAACGTGCCGCTCGGCCTGGTGGTGACCGTGTCGCCGACGATGCCGGCCTCGGGCTGGGTCGCCTCGACGATGGGCCTCTGCGTCGCGCCGTGCGACCAGGACATCGCCGGCGCGCCGGTCTTCGCCGTCACCGAGCTCGCGAACGGCGCGCTCGAGGCGAGCTTCCCGGGCACCGTGGACGACGCCAGCGGCTACATCCTCGGCATGGCGCTCGACGTCACCGCGGGCCCCGGCCCGATGGACGACGTGGGCGTGACCGCCCAGGGCGCCGACCCGGCCTCGATCCTGTTCCTCCAGGACGGCGCGGTTCCGGCCACGTTCGAGGACAACGGCACCGAGCGGACGGGCGCCTACGGCACGTTCATCTCGACCCACGCGGGCATCGCGGCCTACACCGCCGAGAAGACCGGCGTCACCTTCTCGCAGCCGACGCAGCAGGCGGCTCCGAGCGCGGGCGTCGTCTTCCAGGTGTTCTTCACCGGCGCGCCGACGCCGTAACGAAGCCGTGAGCTGAGACGTGTGGAGGGCCGGGGCGACCCGGCCCTTCGCATTTAAGCGGCGCGAACACCGGATTTTCCCCGCGAGGACGCGGCGTTGCCGTCCTTGCGCATCGCGTCGTGGGCGGCTACTTTCCCGCGAGCTCTCCGCTCCAGCGAGGACGCACCATGCCCGAGATCGCGCTCACGCCCATCCTCATGGCCTGCCTCCTGGTCACGGCCCTGGGCCTGTTCGGGATGAGCATGCTGCCGCGGATGCAGCTCCTCCTCCGGCTCAAGGGCGACAGCGAGGATCGCTTCGACGAGCTCGGCGCCCGCGTCGTGCGCCTGCTCAAGTTCGGCTTCGGCCAGAAGCGCCTCGTCGATCCCGAGGAGTTCGTCCCGGGCTTCGCGCACGTGCTCATCTTCAGCGCCTTCGTGGTGCTCGCGCTGCGCACGGTGACGCTCATCGGCATGGCGTTCGCCGGGTTCGACTTCCACCTGCCGTTCCTCGGCCCGGACAACCCGGTCGGCCAGACCTACCTGTTCCTCAAGGACCTGGTGGTGCTCGGCGCCATGGCCGGCGCCTCCTACTTCCTGTTCCTCCGGCTGTTCGTGAAGCCGGACCGGATGACCCGGAGCGGCGAGGCGATCTTCATCCTCGGGATGATCATCGGCCTGATGGTGACCGAGGTCGCCTTCGACTCCTCGCTGCTCTACGTGGGCGGCGGCACCTACCACTGGCTGCACCCGGCGGGCTCGATCGGCCTCGCCCTCTGGAACGCGAGCGGCGTCGCGCCGGCGACCGCGACCACGATCGGGATCGCCGCGTGGTGGGCGCACTGCATCCAGATCCTGGTCTTCCTGAACTTCCTGCCGCTCGGGAAGCACTTCCACGTCATCACCGGCCTCGGGAACGTGCTCCACCAGCGGCTCCCGAAGCAGTACCGGCCGTCGAAGGTCGACCTCGAGACCTCGGAGACCTTCGGCATCCAGAAGGCGGACGAGCTCACCTGGAAGATGGCGCTCGACGTCTACTCGTGCACCGAGTGCGGCCGCTGCCAGACCAACTGCCCGACCTACCAGACCCAGAAGCCGCTCACCCACAAGGGCCTCAACAAGACCATCCGCAGCCACCTCGTCGAGGTGATGGAGCACGTCAACGAGGGCGGCGATCGCGAGCAGCTCCCCGACCTCGTGCCCGAGGTGATCTCGCCCGACACCATCTGGGCCTGCACCATGTGCGGCTGGTGCGAGACCGCCTGCCCGGTGTTCATCGAGAACATCCCGCGGATCACCGAGATGCGGCGCCACGAGGTGCTCGTGAAGAGCGAGTTCCCCGCGGAGGTGACCCGCGTCTTCAAGGGCATGGAGAACCAGGGCAACCCCTGGGGCCTCGGCGCCACCTCGCGGCAGGACTGGGCCGAGGGGCTCGAGGTGCCGACGGTCGAGTCGAACCCGGGCTTCGAGTACCTCTGGTTCGTCGGCTGCGCCGGCTCCTACGACGAGCGGCAGAAGAAGGTGACCCGCGCCCTCGCCTCGATCCTGAAGGAGGCGAAGGTGAACTTCGCCATCCTCGGGAACGCCGAGACCTGCAACGGCGACCAGGCGCGCCGCATGGGCAACGAGTACCTCTTCCAGACGCTCGCCCAGACGAACATCGAGACGTTCTCCGCGCACAGCGTGAAGAAGATCTTCAGCCAGTGCCCGCACTGCTTCAACGTGCTCAAGAACGAGTACCCGCAGCTCGGCGGGAAGTACGAGGTGAAGCACCACAGCCAGCTCATCGCCGAGCTGCTCAAGGACGGCCGGATCAAGCCGAGCGAGGGCTTCGACGAGCTCGTGACCTTCCACGACAGCTGCTACATGGGCCGCCACAACGACGAGTACGACGCGCCCCGCGCCGCGCTCGCCGGCGTGCCGAAGCTGAAGGTCGTGGAGATGGAGCGCTCGAAGCGGCAGAGCTTCTGCTGCGGCGCGGGCGGCGGCCGGATGTGGATGGAGGAGAAGCTCGGCACCCGCATCAACCAGAACCGCGTCAAGGAGGCGGTGGCCACCGGCGCCAAGACGATCGCCACCTCCTGCCCGTTCTGCCTGGTGATGATCCGCGACGGCGTCAACGAGCTGAACGTCGAGGGCGTGCAGGTGAAGGACATCGCCGAGCTCGTCGCCGGCTCGCTGAAGCTGCCGATCGTCCGCGACGCGCCGGCGCCGGCCGAGGAGACCAAGGCCGAGACCCCCGCGTAGGCGGAATCCGCGCCCGCGACGCGGGGTTCGGGTCAGCGGGGGCGGACGCCTGGCGCGCCGGCGCCTCCCGCCGACCCGGCGCGCGCGGTACCATCGGCCATGGGCTTCTCCTCGATCGCTCCGTGCCTCCTCCTCGCGGCGCCGAAGCTCGGTGATCCGAACTTCGAGCGGACGGTCGTCCTGCTCGCCCGCCACGAGGAGGACGGCGCGCTCGGCTGGGTGCTGAACGGCGAGGCCGTCGCCGCGGTGGGCCAGCTGCTCACCGCCGCCGAGCTCGTGCCGGACGGGATGTCGGTCCCCGGCTCGCTGCCGTTCCGGCGGCAGGCGCGGATCGGCGGCCCGGTCGCGCCGCGCTCGGGCTGGCTGCTGTACGAGCGCCGCCTCGCCACCTTCGAGGACGAGGTGGACTGCGGCGACGACCTCGCCATCTGCAACCGGCCCGAGGCGCTCACCGCGGTGATCGGCGGGCAGGAGCCGAAGGACTTCCGGCTGCTCCTCGGCTACGCGGGCTGGGGCCCGGGGCAGCTCGAGGCCGAGCTCAAGGAAGGCTCCTGGCTGCCGACCACGCTCGACGCGAAGCTCGTCCTCGGCACCGACGAGGAGAAGCTCTTCGACGCCGCGTACCAGGCGGCGACGGGGGTTTCGCCGGACATGCTCTCGGGGAAGAGCTGGGCTTCGGCTTGAGAAGCAGGCTCCGGGCTCCAGGCTCCAGGCTCCGGCAGGCTTCGGGCGCGGAAGGTCCCGAGGCTCCGGGCTTCAGGCTTCGGCGGGCTTCGGGGTCGGCAGGCTGAGGAGGCCTTCGTCGTAGGCGGCGAGGACGTCGGCGACGTGGCGGCGGACGAGGGCGCGGGCATCTTCGAGCTCGCGCCGCGTGGCGGGGGCGTAGCCGAGGCAGAGCACGACGTCGTCCTCGGGGGCGGCGGCGGCGCCGAGCGACTCGTAGTCGATGGTGCGGGGGACGGGCTCGCCGAGGTCGTCGACGGCGAAGCGGCCGAAGCGCTCGCCGCGCTGCGGGTCGCCGGGCGCCGTCTCCTTCCGGGCGAAGAGCGCGGCGACCGCGGCCAGCGCCGCCGGGATCGTGCGCAGGCGGTCGAGGTCGACCGGGCCGGCGCGGCCCTCCTCGAGGAGCTTCGCGGTGCCGCGCACGAGCTCGACGTCGGTGATGACCAGGCCGTAGACGTACCAGTCCGGGCAGGCGGCGCGGACGAGCCGCGCCTTCGCGGCGTCGAGCCAGAGGAACGAGGGGCACTCGAAGCTCTGGCAGGTCTTCCGGTCGTAGGCGCCGCAGTCGCGCAGGTCGATCCCGTCGTTCTGGAGCGGGTGGGCGAGGCAGCCGACCTGCGTCTTCGCCTCGTCGACGAAGCCGAGGAGCGGGCAGAGCCGCACCGGCGGGAAGAGCGGCGCCTCGTCCCAGCGCCGCAAGGAACGCGCCGCCTTGGAGAACGCCTCGGGCGTGCGCGGCAGCGGCTTCACCATCGCCGTGCGGCGGAGGAGCGCCTGCTCCAGCACCGGCCGGGTGCGGTCGCGGAAGTTGTAGAGGCCGCAGCACGCGCCGCACGACGCGCCCTCCCCCGGCTGGCACAGGTGGAACGGGAGGGCCATCGCGCGCTAGGCGCGGAGCGACGGCTGGCCGAGCTGCGACTGGCAGCTGGCGCAGAGCATCCCGCTCCGGGCGTCGAGGATCTCCGGCGTCTCCGGGAACGCCAGCGCGCAGCGGCGGTCGTCGCAGTCGGAGAGGCCGAGGGCGCGGCCGACCGCCCAGGCGGCGGCGGCGCCGATCCGCTTCCGCGAGCGCTCCTCGTGGTGAGGGTCGAGCAGCCGCCGCAGGCCGATGACGCAGGCGCGCAGGTCGCGGTCGTGATCGCCGAGCACGAAGTTCGACTCGGGGGCGAAGAGGTCGAGGTCGCCGAGGCCGAGCACCACCCCGTTCGCCGGCGCCGGCGCGGCCTGCAGCATCTTGCGGAAGATCCCGGCGCCGTGGTGCTGGTTGCGCTCGGGGTTGAAGGCGTACTTCGGCTGCGACAGCGCGGGGCCGCCCTTGGGCGTGAGCCCGAGGATCGCGGCGGGCGCGCCGGCGGCGGCCTCGAGCCACGACCTCTTCACGTCTCCGAGCGCTACCACCAGGAGCGTTCCAGGCACCCCCATGCCTTTCCCCCCACGCGTCGACGATGTGATTGCGGCGGCTGGATTCGAACCAGCATTAAGAGATTCAAAGTCTCTTGTCCTACCCTTGGACGACGCCGCAACAGCCCTTCGGAACCCCTACCAGCGCATCACCGCCGACGCCCAGGTGAAGCCGGCGCCGAACGCGCCCAGCGCCACCAGGTCACCCTGCTTCACGCCCCGCGCCTCGACGCCCTCGGTGAGCGCGATCGGGATCGAGGCCGCCGTGGTGTTCCCGTACTTCTGGATGTTGTTGTAGACCTGCTCGTCCCGCAAGCCCAGCGACTTCTGGACCGCCTCGGCGATGCGGAGGTTCGCCTGGTGGGGCACGAAGAGCTTGAGCTCCTCGGCCTTCGCGCCAGCCTTGCCGAGCACGCTCTGGATCACCTCGGGCATCTTGACGATGGCGTGCTTGAAGACGAGCGGGCCGTCCATGCGCGGGAAGTGCTTCCCCTCCTCCATCATCGCGGCGGTGAGGCGCGGGTGGTAGCGGGAGGCCGGCGCCTCGGTCCACAGCTTGTTGCCGTGGCGTCCGTCGGCGTGGAGCTCGATGGCGAGCACGCCGCGGTTCGGGTCCTCGGTGCCCTCGATCACCGCGGCGCCGGCGCCGTCGCCGAAGATCACCGCCACGTCGAGGCCGCGGGTGGAGAGGTCGAGGCCGGTGGAGTGCACCTCGGAGCCGATGAGGAGCACCGTCTTGTACACCCCGGCGCGGATCCAGGCGTCGGCCACCGAGAGGCCGTAGATGAAGCCGGTGCACTGGTTCCGGATGTCGATCGCCGGCACGCCCGGGATGCCCAGCTTGGCGCCGAGGAAGCAGCCGTCGCCCGGGAAGTTGTGGTCGGGCGAGAGCGTCGCGTAGACGATCGCGTCCACGTCCTCCGGCTTCTTGCCGGCCTTGGCGAGCGCCTTCTTCGCGGCCTCGAGCGCGAGATCCGAGGCGCCCTCGTGGCTCGCGGCCCAGCGGCGCTCGCGGATCCCGGTGCGCTGCTGGATCCACTCGTCGCTCGTCTCCATCCACTGGGTGAGGTCCTGGTTCGTGACCACCCGCTCCGGGACGTGGAAGTCGATCGCCGAGATGAAGCTCCGCAGCATGCCCGCGCTCCTTGTGTGAGGCCGCCCTTCTACCCGCGCCCTCCGGGCTCGATCAACCGCGCCGCTCGACGCCGTGCGTCAGATGCCGGCGTCAGATGTCGAGGTTCTGCACCTCGAGGGCGTTCTTCTCGATGAACTCGCGGCGCGGCTCCACCGCGTCGCCCATGAGCACCGTGAAGATCTGGTCGGCCTCGACCGCGTCGTCGACCCGCACCTGCAGGAGCGTGCGCGACGCCGGGTTCATGGTGGTGGACCAGAGCTGCTCGGGGTTCATCTCGCCGAGGCCCTTGTACCGCTGGATCGACTGCCCCTTCGCCGCCTCGCGCTTCACCAGCTCGACGACCCCCTGGATCGAGAGCGTGGGGTGCATCGAGCCGTCGATGTCGACCGTGTACGGCGCCGGGCCGAGCGCCTTGAACTCGCCGGCGAGGCGCCGCAGCTCGCCGAGCTCCGAGGAGCCGAGGAAGGCGTAGTCGAGCACGGTCTCGCGCTGCGAGCCCATCGAGCGGCTGTGCACCGAGATCTTCTTGCAGTTGTGCTCGACGTCGTTCGCCACCTTCACCACCAGCGGCAGCATCTCCGGCGAGCGGGCCTCGAGCCACGGCTCGAGCTTGCCCATCTCCTCCTCGACCTTCGCCATGTCGGAGAGCGAGGCCTGGTCGAGGGTGGTCGCCATCACCACCGCGTCGACGAGGCGGCTGTCGCGCCGCCGGTCCACCTTGGCGAGGAGCGCCTGGTACTCGAGCACCTTGCGCGCGAACGCCTTCAGCTTCTCGCCGCCGAGCTCGCCCGACGGCGTGAGCACCTTCGCGGCCTGGACGCCGATGTCGAGGAGGTACTCGTCGAGCGCCCGCTCGTCCTTGAGGTACGTCTCCTTCTTGCCCTTCTGCACTTTGAAGAGCGGCGGCTGGGCGATGTAGAGGAAGCCGCGCTCCACCAGCTCCGGCATCTGCCGGTAGAAGAAGGTGAGCAGCAGCGTCCGGATGTGCGAGCCGTCGACGTCGGCGTCGGTCATCAGGATGATCGAGTGGTACCGCGCCTTGTCGGGCGAGTAGTCCTCGCGGCCGATCCCGGTGCCGAGGGCGGTGATGAGCGTGGCGATCTCGGCGCTCGAGAGCATCTTGTCGAAGCGCGCCTTCTCGACGTTCAGGATCTTGCCGCGGAGCGGGAGGATCGCCTGGGTCCGGCGGTCGCGGCCCTGCTTCGCCGAGCCGCCTGCGGAGTCGCCCTCGACGATGTAGAGCTCGCTCTTGGCCGGATCTCGCTCCTGGCAGTCGGCGAGCTTGCCCGGCAGCGAGGCGGTGTCGAGGGCGCCCTTCCGCCGCACCGTCTCCTTCGCCTTGCGGGCGGCGATGCGGGCGCGGGCGGCGTCGCCGACCTTCGCGGCCACCCGCTTGGCGACGTTCGGGTTCTCCTCGAAGAAGGTGCCGAGCTTGTCGTAGACGACGCCCTCGACGATGCCCTTCACCTCGGGGTTGATGAGCTTCTGCTTGGTCTGGCTGTCGAACTGCGGGTTCGGCAGCTTGATGGAGATGACCGCGGTGAGGCCCTCGCGCGCGTCCTCGCCGGTGGGGCTCTCCTTGAGGTCCTTCCACAGGTTGTTCTTCGAGGCGTACGAGTTGACCGTCTTGGTGAGCGCGCCCTTGAAGCCGATGAGGTGCGAGCCGCCGTCGCGGTTGTTGATGTTGTTGGCGAAGCAGAAGGTGAGGTCGTCGTAGGTGTCGTTGTACTGGAGCGCCACCTCGACGAGGACGTTGCGGCCCTCGTGCTCGACCTCGGCCTCGACGTGCACCGGCTTGTCGAAGAGCACCTGCTTGTTGCGGTTCAGGTGCTCGACGAACGAGACCAGGCCGCCGTCGTACTTGAAGTCGTGGCTCTTCCCGGTGCGCTCGTCCAGCAGGGTGATGTGCAGGCCGGCGTTGAGGAACGCCAGCTCGCGCAGGCGCCCGGCGAGGGTGTCGAAGTTGTACTCGCGCGGACCGAAGATCTCGACGTCGGGCTTGAAGCGGATCCGGGTGCCGGTGCGCTTCGCCTCGCCGACGACCTCGAGCGGGCTCGTCGGCACGCCGCGGGCGTAGGTCTGGTGGTGGAGCTTGCCGCCGCGGGCGATCTCGAGGTCGAGGTACTCGGAGAGCGCGTTGACGCACGAGACGCCGACGCCGTGGAGGCCGCCCGAGACCTTGTAGGAGGCGTTGTCGAACTTGCCGCCGGCGTGGAGGATCGTCAGCACCACCTCGGGCGTGGGCTTGCCCTCGGTCGGGTGGATGTCGGTCGGGATCCCGCGGCCGTCGTCGGAGACCGAGATCGAGTTGTCGACGTGGACGGTGATGTCGATGCGCTTGCAGTGGCCGGCGAGCGCCTCGTCGACCGAGTTGTCGACGACCTCCCAGACGAGGTGGTGCATGCCCGTCTCGTCGGGCGGGCCGATGTACATGCCGGGCCGCTTGCGCACCGCCTCGAGGCCCTCGAGCACGGTGATCGACGCGGCCGTGTACTCCGGCTGCGACGCGGCGCCGTTGGTCGGCTTCTCGGGCTTGTCGGCCGCCGGCTTCGCGGCCTTCGGGGTCGTCTCGGGCGTCTCGCTCACGCGGCCCTCGGATCTTGGGCAAAAAGTGCGGAAATCCCCCGAGAATCCGCGCGGCTAGGCGGCTCTCGGGAGGGGCTATCGATACCACGTCGGAGGGGGTCCCCACAACGCGAAAAGACCCCAGGAAAACCCCCGGAAAGCCTGGGAAATTCGCCTACTCGAACGCCTCCCGGGAGACGGGTTCGAAGGCACCCGCCGAGACCCGGTAGAACCGCGCCGCGTCGCCGGCCGCCGTGGCGACGAGCGAGGGGTCGGTCGTGGTGAGCAGCACCTGTCCCTCGAGGCCGCGCAGGTACGCCATGAGGCGCGCGTTCCGGTCGCGATCGAGCTCGCTCGAGACGTCGTCGAGCAGGAGCAGCGGCGGCCGCCCCTGCACCGCGCGGAGGTTCTCGATCTCGGCGATCTTGAGCGCGAGGACGAGCGCCCGCTGCTGCCCCTGCGACGCGTACGAGCGGGCGGGCCGCCCGCCGACGGAGATCCCGAGCGCGTCGGCGTGCGGACCGACGCTGGTGAAGCCGCGCGAGCGGTCGGTGGGCAGCCGCCGCGCGAGCTCCTCGAGCAGCCGCGCCTCGAGCGCCTCCTCGCCGTCCGCGCCCTCGAGCGACGGAGGCGCGTAGCGGATCTTGCCGGCGAGGGCGCCGTCGGTGACCGCGGCGAGCGCGTCGGAGAAGCGCCCTTCGAGCTCGGCGAGGTAGGTCCGCCGCCGCGCCACCAGCCGCGCGCCGGCCTTCGCGAGCGGCCCGTCGAACGCGGCGATCACGGCGGGCTCGGCCTGCTCCTTGAGGAGCCGGTTCCGCGCCTTGAGCGCGCGGCCGTAGCTCCGGTGCTCGGCGAGGTACGCGGGGAAGCGGCCCCACACTGCGCGATCGAGGAAGCGGCGCCGCGCCTCGGGGCCGCCCTTGACGATGCCGAGGTCGTCGGGCGTGAACGCCACCACCGAGACGCCCTCGAAGTACTCGTCGAGCGAGGCGACCTTCTTGCCGCCGACGTCGGCGGTCCTCTCGCCGTCCTCGACGGTGACGCCGACGTCGCGGAGCGCGCCCCGGAGCTCGAAGCGCCCCTCGACGCGGGCCCGCGGCCGGCCGAAGCGCACCAGCTCGGAGAGCCTGGCGGCGCGGAGCGGCTTCAGGGTGGCGAGGAAGTACAGCGCCTCGAGCAGGTTCGTCTTGCCCTGCCCGTTCGGCCCGACGATCACCGTGGCGCGCGGCCCCGGCTCGACGAGCGCGTGCTCGACGTTGCGGAAGTCGAAGAGCTCGAGCCGCTCGAGGCGCACGGGTCGGGAGCGCGCCTCGGGCCGGTCAGATCCGGACCGGCATGATCACCGCGGTGTAGCCGTCGTCGCCCTGCGGCTTGAGCACGCCCGGGGAGAGCTCGTCGTTCATCTCGAAGCGGATCTCCTCGACGGCGCCGAGCACGTTGAGCACGTCGATGATGTAGCGGGCGTTGAAGCCGACGTGGAGCTGGCCCTTGGCCTCGACCGGCAGCTCCTCGCGGGCCTCGCCGAGATCGGGGTTCTGCGAGGAGACGCGGAGCACGCCGTCGGCGAGCTCGATCTTCACCGTGTGCGACTGGTCCTGCGAGAGCAGCGAGACGCGCTTCAGGGTCTCGAGGAAGCGCTGCTTCCCGATCCGCACCACCTTCTCGCTCTCCTTCGGGAGGACGTGCTGGTAGTCGGGGAAGTGGCCGTCGATGAGCCGCATCACCATCGTCAGGCCCTGGCGGCGGAAGACGCCGGAGCTCTCGGTGAAGCCGAGCTCGGTCTCGCCGGCGGCGTCCTCGCCGAGGAGCCGCTTCAGCTCGAGCAGGCCCTTCTTCGGGATGATCACGCCGCGCTTGAGCTTGAAGTCGCCGTCGAGCTTGCGCTCCACCAGCGCCAGCCGGTGGCCGTCGGTGGCCACCATCCGCGTGCCGTTCTTCGCAGGCTCGAAGAAGACGCCGTTCAGGTTGAAGCGGGTCTCGTCGGTGGAGACCGCGAAGCCGGTCTTCTCGATCATCTCGAGGAGGAGCTTGGGCTCGACGCCGACGAACGGGACCTTCTCGGACTTCGGCAGCGCCGGGAAGTCCTCCGCCGGCATCCCGACGATCTTGAACTGGGACGCGCCGCAGCGGAGCTCGAGGTAGTTGTTGGCGGCCTTCTTGAGGACGAGCGTCGGCTCGCCGAGCGACCGGACGATGTCGTAGAGGTGCTTCGCGGAGACCGCGAGCTTCCCCTCCTTGAGCACCTCGGCCTTGTGCTCGGACCTGACGCCGATCTCGAGGTCGAAGGCGGTGACCGCGAGCTCGCCGCCCGCGGCCTCGAGGAGGACGTTGGCGAGGATCGGCATGGTCGATTTCTTCTCGACGATGCCCTGGGCCCGGTACAGCGCGCGGGAGAGCTCCTCGACCGCGATCTGGAGTTCCATGACGGTTCCCCTCCCTCGGGTGCTGCGGGCCGCCGCGCTCGATCTGCGAGCTACGAGATCTCTTCCTGGGTTAAGGATCTCGTAGTCGTAGAACGTCGGTCCTGTGAACGTGTGGAGAAGCTTCGCAACCTCTCTTTTTCCCTGCGAGATCCCGCGCTGCAGGGCCTGCATTTTCTGCGGGTGAGAGGCCGGCGGCTTGTGTAGCACCGGCCGATAGCTCGGTCAACCGAGCGGGGGATGTGGGTGGGCGGCGGGGAGCCACAGGAGATCGCGGAGGTATTCGGGCGGGATCCACAGGGTGCTGTGGGGAGGCTCGAGGGCCCAGGCTCCAGGCTCCAGGCTCCAGGCTTCAGCCAGCCTTCGGGTCGCGCTGTCATCGGGATTGGGTTCGGCCAGGCGTCGGGCGCACCGCGGGGAGCGTCGCCGCTTCACTCGACGGCACCCGCCTGCTGGAGCCCGGAGCCTGGAGCCTGGAGCCTGCGCCGCGAAGCGGAGCCTGGAGCCCGCGCCGCGGAGCGTCGCTACGCGCCGATCTGCCGCTCGATCTCCTCGAGCTCGCGCGCGAACTCGGGGTCCTTGGCGCGGCGCTCGGCGGTCTTCTCGACGGCGGAGAGAACGGTGGTGTGGTGCTTGCCGCCGAAGCCGTCGGCGATCGCGGGGAGCGAGGCCTTGGCGATGAGCTTGCGGCAGAAGTACATCGCCACCGCGCGGGCGTGGGCGATCGGGCGGGTGCGGCGCTCGCCCTTCAGGTCCTCGACCTCGAGGCGGTAGTAGCGCGCGGCGACCTTGATGACGTGGTCCATCGACAGCGCCTGCTTCGCAGGCAGCATGTCGTGGAGGATCTCCTCGGCGTAGTGCAGCGTGAGCGGCTTGCCGGTGAGCGAGGTGTGGGCGGCGAGGCGGGTGAGGGCGCCCTCGAGCTCGCGGACGTTGCGCTTGAAGCCGTTGGCGACGAAGTGGACGACGTCGTCGGAGAGGTGGAGGCGCTCGAGCTCCGCCTTGCGCTTCAGGATCGCGACGCGGACCTCGAACGGCGGCTCGAAGACGTCGGCGATGAGGCCGGCGGCGAAGCGGCTGCGGAGCCGCGACTCGAGGTTCGCGAGCTCGTTCGGGTGCACGTCGCTGGTGAGGATGATCGCCTTCTGCGCGGCGTGGAGCTCGTTGAAGGTGTGGAAGAGCTCGTTCTGCGTCTCCTGCGCTTCCTTCTTGAGGAACTGGATGTCGTCCATCATCAGGACGTCGACGTCCTGCCGGAACTTGCGCCGGAAGTCCTCCATCCGGCCCTTGCGGAGGAGGACCACGAACTCGTTCAGGAACTGCTCCGCCGAGGTCGGGACCAGCCGCACGCCCGGGTCCCGCTCGAGGATGCGGTTGCCGATGGCGTGGAGGAGGTGGGTCTTGCCGAGGCCGGACCCGCCGTAGATGAAGAGCGGGTTGTAGACGCGGCCCGGCTTGTCGGCGACGGCGAGGGCGGCGGCGGCGGCGAGCTGGTTCGACGGGCCGACGACGAAGCTGTCGAAGGTGTAGCGGTCGTTGATCTTGGCGCGAGGTGCCGCGGGGTCGCCGACCGACACCACCGAGATCTGCACGTCCGGCTTCGGGCGCTCGGCGGTGCGGGCCTCGGCGACCGCGGCGGCCGAGCCGCGCGGATCGACCGAGAACTCCACCTCGACCGGGTGGCCGACGACGGAGCCCAGCGTGCGGCGGAGCAGGTCGCCGTAGTGGTCCAGGATCCAGTCGCGGTGGAACAGGTTCGGGACGCCGAGGCTGATCCGGCTGCCGTCGAACCCGAGCTCCCGGATGTGGGAGAACCAGTTCTTGTAGACGTAGTCGGGGGTCGAGTTCTCGAGCTTCTCGAGGACCCGCGTCCAGGTCGAAGGCCCCTCGAGCAGCACGCCTGCGTCCACCTTGGAAGACTCCCGGCCTGGCTCCCGCACGTCACCCCCGTCGGAACCAACCACAGGTCCTGCACAGCCCGTGAGACACCGGAAAAAGCCCCGAGTTCCCTGCACTTGCCGAATACCGCGCCATCGCCGCGGCGCCGATCTGTGGATCGACGCGGGCTCCGGGGCTCCTCGGCTTCGTGTGGGATCGGCGCTGCTTCGCGGCCGTGCCGTGCGACGAGCGGCATGTGTAGCGAACCCGCTCGTTCGCCGTCAACGGGTTGTGGAAAACGCCAGGAACCTCGGATGGATCCGATCGGCGTTGGGCGACGCGGCGTCGACGGCGGGTCGTGCGCCGGGGGCGGGGCGGAAAATCCCGAGGAACCTCGGCGGGAAGGGTCGTCCAGCGGACGATCGGGCCCTTCGGCGCTCCCGGTGGCGACGATGCGACGAGGGTGTCGAAGCCTCGGAAACGCGGGCCGGATTCGCTTGACAGAGAGGGGGGCGTTGGGGTTGATCCGCGGCTTCTTTTCGCGGACCTGCGACGCGCGGGTCCACCCCGAGGTTTCGACGTGAAGCGCACCTACCAGCCGAAGAAGGCCAAGCGCAACAAGACCCACGGCTTCCGCAAGCGCAACGCGACCAAGCAGGGCCGCGCCGTCCTCAAGCGCCGCCGCGCCAAGGGCCGCAAGCGCCTCACCGTCGCCGCGCCGAAGAAGTAGGCGGCGTCGTGGTCGGGCAGGGCGGTCCCGAGGGGCCCGCTCCCCGGGCGAAGCGCAGCGAGCGCTTCCAGAAGGCCGATCGCCTCCTCAGCCGCCGGGAGTTCCTGCGGGTGCAGGGCGGAGGCCGTAAGTACGTGACGCGCCACCTGGTGGCGCTGGCGCTGCCGGGGCTGACGCAGCGGACGCGCCTCGGCCTCGTGGTCTCGACCAAGGTCGGCGGGGCGGTGGACCGGAACCGCGTGAAGCGGTGGCTCCGGGAGATCTTCCGGAAGGATCGGGAGGCTTTGACCGTGCGCGTCGATCTCGTGCTCATCGCGAAGAAGGGCGCGCCGGAGGCCGGGCTCGGGGCGCTTCGCGGCGAGTTCCTCGAGATCGCCCGGAAGCTCTCGGCGGGTGCCAAGCCCCGCGAGGCCGGCGCTTGATGCGGCCGGGCGTCGGGGCGTGGCTGCTCTCGCTCCCGATCCGGGCGTACCGGCTCTTGGTCTCGCCGCTGCTGCCTCCGGCCTGCAGGTTCCACCCCAGCTGCTCCCGCTACGCGCTCGAGGCGCTCGCGGTACACGGCGCCGTGCGCGGGAGCTGGCTCACGCTCCGGCGGCTCTCGCGGTGCCATCCGTTCCACGACGGCGGCCTCGATCCGGTTCCGCCGCTCCCCGCCCCGCGCGGCCGCTAGCGGCCTGGGCGCCGCGCGCCGGGCACGAGGACCGAAGTGGACAGCAACAAGCGTCTCCTCATCACCGTCGCCGCCTGCTTCGCGATCGCCATCGCGTTCCACTTCCTCTACCCGATCCTCGCCGGGGAGCCGCCCAAGAAGGCGGCGCCGAAGGCGGCGGAGGTGGCCGCCGTCCCCGAGGCGCCGAAGCCGGAGGCGCCCGCCGCGCCCGGCCCCGCCGCGGCGCCGCCCGGGGCGCCCACCGTCGCCGCGGTGCCGGAGACGGCGCCGGTGCTCCGGACCCCGGAGCTCGAGCTCGGCTTCTCGTCCCGCGGCGCCGGCCTCTCGTCGGCGAAGCTGCTCGGGGAGAAGAACCGGCGCTCGGGCAAGGACGGCGAGCAGATCGACCTCGCCGGGAGGCTCGGCGAGGCCGACGCCCGGCTGTTCGAGGTCGCCCTCGGCGGCGGCCTGCCGGCGCTCCCCACCCGGGCGCCCTGCGCGCTCGCCTCGAGCGACGAGACCCAGGTGACGTTCCGCTGCGAGGGCCCGGGCGTCGCGGTGACGAAGCGGTTCGAGCTCGGCGCGCCGCCGCTCGTCTCACTGAAAGTGAAGGTGGAGAACCTCGGGAGCGCGGCCGTCGACGGCTCGGTGGAGCTGCTCGCCTTCGCCAACGTGGACCCGTCGAAGCAGTCGGGATCCGGGGGAGGCTGCGCGAGCCCGCTCTCCGAGCTGCCGAACCCGACCGAGGCGGTGTGCCGGGCGGCCGACGAGGTCGAGCGCCACAAGCACGACGCCGATGAACCCAGGGTGAAGCTGCCCGGGCGGGCCTGGTACGCCGGCTTCGCGGAGCGTTACTTCCTCGCCGTGGCGGTCCCGCACGCCGAGGGCGGACTCGCCGGCTGCACGCTGGTCGGCGAGACGCCGACGTCGGTGGGCGCGACGCTCTCGACGCCGACCGGTCCCATCCCGCCCGGCGGCGCGAAGGAGCTCGCCTACGAGCTCGTCATCGGGGCGAAGGACGCCGAGCGGCTCGAGGAGGTGAGCGGCAAGCTCGCGCCTCTCGCCGGCGGCGACCCCGACCTCGAGACCGCGGTGGACCTCGGGATGTGGGCGGTGATCGCCCGGCTGCTCCTGGTGGTGATGAAGTTCTTCCACGCCCTGATCCCGAACTGGGGCATCGCCATCGTCCTGCTCACGGTGACGGTGAAGGCGATCACCTTCCCGCTCGCCTGGAAGTCGATGAAGTCGATGGAGGGGATGCGGAAGCTCACCCCCGAGATCGAGGCGCTCAAGAAGAAGTACGGCGAGGACAAGGAGAAGCTGAACCTCGAGATGCTGCAGCTGTGGCAGAAGCACAAGGTGAACCCGTTCGGCGGCTGCGTGCCGATCCTCATCCAGATGCCGGTCTGGATCGCGCTCTACACCACGCTGCAGACGTCGGTGGAGCTCTACAACGAGCCGTTCATCGGCGGCTGGATCGCGGACCTCACCACCAAGGACCCGTACTACGCGCTGCCGCTGGCCATGGGCGTCACGATGTTCATGACCCAGAAGATGCAGCCCGCGGCGACGATGGATCCGGCCCAGCAGAAGATGATGCTCTACATGATGCCGATCATGTTCACCGGCTTCATGCTCCAGCTCCCGGCCGGTCTCACGCTCTACATGTTCACCAACAACATCCTCTCGATCGCCCAGCAGCTCGCGCTCCGCAAGGTGATGGGGATGCCGCTCGTGGGCCCGCCGACCGCCGTCGCGGCGGCGCCGGCGGAGCCGCCGAAGAAGAAGGGGAAGGGCTCGTGAGCGAGGACGTCGAGCAGCCGAAGGACGCGCAGGACACGCCGGCGGAGGCGGCCACGGCCGAGCCCCACGCCGCGGGTGGAGAGGGCGAGCCCGGCGTCGGCGGGGCGGCCGCGCCGCCGGAGAAGCTGCTCCGGGCGCAGGAGCTCACCACCGCGCTGCTCGGTCACCTGGGGATCGCCGCCGAGGTCGAGGTGCGGGACTCCGCCGAGGCCATCGGGGTGCGGCTCGAGGTGAAGCAGGGGGCGGAGCTGCTCCAGGTCGGACCGCGAGGGCAGGTCCTCGAGGCGATCCAGTACCTGGTCAACAAGATGGTCAACCGGGAGCTCGAGGGGCGGAAGTGGGTCGCGGTCGAGGTTGGCTCGTTCCCGGAGACGCCGGCCGAGGTCGAGGACCCGGCGATGGACGAGATGGCGCGCCGGCTCGGCGAGGCGGCGAAGCGGCTCGGCAAGACGCTCACCGTGGTGCCGATGCAGGCCCGCGACCGCAAGCGGGTCCACCTCGCGCTGGCCTCGGTCGCCGGGGTGAAGACCCGGAGCGACGGCGAGGGGCTCTTCCGGCGGCTCCTCGTCGAGCCGGAGGGGTAGGCGGGTGGCGGCGAAGAAGAAGGACCCGATGTTCGGGGCGGCGGTGCTCAAGATGTCGTTCCTCCTCCGGGGCGAGGAGGGCGGCACCGGCTTCCGGTTCGTCTACGACGGCGTGCTTCGCGACCTCGGGGTCAGCGACGCCGACGTGGACCGGTACATCGAGGCCCACCGGGCGGAGGTGGAAGAGGCGGTCCGCGGGAGCATGCGGAAGTAGGCGCGCAGCCGGGGCGTGAAGGTCCGTTTCGCTGACGGTGAAGCGGGCGTGTGGAGAACCTGTGCGCGATCCCGGGCTCCACGTGAAACGCAAGTAGATCCGAATGGTTCCGGGAGTTTCTGCGTGGCCGAACCTGTGCACAACGCCGTCGCCGCCGCCTGCCGCGAGGCGGAAGCGCGCTTCGGCGTACCGGTCTCGGCGGGGCAGGTCGAGGCCCTCGCGGCCTTCGCCGGGGAGCTCGTCCGCTGGAACGCCAAGGTCAACCTGACCTCGATCGTGGATCCCGAGGGGGTCGCGGAGAAGCACCTCCTCGACTCGCTCGCGGTGGCGCCCTGGCTCGAGGACGGGATGCGGGTGGTGGATGTCGGGACCGGCGGGGGCCTGCCGGGGATCCCGCTGGCGATCGTCCGGCCCGGGGTGCGGTTCCTGCTCGTCGACCGGACGGACAAGAAGGTCACCTTCCTGAAGGCGGTGGCGGCGAAGCTGCGGCTCGCGAACGTCGAGGCCCGTCACGCCAGGGTCGAGCCGGAGGTGCCGCTCTCCGGTGCGCCGTTCGATCTCGCGGTGTCGCGGGCGTTCGCGGAGCCGGGCGCATGGCTGCCGCTCGCGCGCACCCTGGTGCGACCGGGCGGCACGCTCGTGGCGATGCTCGGGTCGGACGTGCCGGCCGGCGAGGCGCGGGCTGCCGCGCTGGGGCCCGATCGGCTGGTGGAGGAGCGCTCGTTCCGGCTGCCCTCCGGGGCCCAGCGGACGCTCTGGCGCGTCGAGCGCGCGTAGGAGCCGGTCGCGGGAATCCGCCTGCAGCGGCACGCGATCCGGGGACTGCGGCGGGGGTCCTCGGCCCTCCCTCGGTGCGGCGTGGCTCTGCCACGCCTCCCTCGATCGGACCTGCGGTTGCCCGCCTCGCCTCCCGTCTCGTGCGCCGCGTGGCGTCGTCCTTCCGCGACGGGCTCCTAGCCCCGAGGGCCGAGCGGCTGCCGGCAGCAAGCCAGCACCTCGGCGGTCGTCATCGGTGGGCGCGCGGCGGTGCGGCGGGAGGACCCGGCCTCGGCGAGCGCCGGCCGGGCGAGCTACCTCCCTCGCGCGATGCTCGCCTCGGCGTGTCCTCGCGGCCCGAGCTGCCGCCCTCGGGCGCCCCTCGCCTCGTCGTGTCCTCGCCGGCCGAGGTGCCGCCCTCGGGCTCCCCTCGCCTCGGTGAGTCCTGGCCGGTCGAGGTGCCGCCCGCGCGCGCCGCTCGGCAGAGGGGTCGAGCGGTTCGCTCCCATCGTGCGCCTGCCTCGCAAACATCGACGGCCGCAGCAGGGCGGCGGGGTCCGACCCGATTGTCCGGTCGGTGCGGGCGCGCGATCGAGCAGGTCGGTGGCGTGGCGGCGCTTCGCTAGGGGTCGGCCGCCGGCCTCACAGCGCTACCCAGTTGCGATGATCGTCACGAGCCGCACGAGGCCGCCGCCCGCAAGCAGGCATCGTGCGGCGCAGTAGGTCAGCGCAACCGGCTAGCGCGGTTAGAGGGTGCCAAACGGACCCGGTTCCGTGCGCTGAGACCACGTTTCCCCGGTCGTCCCGAGCCGCGGGTAGGCGGGTGTTTCACGTGAAACCGCCGCGGCCCCGGCCAGGCGCTGTTTCACGTGAAACGCCGCCAGCGAGTTGCCTGCGCCCTTCGCCCGGTTCACGTGAACCAGGGTGCCGGGGAGCGTCGGTGTCAGACCCCTCCGCTATGCACAGCGGCGGAGCGAACGTCGCTTGCCGGGGCGACGAAGCGCGTGCTACCCACCGGGCCACCCGCACGGGCGGGGGACAGGAGCGGGACGTTGCGGATCCTCTCGATCTCCAACCAGAAGGGCGGGGTGGGCAAGACCACCACCGCCATCAACCTCGCCGCCTCCCTGGCGTCGGCGGAGCGGCGGACGCTCCTCATCGACATGGATCCCCAGGGCAACGCCGGCTCCGGGCTGGGGATCCCGCGTGATTCCTGCGAGCGCTCGATCTACGACGTGCTGGTGGGGGAGGCGACGCTTCCGGAGGTGATCCGGCCGACCGAGCTCTCCTACCTCGAGATCGCCCCCGCCAGCCGCGACCTGGTCGGCGCGGAGATCGAGCTCGTGACCGCGGAGCGGCGGGAGTACCGCCTCCGCGACGCGATCCGGGCGCTGGCGCCGCGCTACGACTACGTGCTCCTCGACTGCCCGCCGAGCCTCGGCCTCCTCACCCTGAACGCGCTCACCGCGTGCGACGCCGTGCTCGTGCCGCTGCAGTGCGAGTACTACGCGATGGAGGGGCTCTCGGCCCTTCTCTCGACCATCGAGCTGGTGAAGGCCGGCCCGAACCCCGACATCGAGCTCGAGGGCATCGCCCTCACCATGTACGACCGGAGGACGACGCTCTCCGGCCAGGTGGTCCGCGAGGTCCGCGACCACTTCGGCGAGAAGGTCTTCGACAGCATGATCCCCCGGAACGTGCGGCTGTCGGAGAGCCCCAGCTTCGGCAAGCCGATCCTCCTCTACGACATCGAGTCGCCGGGCGCGCAGGGCTACCTGTCCCTCGCGCGCGAGATCCTCGGGAAGCGCGATCCCGCCTCCCGCGCCGCCTGATCCACCGGACACTCGGAGTAAGATCGATGCAGACCAACCGTGACAAGGGCAGCCGGCTCGGCCGCGGCCTCTCCGCGCTCCTCCCGACCGCGCCGGCCGCCGGCGCCCCCGCCTCCGCGCCTGCGGCGGCCTCCGCCGGGGCCCGCGCCGAGGGCGCGGTCCTCCAGCTCGCCATCGAGGACGTGCGGCCCGACAAGCAGCAGCCGCGGCACCGCTTCGAGGAGGCCGCCCTCGAGGAGCTCGCCGCCTCGATCCGCGCCACCGGGATCCTCCAGCCGATCCTGGTACGCCGCGACGGCGCCGCCTTCCGCATCGTCGCCGGCGAGCGCCGCTGGCGCGCGGCGCAGCGCGCGGGCCTCAAGGTCATCCCGGCGCTGGTGAAGGAGGCCACCGAGAAGCAGGCCTTCGAGCTCGCGCTCGTCGAGAACCTGCAGCGCGAGGACCTGAACCCGATCGAGGAGGCAGAAGGCTACCGCCGCCTCATCGACGAGCATCGCCTCACCCAGGAGGCGTGCGCCGAGCGCGTCGGCAAGGACCGCTCGGTGGTCGCCAACGCGCTCCGCCTCCTCAAGCTCCCCGAGGAGATCAAGGGCGCGCTCGTCGAGGGCTCGCTGTCGATGGGGCACGCCCGCGCGCTCCTCGGCCTCGCCGACGACGCCGCCATCCGGGCCGCGGCGGCCGACGTGCTGCAGAAGAAGCTGTCGGTGCGCGACACCGAGCAGCTCGTCCGCAAGAAGAAGGCGCCGGCGGGCGCCCGCGCCGAGGCCTCGAACGGGCCGAGCCCGGCGGTGCGCGCCCTCGAGGAGGAGCTCCAGCGGCTCCTCGGCACCAAGGTGCGCCTCCAGGACCGCGGCGGCGGCAAGGGGAAGCTCGAGATCGAGTTCTTCTCCCACGAGGAGCTCGAGGGCCTGCTCGCGCGGCTGCGGAGCACGCGGCGCTGACGGGGCGTTCGCCGTCGACGGCGGGACGCACCGGATCTAGGATGCGCCCCGCGAAATGGCCTTCTGGAAGAAGAACGAGCCGGCGGACGACGCCGGCGAGCCGACGCCGGCGCCACCCGCGCCGCGCAAGGAGCCGTCGATGGCGATGCTGCGCCGCGAGGAAAACGCTGCGACCGGCGAGATCAACGCCGTGCTGGGCCGTGGGAGCGCGTTCGAGGGGAAGCTGACCTTCGAGGGCACCGTCCGGATCGAGGGGAAGTTCTCGGGCGAGATCCACACCGCTGACACGCTGGTCATCGGCGACGGCGCCAAGGTCGAGGCGGAGATCTACGCGGGGGCGGTGGTGGTCTCGGGCGGCGAGGTCACCGGCAACATCCGCGCGAAGAACACCGTCGAGCTCGATCGTGGCGCGAAGATCCGCGGCAACATCGAGACCCCGTCCCTGAAGATCGAGAAGGGCGTCGTCTTCAACGGCAGCTGCAAGATGGAGAACCTCGGCGAGGCCAAGGTCACCTCCCTCGCCGACAAGGCCGAGAAGAAGTAGCCCGACCGACGGCGCTACCCGGACGCGGCCGGCGCGTCGTCGCCGGCCGGCGCGCCCGCGCCGAGGAACCGGCGCACCAGCGCCTCCACCACCTCGGCGTCGAACTGCCGCGGGACGCGCTTCGTGCCGCAGGCGCGTCGCAGCTCCGCGCACGCGCGCGCCGGGTCGATGGCGCGGCGGTAGGGCCGGTCGGAAGTGAGCGCGTCGAAGGCGTCGGCGACCGCGAGGATCCGCGACTCGAGCGAGATCCGCGAGGCCGGCAGGCCGGCCGGGTAGCCGCGGCCGTCGAGGCGCTCGTGGTGCTGCTCGACGATCCGCGCCGCCGCCCGGTGCGCCGGCAGCGAGCGCCGGAGCAGGGCGAGGCCGTTGCCGACGTGGGCGCGCATGAGCCGCCACTCGCGGGCGTCGAGCGCCGCGGGCTTGCGCAGCACCTCGAGCGGGACCTCCAGCTTGCCGACGTCGTGCAGCACGCACGCGAGCCGGAGGTGCGCGAGGCGACGGCTCGAGAGCCGCCCGAGCTCCTCGGCGATGGCGACCGCGATCCGCGCGGTGCGCGTGCAGTGCGCCGCGGTGTAGGCGTCGCGGCGGCCGAGGTGCCGGAGGAGGCCCCGCGCGTCGGCGGGGACGTCGAGCTCGAAGCGGCGCCGCGCCTGCACGGCGACGACGAGCCGCGCGCCGAGGACGCCGACGCCGGCGACCGCGGTGAAGACGAGCGGCAGCGGGCCGTGGCCCACGGCGACCGCCACGCCGAGCCCCGCCGAGGCGACGGCGGCGCCGGCGAGGAGACGTCCCGACGACGGCTGCGCGCCCGGGCCGGGCAGGGGGCTCTCCATGCCGGGAGAACGGGTGCGCCCGGGCGTACATGCCCGAACCGGCGGGCCAGCGGCCGGGCGAGCAGGCGCCGCCGGCAGGGGACCGCGGGTGAAGACCCGGCACAGCGCGCCGGAGGCACAGGACGGGGGAAGCGTTGTGCCGAGCCTCGGCCTCGACCCACGCGCGGCAGGACGCGCCCCCCAGCGCCCCGGAAGCCGGGCGGTGGCGGCCTCCGAGGGAGCGCGCCGCCGCCGCGACGCCCGCCCGGCGCGCGGCTACGACTCGACGGAGACGGAGATCTTCCGGGGCTTCTGCTCCTCCCGCCGCGGCAGGAAGACCCGCAGCACCCCGTTGCGGTTCTCGGCCTTGATCCGCTCCACGTCGACCGAGGTGGGGAGCGAGAAGCGGCGCAGGAAGGTGCCGTGCACCCGCTCGATCCGGTGGTAGCTCGAGCGCTTCTCCTCGCGGTCGAGCTTCCGCTCGCCGGTGACCAGGAGCACCCGGTCCTCCACCTTCACCTCCACCGCCTTCGGGTCGACGCCCGGCAGGTCGATGGTGAGGAGCACGCCCTCGGCGTCCTCGTAGATGTCGCAGGGCGGGCTGAACGTGGAGACCGCCGTCTCCGCGCCCTCCGCCGTGGCCAGCCGGTCGTCGAAGATGCGGTTCATCTGGGCCTGCAGCGCGAGGACGTCGCGGAGCGGATCCCACCGGTGCAGCGAAGCCATGAGAGCCTCCATGCGCGTGCGTCGCGGGTCGACGCGTCGAGTTGTGGTGGAGCCGGCCGCCCGGATGCGGGCCGGCGCCGACCGGAGCTCCCGCCCGCGCCACGTTCGCGGCGGGCGAGAACCACCGGCGCCACGAACGTAAGACGGGCCGAAAACCCGTCAAGCCGCGCCGGCGCGGCGCCCCGCCGCGCCCGCCCGCCGCCCCGCCGCGCCGCGCCCCGGTGCGCCCTCGCGCCACCGCTCCAGAACCCTCCGGAATTCCTTGACCGTCACCGGCTCGGGAGGTAGAAGCCCGTTCCCTTTCGGCCCGTCCATCGCGCGCCGCCCGTGCAGGCACGGGCCGTGCTGCGGGGCACGCCGAAGGCGGTTTCGGCTCGGGAGGCGCGCTTGATCCAGGGTTCGATCGCCCGGCGGTACGCCCGGGCGCTCCTCGAGGTGGCAGGAGCGGAGTTCGAGCGCGTCGGCGAGGAGATCGCCGGCGTCGCCGACGCCCTGTTCTCCACCCCCGAGCTCGCGGCGGTGTTCACGAACCCGTCGGTGCCGCGGGACGCCCGCGCCAAGGTCGTCGAGCAGGTGGTGGCGGCGGCGAAGCTCTCCACCGCGTCGGCGAACTTCCTCCGCGTCCTCGACGACCGCCGGCGCATCCCGGCGCTCCCCGAGATCGTCCGCGCCTACCGCGAGCTCGCCGACCTGCAGGCCGGTCGCGTCCGCGCCAAGGTGATCTCGGCGAAGCCGCTCCCGGCCGAGCTCGCCACCAAGATCGAGGCGCAGCTCGCCGCCGCGACGAACAAGAAGGTCTCGGTGGAGACCTCGCTCGACCCGTCGCTCATCGGCGGCGTCGTCGCCCAGGTCGGCAACACCATCTTCGACGCCAGCCTCCGCACCCAGCTCGAGGCCCTGCGCCGCGAGCTCACCACGCGGGCCTAGCCGGACCCGACCACCCGCGCGGCAGCGACGCGCGGCATCGACCCCAGGCCGCGCCAGGCGCGCGGCAGACGAGAAGAGGCACCATGGAAATCCGCGCCGACGAGATCTCCCGGATCATCAAGCAGCAGATCCAGGACTACGGAAAGAAGATCGACGTCGCCGAGACCGGCACCATCCTCTCGGTCGGCGACGGCGTCGCCCGCGTCCACGGCCTCTCGGGCTGCATGGCCGGCGAGCTGGTCGAGCTCCCCGGCAACACCCGCGGCCTCATCCTCAACCTCGAGGAGGACAACGTCGGCGTCGCCATCATGGGCGAGTTCGCGCACATCCGCGAGGGCGACCCGGTGAAGCGCACCGGCCGCATCGCCGAGGTGCCGGTGGGCAAGGGCCTCGCCGGCCGCGTCGTCAACGCGCTCGGCGAGCCGGTCGACGGCAAGGGCCCGATCCAGAACGCCCAGCTCCGCAAGGTGGAGATCAAGGCGCCGGGCATCATCCCGCGCGAGTCGGTCAAGCAGCCGCTGCAGACGGGCCTCAAGGCGATCGACGCCATGATCCCGATCGGCCGCGGCCAGCGCGAGCTCATCATCGGCGACCGCCAGACCGGCAAGACCGCGGTGGCGATCGACACCATCATCAACCAGAAGGGCCTCGACGTTTACTGCATCTACGTCGCCATCGGGCAGAAGCAGTCGACGGTGGCGCAGGTGGTCGAGCGGCTCCGCCAGACCGGCGCGATGGACTACACCACCATCGTCGCCGCCAACGCCTCGGAGCCGGCGCCGCTGCAGTTCCTCGCGCCGTACGCCGGCTGCACCATGGGCGAGTACTACCGCGACAACGGGATGCACGCCCTCATCGTCTACGACGACCTCTCCAAGCAGGCGGTCGCGTACCGGCAGCTCTCGCTGCTCCTCCGCCGGCCGCCGGGCCGCGAGGCGTACCCGGGCGACGTCTTCTACCTCCACAGCCGCCTGCTCGAGCGCGCCGCCAAGATGTCGAAGGACCGCGGCGGCGGCTCGCTCACCGCGCTGCCGATCATCGAGACCCAGGCCGGCGACGTCTCCGCGTACATCCCGACCAACGTCATCTCGATCACCGACGGCCAGATCTTCCTCGAGACCGACCTCTTCTTCTCGGGCGTGCGCCCGGCCATCAACGTCGGCATCTCGGTGTCGCGCGTCGGCGGCTCGGCCCAGATCAAGGCGATGAAGCAGGTCGCCGGCACCATGCGCCTCGAGCTCGCCCAGTTCCGCGAGCTGGCGGCGTTCGCGCAGTTCGGCTCCGACCTCGACAAGTCGACCCAGGAGGCCCTCGCCCGCGGCGAGCGCCTGGTCGAGGTGCTGAAGCAGGGCCAGTACCAGCCGATGCCGGTCGAGAAGCAGGTGATCCAGCTCTACGCCGCCACCTCGAAGGACGAGAACGGCGTGAACTGGATCCGCAACGTGCCGGTCGACGACGTGCAGCGCTACATGAAGGAGCTCATCGAGTTCCTCGACTCCCGCCGCCCCGAGGTCGCCAAGCTCGTGCTCGAGAAGAAGGAGCTCTCGACCGAGGTGAAGGCCGAGGTCGACGGCGCGCTCAAGCAGTTCCGCGACGTCTTCCAGGCGAAGGCGTAGCGAGAGGCGGCCGATGCCCTCCCTTCGCGACATCCGCAAGCGCATCGTCTCGGTGCGCAACACGCAGCAGATCACCAAGGCCATGAAGATGGTGGCCGCGGCGAAGCTGCGCCGCGCCCAGGACGCGATGATCCGCGCCCGGCCCTTCGCCGAGAAGATCGACGAGGTGCTGGCGCAGATCGCCACCCGCGCCGACGTCGAGTCGCACCCGCTGCTGCAGGTGCGGCCGGCGCGCCGGGTGGAGCTCGTGGTCCTCACCTCCGACCGCGGCCTCGCCGGCGGCTTCAACGCCAACATCCAGCGCCGCGCCCAGCGCTTCCTCTACGAGGCGAAGGACAAGCACGAGCACGTGCAGGTCTCGACCATCGGGCGGAAGGGCCGCGACTTCTTCAAGAAGCGCGGCGTGGCGAGCCGCAAGGACTACGCCGGGATCTTCGAGGCGCTGACCTTCTCCCAGGCGAAGAACATCGCCGAGGAGCTGCAGGCGGCGTACCTCGACGACAAGCTCGACGCCGTCTACCTCGCCTACAACGAGTTCCAGTCGGCGCTGGTGCAGAAGCAGGTGATCGTGCAGCTCCTCCCGATCGTGGCGCCGCCGCCCGAGCCGGGGAAGGGCCGCCCCACCGAGTTCCTCTACGAGCCCTCGCGCAAGGACGTGCTCGACGCGCTCCTCCCGCGGCGGTTGCAGGTCCGCATCTGGCAGGCCCTCCTCGAGTCGGTGGCGTCGGAGCACGGCGCCCGGATGACCGCGATGGAGAGCGCCACCAAGAACTCGTCCGAGCTCATCGGCGCGCTCCGGCTGCAGTACAACCGCGCGCGCCAGGCCTACATCACCAAGGAGCTGATGGAGATCGTCTCCGGCGCCGAGGCCCTGAAGTAACGCCGCCGTCCGCGATCCCCAGCGAAGGAACCACCATGGCTACCCCGAACGCTTCCGCCCAGAACGGCAAGGTCCTCCAGGTCATCGGCCCCGTGGTCGACGTGGAGTTCCCGCCGGGCGCGCTGCCCGCCGTCTACACCGCGCTCACCATCACCAACCCGGCGCTCGACGACCGCGCCGACAACCTCGTGGTCGAGGTCGCCCAGCACCTCGGCCAGGAGACGGCGCGCTGCATCGCCATGGACGCGACCGACGGCCTCGTCCGCGGCCAGCCGGTGAAGAACACCGGCGCGCCGATCGCGGTGCCGGTCGGCAAGGCGACCCTCGGCCGGATCTTCAACGTCGTCGGCGAGCCGATCGACGAGAAGGGCCCGACCAAGGGCGACAAGAAGGCGCCGATCCACCGCTCGCCGCCGCCGTTCGTGGAGATGGACGTCCGGGCGCAGATGCTCGAGACCGGCATCAAGGTCATCGACCTGCTCTGCCCCTACACCCGCGGCGGCAAGATCGGCCTCTTCGGCGGCGCCGGCGTCGGCAAGACGGTGACGCTGCTCGAGCTCATCCGCAACGTCGCCATCGTCCGCGGCGGCTTCTCGGTGTTCGCCGGCGTCGGCGAGCGCACCCGCGAGGGCAACGACCTGTACCACGAGATGATCGAGGGCGGCGTCATCAAGCCCGACGACCTCGAGAAGTCGCAGGCCGTGCTCGTCTTCGGCCAGATGAACGAGCCGCCGGGGGCGCGCGCCCGCGTCGCCCTCTCCGGCCTGACGATGGCGGAGTTCTTCCGCGACGAGGAGGGGCGCGACGTGCTCCTCTTCATCGACAACATCTTCCGGTTCACCCAGGCCGGCTCCGAGGTGTCCGCGCTCCTCGGCCGCATCCCGAGCGCCGTCGGCTACCAGCCGACGCTCGCCACCGAGATGGGCGGCCTCCAGGAGCGGATCACCTCGACCACCAAGGGCTCGATCACCTCGGTGCAGGCGATCTACGTGCCCGCCGACGACCTCACCGACCCGGCCCCGGCGACCACGTTCGCGCACCTCGACGCGACCACCGTGCTCTCCCGCGCCATCTCCGAGCTCGGCATCTACCCGGCCGTCGACCCGCTCGACTCGACCAGCCGCATCCTCGATCCGAACGTGCTCGGCAAGGAGCACTACGAGACCGCCCGCGGCGTGCAGACCACCCTGCAGCGCTACAAGGACCTGCAGGACATCATCGCCATCCTTGGCATGGACGAGCTCTCCGACGAGGACAAGCTCACGGTGGCCCGGGCGCGGAAGATCCAGCGCTTCCTCTCGCAGCCGTTCCACGTCGCCGAGCAGTTCACCGGCCGCGCGGGCAAGTACGTGAAGATCGAGGACACCGTCCGCGGCTTCAAGGAGATCCTCGACGGCAAGTGCGACGACTTCCCCGAGGCCGCCTTCTACATGTGCGGCGGCATCGAGGAGGTGTACGAGAACGCCAAGAAGCTGGCGTCGGCGTAGAGGAGCCCGGCCATGGCGATCCAGCTCGACGTCGTCACCCCGGAGAAGCGCGTGCTCTCGGTGCAGGCCGAGCACGTGCGCGCGCCGGGCGCCGACGGCCTCTTCGGCGTGCTCCCCGGCCACACGCCGTTCCTCGCGGCGATGGAGCCGGGCGAGCTGACCTACCGGGTCGGCGGTTCCGACCGCTCGATCTTCGTGGGCGGCGGCTTCGTCGAGGTGGCGGACGACAAGATGATCGTCCTCGCCGAGGCCGCGGAGCCGATCGAGGAGATCGACGTCGCCCGGGCGCAGCAGGCCCTCGCCGACGCGCAGGCCCGCCTCGCCCAGCTCAAGAGCGAGGAGGAGTCGGCGGCGATCGAGCGGGCCCGGGTGAAGCGGGCCGCGGCCCGGATCGCGGTCGCCCGGAAGCGCTAGCACCCGGCAGTCGCTCGCCGGCCCGGACGCCCTCGCGTCCCGGCCGGCGAAGTCGTTCCTGGGCGGGCCGGTGCTACACTCGATCCCCCATGGCCGGACCGATCAAGAGCGCCGCCAAAGTTGCGCAGGCCCAGCGGGCCGCGGCCGACGCCAAGAACCAGTACAAGAAGGACTTCGAGCGGGGGACGACGACCGAGACCCCGGAAGTCCAGATGCAGCGCTGCGCGGACCTCGAGGAGGCCACCGAGGTGCTGCGCGTCCACTACGAGCACTACTTCCTCGGGCTCATCCGCAAGGAGCCGTCGAAGGAGCGCGATCTCGTCAAGCAGGAGATCATGCGCCTGAAGACGAGCTTCATCCGGAACACCGGCGTGAAGTTCCGGGTGCAGTCGCTCCACAACAAGTTCCTCTCCTACGAGCGGATGTGGATGCGCACCGTCCGCGAGATCGAGGAGGGCACGTACCGCCGCGACATCTTCAAGGCGAAGATCCGCAAGAAGAGCGACGCCGAGGAGAAGGCGGAGGCCGCCGAGACCGCGCAGAAGCTGGCGGAGCTCAAGGACCGCCTCGAGAAGGCGCCGGCCGACGGCACGCCGCCGCCCGCCGCGGGGCCGGGCCCGTCCGCCCGCGACGACGACGACTTCGACCTCGACGTCGACGAGGACCCGATGGGCGAGGCGGCGCCACCGCCGATCCCGCGGGCGGCAGCGCCGGCGGCGCGGCCCCCGCCGAGGCCCGCG
>CAZDGH010000001.1:0-56128 GCA_964504805.1 uncultured Myxococcales bacterium | reverse complement strand
CGTACGGCGCGGCGAGCGCCGCGGCCGCCCGCACCCGCGGCGCGCCGGCGCCGAGCCGCGACGGGTCGAGGGCGAGCAGCGTCGCCAGCTGCCCGCCGGCGGAGTGGCCGACGAGGAGCACCGAGCCGCCGTCGGCGCCGCGGGCCGACGCCTCGCGCGCCGCCGCCGACACCGCCAGGGCGACGTCGCCGAGGCTCCCCGCGCCGTCCACGAGCGGGTGCTGCCGGTACGAGATCACCGCGGTCACCGCGCCGCGCTCCGCGAGCGCCGCGCCCACGTTCCCGTAGAGCCCGGTGAGCGGCTGCAGCAGCCGCCGGTCCTGCGCGTCCCAGTAGCCGCCGTGGACGAACACCGCGACCTTCGCGCCCGCGGGCTTCGCCGGGAGCCAGAGGTCGAGGCGCTGCTTCTCCTCCGGGCCGTAGGCGAGGTCCTCGACCACGGTGACGCCGGGCCGCGAGCGGAAGAGCGTGCGGCGCGCCGGCCACGCGGTCACCGCCGCCGCGCCCACGAGCGCGAGCACGACCGCCGCCGCCGTGGCGAGCTTCCGCTTCAGGCCAGCGCCTCGGTCGGATCGCGCCCGACCGCCACCGCCTCGCTGCGCCGCCGCACCTCGTCGCAGACCTCGCGGTGCGCGGAGCAGCCGATGAGCGCGGGGAGCGGGCCGTCGAGGGCGGGCTTCACGTAGCGTGAGACGAGCGTCGACACCCGGCGGCCCGCCTCGTCGATCCGCGACCGCGGCACGTCGCCGCGCTCCACCGCCTGCACCAGCAGGTCGATGGCGCGGTGCTGCACCTCGGCGTGGTGGCACACCAGGAAGAGGTCGACGCCGGCGTTGGCGCCGCGGACCACCGCCTCCTCGAGGCCGAAGTGGTCGGCGATCGCCTTCATCTCCAGGTCGTCGGAGATCACCACGCCGTCGAAGCCCATCCGGTCGCGGAGGATGCCGTCCATCGCCGGCCGGCTCATCGTCGCCGGGTACTTCGGGTCGAGCGGCTCGAAGATGACGTGGGCGGTCATGATCGAGGCGACGCCGGCGCGGATGGCGGCCTCGAACGGCGGCAGCTCCACCTCGGCGAGGCGCGCCAGGGTGTGCGGCAGCCGCGGCAGGTCCACGTGGCTGTCCTGGGCGGTGTCGCCGTGGCCGGGGAAGTGCTTGCCGCAGGCGGCGACGCCGGCCGCCTGCAGCCCCTCGAGCAGCGCGCAGCCGAGCTCCGACACCAGCTGCGGCGTGCGGCCGAAGGAGCGGTCGCCGATCACCGGGTTCGCGGGGTTGGTGTCGACGTCGAGCACCGGCGCGAAGTCGACGTCGACGTTCACCGCCCGGAGCTCGCGGCCGAGCACCTCGCCGAGCTTCCGGGCGAGGGCCGGGTCGCCCGCCTGGCCGACCGCCCGCATCGTCGGCACCGGCGTGAACGGGTCGCGCAGGCGCATCACCCGCCCGCCCTCCTGGTCGATCGAGGTGAGGAACGGCCGGCCGGCGTCGCGCTTGAGCTTCCCGCAGAGCGCGGCGAACTGCGCCGGCGACTCGACGTTGCGCTTGAACAGGATCGCGCCGGAGACGCCGCGGTCGACCAGCGCGCCGAAGTCGCGCGGGGGCTCGAGGCCCGGGAACCCCACGCAGAACATCCGCGCCACCGCCCGCTCGAGCTCGCTCATGGCCGGGGACGATCGCAGGCGATCCGGAGGCGGGTCAATCGAAGCGGCCGCGCTCCAGGAACCGGAGCACGTGCCGGTGCACCGCGGCGTCCCGGGCGAGGAAGGTGTGCGCCACGTTCACCTCCACGTGGTCCGCCGCGTCCGGGCTCCTCGTCTCGTCGACGAGGACGGTGGAGTCGGACGGCCGCCCGGGCGCGAAGGCGCGGAGCAGCCAGGCGCCGGGCAGGAGCGGCGACCAGCGCGTCCCGGCGACGGTCCCGAACGCCCCCGGCACCTTCGGCAGGAACGCCACCCGCGCCGGGGTGAGGTCCTCGAGCGCGGGTCCGAAGAAGTAGCGGAGCGGCTGCCGCGCCTCGAGGCGCTCGGCGAGGAGCGAGCCGCCGACGGGCGAGCCGAGCAGCACCGAGCGGCCGCAGGCGAAGCCGGCGAGGGCGAGCGGCAGCGCGCGCAGCACGAGGCCGCCCATCGAGTGGCAGACGAAGCCCACGTCGTCGCCGCCGTCGGCGAGGCCGAGCGTCTTCAGCTGCTCGGCCACCTCCACGGCGATGGTGGCGAGCGGCGCCCGGCGCGAGCCGTAGTCCACGAGGTGCGCGCGGTGGCCACCCCGCTCGAGGGCCTCGGCGAGGGTGCTCATCGACCGCGAGGAGCGGGCGAGGCCGTGGAGCAGCGCGAGACGCATTCCACCGGACAGTCTAACGGCCCCGGGGCCGAGGGCGCGGCAGGAACCGCCGGATCAGGTGCTCGTCCGGGGGCTGCTCGCAGCGGTCGTTGCCGAGGTAGGCGACGCGCACGACCACGGTGCGGCCGTCGTGGCCGAGGTGGGCGGCGGCCGGGAGCGGGTCGAACCCGCCGTCGTCGCAGAAGCGGAAGCGGCCCTTCCCGCGGGGCAGCGGGAGCGCGAGCTTCTCGCGCGCGCCCTCGGCGAGGACGAGGCGCGAGGCCCTCGACTCCCAGCGCACGGCGAGCCCCTCCGCCTCCACCGCCGCGTCCTCGCCGGGGACGAGCTCCACCTCGTCGAGGCCGAGCGACGCCATCGGCCGGAAGCGTCCCGCGGCGAGGAGCGCCCGCACCTCCTCCGCGCGGGCGACGGCGCCGGGGCCGAGCCGCGACCACGCCGCGGGATCGCGCAGGAGCACCTCGCCCTCGGCGACGTTCAGCACCGAGATCGCCCGCGGGCGCTTCCGCCCGGCGGGATCGAGGAGCCGCACCTCGAGGTTCGGGGCGCCCGAAGCGAGGGTGTCGTCGATCGCGGCGACGGCGACGAGCCGGCCGTCCTCGGAGAGCGCGGGGAAGCCGTGCACGGCGCCGCGGGCGTCGCCCTCGGCGAGGCGGTCGAGCCGCAAGCCAGGGCCGCCTTCGGGCGGGTCGAGGCCGGGCGCGCCGCCCTCGCCCTCGCGGAACGTCGGGGTCGGCTCGTTGGCGCCGCCCGGGTCGCGGTGCCACCCGGCCTCGCGCCAGCCCCACACCGGCCGCCGCGCCGGCTCGTCGTCGGGGCCGCAGGCGCCCGCCGAGAGCAGCGCGAGCGCCGCCGCGGTGCCGAGAGGCCAGGCGATCCGGAACCAGCCGAGTCGAGCGTCCATGACCGGCCTGCCTTGCAGGGCCGGTGCCGGCCAGGGATCCGCCGCATGTCCCGGGGTTTCCCCGGCGCGCGGCCGGACGGCCACGCCCGGCGCGCGGCGGCGCGGCTACTTCCGGAGCAGGAGCCCCTCGCCGAAGAAGGCCAGGACGCCGACGAGCAGGAGCACGCTCCAGAGCGGCGTGTCCTTCTTGCGCTCGCTCGACGCCTCCTTCGCCACCTCGACCTTCTCGCCGCCGAAGAGCGCCTCGAGCTCGCGCGGGTCGATGCGCCGCGTGTCGGACTCCCGGGGGTCGACGTGGAGCGCGAAGGAGAGCTCGGAGAGCTCGCGGGTGGCCTCCTCGCCGGCGAGGCGCCCGCGCACGGTGTAGACGCCGGGCTCCCGCGTCGCCTCCACCCGCGGAGGCTCGTCGGCCTTGCTGGCGACGCCGCGCGGCTTGCCGTCGGGGCCGAGCACCTCGTCGACGACCGCGCCCTCGGGCAGGTCGAGGACGAACGGCGCGCCGACGACGCCCGACGACGTCCGCGCCTCCTCGAGCGAGCGGGCCAGGTAGGCCGCGGCCTGCTGCAGCGCCGGGAGGAAGCTCGGCTGGATCGGCCAGTCGCTCCAGTCGCGATCGACGGTGGAGGTGTAGAGCAGCACCCGGCCCTTGCCGAGCGCGCCCTCGACGAGCGCCGGGGCGCCGTCGTCGTAGGAGGCGAGCACCCGCGAGCCGTCGCCGTCGCGGCCGGGCTGGAGCAGGAAGTAGCGGTAGGTGCGGGTGGAGACGAGGCCCTCGCGCGCCTCGCCGGCGAAGACGTGGAGCACCGGGTGGTCGACGTCGATCGTCGAGATCCGCGCCGGCGGCGCGTCGTCCTTGCCGCGCTCGCCGGCCGCCTTCGGCAGGTGGAGCGCCCGCGGCAGCACCGGGCCGAGCGCGGCGGCGTAGGCGTCCGCGTCCACCGCGTCGCCGAGCGAGACGAACAGGCCGCCGCCGGCGCGCACGAAGCCCTCGAGCCGGCGGAGCGGCTCCGCCTCGGCGCCGGTGCCGGCGCGGACGTTGAGCAGGAAGACCAGGTCGTAGCCCGAGAGGTCCTGGTCCGCGAAGCTCTCGGCGTCCACGGTGGTGACGTGGATCGGCGAGGCGCCGCCCATGCGCAGCGCCGCGTCCACGAAGAACGCCTCGTCCCGGAAGCGCACCGGGTTCGGCGCGCCGTCGACGACCAGGGCCCGCACGTCGCGCGGCACCCGCACCAGGAACGGCCGCTCGTCGTCGGCGGCGAGATCGTCGCGGACGAGGCGGAGCTTCCCGGCGTAGCTGCCGCCCTTCGGGAACTTGTGGGCGAGCTGCTTGGTGGCCGCGCCGCCGGCGGGCACGTCGACGAAGGTCTTGGCCACCACCTGCTCGCCGACGACGAGCTCCACGGTGCGATCGGCGATCGGCTCGCCGGAGAAGTTCCGCACCGTGAAGGCGAAGGCCTCCGCCCGCGGCCCGACCTCGGGCGCCGGCTTCACGTCGAGCTCCACCACCGCCGCGTTCGGCAGCGGCTCGCCGCGGGCGGCGTCGACGATGGTCACCTCGGGCCGCACGTCGCCCTGCGCCGTCGGCACCGTGGGGGCGGGCGCGTCGAGGCGCCAGCCGCTCGCGGCCAGATCGGTGAAGACCCAGATCCGCTTGCCGGGCACCGCGGACTCGCCGAGGGCGCGGGCCGCCGCCGCCACGCAGGCGCTGAGGTCGGCGGGCAGGAGCGTGCCCTCGAGCTCGTCGATGGCGCGCCGGGCGGCGCCGCGGTCGAAGTCGGGGGCGGGCGGCGCCGGCGTCCTCCCGTCGCACGGCACCACCGTCACCGGCTCCTCGGCGGAGAGGCCGGCGAGGGCGTCGCGGGCGTCGGCCCGGGCGCGGTCGAGCAGCGGGCCGCCGGCGTCGTAGCCCATCGACAGCGAGGCGTCGATCACCAGCGCGGTGGCCGCCGCGCCCCGGGGCGCCGCCGCCGCCTTCGCCTCCGGCGTCGCCAGGCGCGGCCGCGCCAGCGCCAGCGGGATGGCCAGCAGGATCGTCGTCCGGGCCGCCAGCAAGAGCAGCCGCTTCAGCCGGAGCCGCCGCACGTTCCGCTTCTGCGAGCGGCGCACCAGCTCGATCGCCGCGAACGGGTGCGGCCGCGGCCGCCGCCGCTGGATGAGGTGCACCAGGATCGGCACCAGCGCCGCGAGCGCGCCCCACGCCAGGGCCGGGTTGCCGAGCTCGATCCCCACCGTCAGCCCCCGGTCCGCCGCGCCGCGAAGCGCAGGAGCAGCCGGTCGAGCGGCTGGTCGGTGGTGACGCGATCGTACTCGACGTCGGCCTGCTGGCAGGTCTTCCGGGCGCGGTCGCAGAGCGCCGCGAGCTCCTCGAGGTACGACTCGCGGATCGAGCGGGGATCGATCTCCAGGCTCTCCTCGCCCTCCATGCCGAGGAAGAGCGTCGCGTCCTCGAACGGGAAGGAGAGCTCCCACGGGTCGAGCAGGTGGAAGACCGAGACCTCGTTCTTCATCCGCCGCAGATCGGCGAGCCGCTCCACCGCGCCCGGCGCGAAGTCGAACAGGTCGGAGAGCACGAACACCGCCGCGCGGCGCCGCGCCTTCTCGGCGACGAGGTCGGCGGCGGCGGCGAGGTCGGTGTGCCCCTCCGGCTTCGCCGCCTCGAGCAGCGAGAGGATCGCCGGGAGGTGCCCCGACGCCGCCCGCGGCGGGAGGAAGCGCGCCTCCTTGCCGCGGGCGAGCACGAGGCCGACCGCGTCCTGCTGCCGCACGAACAGGTACGACAGCGCCGCCGCCACCGTGGTCGCGTACTCGAGCTTGGTGAGCGGGCTGCCCGCGCCGTAGGCCATCGACGCCGAGCAGTCGACGATCACGAACGCGCGCAGGTTGGTCTCGTGCTCGAACCGCTTCACGTAGTAGCGGTCGAGCTTGCCGTACGCCTTCCAGTCGATGTGCCGGAGCTCGTCGCCGGGCGCGTACTCCTTGTGCTCGGCGAACTCCACGCTCTGGCCCTGGTGCGGCGAGCGGTGGAGGCCCGAGAGCAGCCCCTCCACCACCGCCCGGGCGCGGAGCTGCACGTTGCCGAGGGTGGCGAGGGTCTTCGGGTCGAGCAGCGACGGCACTACTTCACCGCCTCGACGAGCCGGTCGACGATCGTGCCGGCGTCGACGCCCTCCGCCTCGGCGGTGAAGTTGGTGTGCACGCGGTGGCGCAGCACCGGCCTCGCCAGGGCGCGCACGTCCTCCTTCTCGGCGGCGAAGCGGCCGTGGAGGATCGCCCGGGCCTTGGCGCCGAGGACGAGGTACTGCGACGCGCGCGGGCCGGCGCCCCAGGCGAGGAACTGCGAGACGAAGTCGGGCGAGCCCTGCTCCTTCGGCCGGGTCAGCCGCGCCAGGGTCACCGCGTAGCGCACCGTCTCCTCGGCCACCGGCACGCGCAGCACCAGGTCCTGCAGCGCCAGGATCTGCTCCGGCCCGAGCACCTTCTCGAGCGTCGCCTGCGCGGGGCCGGTCGTCTGCTGCACGATCCGGATCTCCTCCTCGAGGCTCGGGTAGCCGACGTCGACCATGAACATGAACCGGTCGAGCTGCGCCTCGGGGAGCGGGTAGGTGCCCTCCTGCTCGATCGGGTTCTGGGTCGCGAAGACGAGGAAGGGCGGGGCGAGCGGGTAGGTGCGCCCGCCGGCGGTGACGCGCTTCTCCTGCATGGCCTGCAGCAGCGCCGCCTGCGTCTTCGGCGGGGTGCGGTTGATCTCGTCGGCGAGGACGATGTTCGCGAACAGCGGGCCCTTCACGAAGCGCAGCTCGCGGCGGCCGGTGGTGCGGTCCTCCTCGAGCACGTCGGTGCCGGTGATGTCCGACGGCATCAGGTCGGGGGTGAACTGCACCCGGTTGAAGGAGAGGTCGAGCACCTCGGCGAGGGTGGAGATGAGCAGCGTCTTCGCCAGGCCCGGCACGCCGACGAACAGGCAGTGCCCGCGGGAGAAGAGCGAGACGAGGAGGTGCTCCACCACGTCGCGCTGCCCGACGATGCGCTTCTCGATCTGCGCGAGGATCCGCTCGCGCGCCGCCTTCAGCCGCTCGACCGCCTCGACGTCCGAGCCCGCCACCTGTGCCTGCACGTCTCTCTCCGCTCCGGCCCCGGTGGGCCCGTTCACGATCCGCCGAGCTCGCCGACGAGGGAGGCGGTGCGCCCCTCCTCGACCACGAGCTCGAAGTCCTTCTTCCCGCCGCCGTCCAGCCGCTCGAGCGTCACCACGTGGCGCCCGGGCGGGAGCGGCAGGCGGGCGACCGGCGTGGTGAGGCCGGTGTCGACGCCGTCGACGATCACCCGGGCGAGCAGGTCGCTCTCGATCGAGATGCCGCTCTCCGGCGAGCCGCCGATCGAGCCGCCGAGCGTGTCCTCCGGCGAGCCCAGCTCCTCGCGTCCGACCAGCAGCGCCACCGCCCGGCGCGCGCGCTTCTCGAGCGCCGCGTCGCCCTTCGCCTTCGCCACCTCCACGAGTCGGGCGTGGAGCTCCGGGTCGAAGGGGTCGGTGCCGATCGCCGCGATCAGGTGCGGCTCGGCGTCGGGCACCTTGCCGAGCTCCATCAGCGCCCGGGCGAGGAGCAGCCGCGACTGCGCGTTCGACGGGTAGAGCCCGATCGACCGCTCCAGGATCGCCCTCGCCTCCTCCGACTGCTTCAGCTCGAGCAGCGAGAGCGCGTACTTGTTGGTGAGCAGCGGGTACTCGACGCCGGTGCGGTCGACCGCCGCCTTGTACTTCGCCGCCGCCGCCGCCATCTTCCCGCGCCCCCGGAGCAGCTCGCCGAGGTGCGCGGCGCGCCGCGCCCGGGCGTCCTGGATGTCGGCGAACTCGCCGCGCTCGCTGGCGTCCTTGAGCTCCTTGCCCTTCAGCTCCTTCGCGCCCTCGTCCGACTTGAACCGGAGCTCGAGCTCGGCGAGCGACGCCGACTCCTTCGGGTAGGGCCGCGTCTTCAGGTACCCGCGCCAGCTCTCCTCGAACCGCGCGAAGGGCTGCCCGAACACGCCCGCGACCGCCTCCTGGTCGCTCTTCCCGTCGCGCAGCCCCGAGAGGATCTTCTCCACGTTGCGGTCGCTCTTCTTCTGGAGGAACTCGATCGCCGAGAACACCTCCGCGAAGGCGAGCGCCGCGTCCTGCGCCGACGGCAGGAGCGCGATCGACGGGCTCATCGCCTCGAAGGTGATCAGCTTCTGCGCCTTCACCGCGTCGCGGAGCAGCGCCTGCGAGGGCAGCTCGAGGGCGAGGCCCGGCGGCCCGCGCCACGCGGTCTCGAGGTACTTGGCGATCCCCTCGTGGAGCCAGATCGGCGTCTTGTTCCGGCTCTTCCGGGTGACGATCAGGTGGACGTACTCGTGGGCGAGGGTGTCCTGCCACTCGTAGCCGCGCAGCAGCGCCTTCGGGCTGGTGATCACCAGCTTGTTGAACTTGCAGATGGCGATGGTGCCGGTGGTCTTGATCGCCTCCAGGGAGAGCGTGCTGACCCGGGCGAGCTCCTCGGCGTCGTCGACGACCTCGACGCGGATCTTCTCGCCCGGCGGCAGGTGGTAGCCGACCACGTCGCCGATGCGCTGGTGCGCGCGCTCGAGGGCGTCGAGCGCGTACGGCACCAGCACCTCGTCCTTGCCCTTCGGGTAGCGGAAGGAGAAGTGCTCGCTCTCCGCCACCTCGTACCGCGCGGTGACCTCGGCGGTGTCGCGGGCGAGCTGCAGGTAGGTGCCGTCCTCGCCGCTGGAGCCGGCCTCGGCGAAGAGCGACGCCGCCTCCTCGTAGGCGCCGTCGTGGAGCAGCACGCGGCCGAGCAGGTTGGCGAGCTCGCGGGAGCCCGGCGCCTCGGCGCGCAGCTCCTCGGCGAGCCGCCGCGCCGCCGGCACGTCCCAGGCGTCGAGCGCCTCCTCGGCCGCGACCACGCGCGGCTCGAGGGCGGCGGCGTCCGTCGCCGCGAGCAGGAGGAGCAGCGGGAGGAGGGCGCGGCGGATCACTTCACGATCTCCTCGTAGTACTCCTTCACGTGCTCGCGGAAGGCGTCGGGCGCGCCCTGCTTCATCGCCTCGAGGATGTCGCGGCGGAACTCCTCGGGCACCTTGTACTGGTCCGCGCCGGGGATGAGCACCTTCTCGTCCGGGTTCATCTCGCCGTCGATCCCGTCCTCGGAGCCGCGGCCGCCGCGCATCGCCAGCGGGAGCGGGAACCCCTTGCCGGTGCCGTTCTTCCGGGCGCGCTGCATCGCCTGCTCCATGGCGTCCTCGAGCCCCTGCAGCTGCTCGAGCGCCCGGCGCTCCGAGGCGAGCGCGCCGCCGGGGTCGCGGCCGCCGAGCCTGCCGCTCGCGTCCTCCATCGAGCCCTGCGCGCCGGCCATCGCCCGCTCGGCGTCCTGGTCGAAGATCGGCGCCTTCTCCCCGATCTTCGCCGCCTGCTCGCGGAGCGCCTGCATCCGCTCGCGGAGCTGCCGCTGCTCGCGGGCCATCTGCTCCATCTGCTGCTTCTGCGCGCCGCTCATCTTCTCGGACGGATCCGGGAAGAGCTCGTCGAGCTCCTTCTTCACCTCGGCGGTGAGCCGCTCGGCCTCCCGCGCGTTCCGGTTCGCCTCGGCGAGGCCGGGCTCGGGCCGGCCCCGGAAGGCGCTGCCGTACTCGAGCTCGCGCTCGAGGTCGCCGGTGACGCTCTGCTCGTACATGAGCGCGCTCTCGGCGCTCTCCCGCGCGGCGTCGAAGTCCTTGGCGGCGAGCGCGTGGTCGAGGTCCTCGAGCCGCTCCTTGGCGCCGTCGAGCGCGTTCTCGCGCTGCGAGAACGAGGTGAAGCCCTCGGGCACGTCCGCGAGCTTCTCCCGCGCCTTCTCCACCTTCGCGCGCAGCTCGTCGACCGCCTTCTGCCCCTTCTCGGCGAGCTCCTTCTGGATCTGCCGCTGGTAGTCGCGCTTCAGCTCCTCGGTGCGCTTCGCCAGCTGCTCCTCGGTCTCCTTCAGGTCGGAGAGCTCGTCCTGGAACTTCTTCAGCTGCTCGGCGAGCTCCTTCATCTCCGGGCTCTGCTCGGTCTGGCCGTCCTGCGCCTTCTCGAGGTCCTTCTCCATCTCGTCGAGCTGCATGCCGAGCTCCTGCAGCTTCTGCATCGCCTCGTCGATCTTCCCCTCGGCGAGCAGCTTCTGGAGCTCGTCGAGCTCGCCCATCATGTCCTTCTGCTCGGCGAGCTGCTTCATCGCCTCGGCGTTGAGGTGCTCGTCCTGGATGCTCTTGCCGAGCTCGGCCATCTTCTTCATCAGCTCGGCCATCCGGGCCTTGAGCCGGGCGATCTCCTGCTGGATCCGGCGCTTCACCGGGTCGGAGGCCTCCTGCTTGTACTGCTCGAGCAGCCGCGCCAGCTCGCGGCGCGAGTCGCTCATCTCCCGGGCGAGCTCGCGCATCTCCTCGAGCTTCTGCCGGTCGAGGAGCGCCTCGAGGTAGAGCACGTCGTTCTCGAGCTCCTTCTGCTCGGCGCCCTCGGCGGCGTCGAGGCGCGGCAGGGCGCCGAGGTCGCCCACGGCGGCGCGCTGCTGGGCGCTGTGCCGCACCTGCCGGGTGAGCCGCGTCTTGCCGTCGAGGCCGGTGGCGATGTTCACCGCGGCGACGGCGAGCTCGCGCGGCGCCTTCTCGTCCTTGCGGAGCGCGGCGCCGAGCTCCTTCAGCTCGCCCACGACCTCGGCGACCTGCTCGTCGGCGGGACGGCCCGCGGGGATCCGCTGCGCGCCCTCGACCGCCTGCGGCCCCTCGCGCGGGGTGATCCGGTCGCCGAGCGCGACGACCATCTTCTCCCAGGCCTTCTCCACCCGCGCCACCAGCTCGCGGCGGTGCTCCGCCTCGGAGAAGACCTTGAGCGTCTGGGTGCGGCTCACCCCGTGCTTGCCGCCCTGCACGCCGTCGGCGTCGAAAGCGCGGACGTAGTAGGTGACCACGTCGCCGGGCCGGAGGCCGAGCGGCGCGAGCTCCCAGGGGTGCTTGCCGTCGGCGCGGCGCGGGGTCCGGTCGAGGGTGCCGATCGGCGCGACCTCCTCGTCGCCGCCGCCGACCTTGAAGACCAGCTCGAGCTTCGCCACGCCGTAGTCGTCGCTCGCCTCCCAGGCGAGCTCCACCCGGTCGCGCTCGCCGACGACGAGCTCGGCGACCGGCGCGAGCAGCTTCACCTGCGGCGCGCCGTCCTCGGCGGCGACGATCGGGATCGGCGGCCCGACCGCGAGCACGCGCCCGCGGGCGTCCTCGAAGCGGAAGGCGTAGCTGCCGCTCTTCTGCACCGAGATCGTGCCGGCGAGGTCGCGGCCGCCGGTGACCTGGAGCGGGAGCGAGGCGCCGTCCACCTCCACGAACGCCTTCGCGACCTCGCGGTCGGCGCGGGTTTCGAGGCGCACCTCGGTGCCCTTCGGCGCGGCGATGTCGCCGGCGGTGCCCTCGACCACCTTGGTCGGCAGGCCGGTGTACGCCGGGTACAGGTAGGTGAGCTTCACCTCGGAGGTGATCGGCTCGGCCCTCGGATCGCCGCCGGTGGCCTCGGCGCGGGCGTCGCCGCGGGCGAGGCGGCCGAGGCCGGGGGAGGCCGCGTCCGAGAGCAGCGCCACGACCGCGAGAGCGAGCACCGCGCCGCCGGCGCCGGCGGCGACGCGCTTCACCGGCCGGAGGTCGAAGGCGCGGCGCGGGTCGAGGAGGAACGCCCGGTGCGCCGCCGCCTCGACGTGGGCGCGGGCGAGCTCCGGCGAGAAGGCGCGCTTCTCCGGCGCCTCCGCCTCGAGCTGCGGCAGCTCGTCGCGGAGCGAGACCGCGGTGGCGAGGCCGGCGGCGTCCGGGTCGGCGCGCTCGAGCGCCTCGGCGAGCTCCGCGTCGGACGTCGCCGCGATGCGGCGGAACGCCCAGCCCGCGGCGACGACCGCGAGGCCGGCGGCGGCGGCGAAGGCGATCCCGCGCAGCCAGACCGGCGCGCCCAGGCCGAGCGCCACCGCCGCCGCGAGGACGAGGAGCGCGAGCACGCCGGCGAGGGCGAGCGCCGCGGCCGTGCCGTGGACGAGGAGCGACCGGCGCCGGAGCCCGGCGAGCACGTCGTCGAGCGCCCGCGGTGGCGCCGGCTCGCGCGGCGGGACCGCGGGGTCCGGCGCTGCCTCCGGGGCGGGATCGGGGCGATCGGTCATGCGCGGAGCGGGCCTCGGGAAGACGCCTTCGGGTCGCGGACTTGGCCGGGCCGCAACCCCGGAAACGGCCGCCGCCATTCCCGTGCGCGTGCGTTCCGACTATAGCCCGCGCGCCCGCCACGTGGGCGGACGTGGGAGGGCCCGCACGGGTTCCCGCGCGGTGCCCGGCGGGCCGGAGGAAGTCCCGGAAAAGACGCGCGTTTCGTTGCCGCGCTGCGTCGCCTCTGGTAGGGTCGCGCCGCCCGGGGGACGCCTTCCCGAAAGGCTCGCGAACCCGCCGCCGGGCCCTCGCCGGCCGTGATCGTCCGGCTGAATTTCTACAGCCGGGGCGCAGTCAGCCTCTCGCGCGGAGCCGACAGGTTTGGAGCTCGACGACCTCGCGCTGGTCCGCCGCTGCAAGGAGGGCGATCCACAGGCGTTCCGGCTCCTGGTGGAGCGCTACCAGCGCAAGGTCTACGCGGCGGCGTACGGGATCGTGAAGAACCGCGAGGAGGCGAGGGACATCGCGCAGGACGCGTTCGTGAAGGTCCACAAGTACCTGGACCACTTCAAGGGCGACTCGAGCTTCTACACCTGGCTGTACCGCATCACCGTGAACCTGGCGATCGACAGGATCCGCTCGAAGGGCAAGGGAGAGGCGGTCGAGTTCGACGAGACCCTGCGTCACGACGAGGAGCGGGTGGGAGACGCCGGGGTGCTGTCGAGCCGGCTCGGGACGAACCCGCAGAAGAGCGCGCTCCGGAGGGAGCTCGCCGGGAAGATCGAGGAGGCGCTGGCGCAGATCCCGGAGAAGCACCGCGAGATCCTGCTGCTGCGCGAGCTGGAGGGCATGAGCTACGAGGACCTGGCGAGGGTCCTGAAGATCCCGAAGGGGACGGTGATGAGCCGGCTGTTCCACGCTCGGGCGAAGCTGCAGAAGATCCTCGAGGGCTACCTCGAGGGCGACGATCCGGAGTTCGGGATCGGAGAGTCGGAGAGCTGACCACCGCTCCTGGCAGGTGCCGAGGGCGGTTGGTATAGGAGATCAAGATGGGCGCGCCGAACGACATCCTCGAGCTCCTCTCCGCCTACCGCGACGGCGAGCTGCCGCCTGCGGAGCGGACCCGCGTCGAGGCGGCGATGGCAATCGACCCGTCGCTGCGCACCCGGCTCGCCGACCTCGACGCCCTCTCGGGGGCGGTCCGCGCCACCCTGGAGCAGGCCGCCGACGAGGTGGACTTCGCCGGCTTCGCCGACGGTGTGATGGCGAAGATCACGCCGTACAAGCCGCCCCTCGGCGAGCGGCTCCGGGTCTACTTCTCGGAGATGTTCGAGTACCGGCGCTTCCAGCTCGCGTTCGGCACCGTGGCCGCCCTCGCCGTCGTCGTCGGCGGGCCGCTGCTCGTCGCCCGCGCGGTGGTGGCGCCGGGCGGCGACATGGCCCGGGCGCCGACCCTGGTCTCGCCGTCGGCGCCCTCGGTGACCGTGCGCTCGGTGAAGACCTCCGAGCAGCACGAGGCCGAGCTCTTCGAGGGCCAGGCCGCGAGCATCATCTTCTTGAAGAGCAAGTGATGCAGCGCCTTGCCCGCCGCAGCGTCCTCGCCGCGCTCGCCCTGGGCCTCGTGCTCGGGGCCGGGCCGGCGCACGCCGGCGAGAAGAAGGCGACCGTCGTCGTCGACGTGGTGAAGGCCTCGAAGGAGGCCGGGCCCTCCGACGCCAAGGTGGAGAAGTTCCGGGCGCAGCTCGATCGCTTCGACTACCGCTCGTACAAGGTCGTCTCCACCAAGCGCGTCACCGTGGAGAAGGGCGAGAAGGAGACCATCGAGCTGCCCGGCGGCAAGACGCTGACGGTGCGGTTCAAGCAGGTGGACAAGGACGGCCGCGTGCGGCTGCGCCTCTCCATCAAGGGCGTCGTCGAGACCTCGGTCTCGCTCTCGCCCGGCGGCTCCGTCGTCCTCGGCGGTCCGGCGCTGCCCCACGCGGGCGGCGTGCTCTTCGTGCCGGTGACGCTCTCGCGCTGAGCGGGGCCGCATTTCCCCACAGGCCGCTTTCTCGCGGTAGCGCGCGACGCGCCGTAGCCTCGGCCGGTGCGTCGTGTCCTCGCCGCGGCCGTGCTCTTGCTGTCCGCGCGCGCGGCCGCGGCGCCCGCGGGCGACGACCCCGGCCACGAGCCCTGGCTCGTCTACGTCGAGGCCGGCGCCGACGCCCTCGGCGGCACCGGCTACGCCCTCGCCGAGCCGGGCCTCGAGTACCGCGGGCAGGACCTGCACCTCGCCGTCGGCGCGCCGCTCCGGCTCTCGCTCGTCGGCGAGGGCGGCGGGGCGCTGCGGCGCGAGGACGTCGACGAGCGCAGCGACGCCGGCGCGATCCTCCGGCGCCTCTCCTACGGCGAGGAGGGCGAGGCGTTCCGGCTGGTGGCCGGGAGCCTGCCGCCGCTGACGTTGGGGCACGGCGCCGTGCTCGGGCAGCACCGCGCCTCGATCGACCCCGACCACGGCCGCGCCAGCGCGCTCATCGTGCTCGACCTCGGGCCGGCGGTGCTCGAGGGCGTGGCCACCGACCTGCTCGCGGCGCGGCTCTACGCGGGGCGGGTGGCGATCCCGGTCGGCGACCTCGTCGGGCTCGAGGACCGGATCGGCCTCGCCGCGACCTACGCCGTCGATCCGGCGGCGCCCGCCGGTCCTGCGGAGCGGGTGACGCGGGCGCGGACGGTGATCGGCCCCACCCAGGCGGCGCAGCTCGCGGCGGCGGAGCTCGACGTGGTGCTCGTGCGCACGAAGCCCTTCGCCCTCGCGCCGTACGTGGACGCGGTCGGGCTCCTCGGGAGCGGCGCGGGCCTCCACGTCGGCACCAGCGCCGACGTCCGCCTCGGCCGCGGCGGCGACACCGTGCTCGGCCTGCGCGCCGAGTGGCGGCGGATGGGCGAGGGCTACCTGCCCTCGTACTTCGACGGCTTCTACGAGGTGGAGAAGCTGGCCTACCCGACGGTGGCCTCGGACCCGAAGCTCGCCACCGCGCGGGCGTCGCGGGCGGGCGACGGCATGGCGGCGGAGGCGCGGCTCGGCGCGGGCGAGGCGCTCTCGCTCGGCGCGCGGGTCGAGGGGCGGGGCCACGGGCCGATCGCCGCCGAGCTCGGCGCCGACCTCGACCTCGGCAGCACCTCGGTGGCGGCGCTGCTCGCCCGGCGCGGCGCCTACACGCCGGCCGATCTGCTCGACCTCTCCGGCGAGACCTGGCTCCTCGCCGAGAGCCGCACCGGCCTCACCGAGAGCTTCTACGTCTTCGGCACCGTGGCGCAGCTCTTCCACACCGGCGACGACGGGCGGCCGGCGCCGCTCTTCGAGGCGTCGGTGGGCGTGGGCGCGATCGCGGGGTTCTGAGCCGGGCTCACGCCCGCGGGCGCGGCGGCTTCTCCTTCTCGCGCTCCTTCCGCTTCGCGGCCTTCTTCTTCTCCTCGACGAGATCGAGGTCCTCGTCCGGGCCGCCGACCGCCTTCGCGGCGGCGCGCTTCCGCACGAAGCGGTAGGCGATGAGCATGGTGCCGAACGAGAGCAGCTTGTTGTCGGAGAGGCCGAGCGGGATGAACACCTGCTGCAGGTCGGCGAGCTCGGCGCGCTGCTCCGGCGGCGGCAGCCCGTCGACGTCGGCGCCCTTGCGCGGCACCGCGACCCAGAGGCTCGAGACGTCGGCGAGGACGTGGGCGTAGGCGGCGAGCTCGGCGACGTCGGCCTTCGAGAGCGCGACCACGATCGTCAGCGAGGCGTTCGCCACCGGCGCCCGCGCAGGCACCACCCGGCAGCCGGCGAGGCGCAGCGGCGAGGTGAGGAGGGCGAGCTCGGGGCAGAGCGCCACCTTGCAGCCCGGCGCGACGCCGAGCTTCGGCACCAGCTCCGCGGGATCCCGGTCGATCAGGGTGCCTCCGACGCGCCGCGTTGGCCGGCGCGCACCGTCGGTTCCCACACTTGGAGGGTGCAGATCAAGCCTCGCGCTACGGCCGCAGCGCCGAGAGCAGCCCGGCGAAGACGCGGCGCACCGGCTCGGGGCCGGCGTCGCCGTGGACGGTGAGGCTCCAGGCCCCGCCCTTCGCCGGCGTCACCTTCACGGTGGCGTACGAGCACCCCTCGCAGGCGTCCCCGAAGGTGGCGTTCGCGTGGGCGCGGCTCGCCGCCAGCGCGCGCTCGAGCTCGGCCATGGCGATCGGGCCGATCGTGACCGGCCGCGGGCCGCCGCCCTTGTCGAGGGTGCCCGTGCCGTCCCACCGGATCGTCGCGCTCGCCGGCGACATGTGCTGCGTCGCGCCGGGGCGGAAGGCCCAGGTGAGCTCCTGCAGCCCGGCGCCGACGTCGACGGCGGGCGCGTCCTCGCCGCACGCGCCGCGGCAGGAGGCGAGGAGGAGGAGGGCGGCGAGGGAGAGGGAGCGCACGGCTGCATCATAGGCTCGGGCTCCGGGCTCGTTCGGGCTCCGGGCTCGTTCGGGCTCCGGGCTCCGGCGATGGGTTCGGTCCGGAGTCCGGAGTCCGGAGTCCGGAGTCCCGTGGCGGCTGCTCGGTCTCGCGGTATAGATCCGCCGCATGTCGCACCGCTCGTCCGCTCGCCGCGCCGCGCGCGCCCTGGGCCCGCTCGCGCTCGCCGTCCTCGCGTCGTGCGAGGCGGCGGTGGCGGAGCTGCCGGCGCCGGTGGCCGACGCGGGGCCGGACCGCGTCGAGGCGTTCGCGCCGGTGGAGGGCGAGCACCGGGCGGGCCTCGCGGGGAGCGGCACCGGCGAGCTCGCGGGCTGGACGTGGCGGATCGCCGCCGCGCCGGCCGGCGCGCGGGCGCGGCTCGAGGCCGCGGACGGGAGGCGGGCGTCCCTGCTCGCGTCCGCGCCGGGGCGCTACGTGATCGCGCTCGTGGTCACCGACGCGGCGGGCACGGCCTCGGCGCCGGACTACGCCACCATCGCGCTCGTCGGCGGTGCGCCGGCGCCGGCCGCGCTCGAGGTGCACCCGGGGTACGCGGTGGGCGGCGCGACGCGGCCCGCGGCGCCAGGTGAGCGGGTCGCGCTCTCGGCGCGGGTCACCGGCGTCGGTCCGGACGACGGCCCGGCGTCGGCCTTCTCGTTCACCTGGGCGCAGGTCGGCGGGCCGGCCGGCGCGATCGCGCTCGAGCCCGGCGCCGCCGACGCGGCCTCGTTCGTCGCCGCGCTGCCGGAAGGAGAGGACGCCGCGACCTACGAGCTCGAGGCCACCGTGCGCACGGCGTCGCGCGCCGCCGCCGGTCGCGTCTCGGTGGCGGTGACGCGGGTCGCGGTGCGGGCGCGGCTCACCTGCCTCGTCGGCGGCGCGCCGTGCGAGGCCGGGCACCCCGAGGGCGCGACGGCGTCGCTCGCGGTCGTGCTCGAGGAGCCGGCCGGCGCGGCGCACGAGACCGCGTGGGCGCTCGCCCTCCTCTCGGGCGACGCCGATCTCGGCACCGCCACCCTCGTGCCCGCGGGCGACGCGGCCACGCTCGTGCTCCCCGAGACGGACGGCGACGCGACGCTCCGGGTGCGCGCCACGCTCGACGTCGAGGGCGCCGGCGCGCTCGAGCTCGGCGCCGAGGTCCTCGTCCGCGACACCACCGATCGGCCGCCGGTCGTGGAGGTCGCCCCGCCCGCCGCCGGCCAGCGGCTCGTCGGCGACGTCGTCACGATCACCGCCACCGCCGTCGATCCCGAGGGCCTCGCGCCCGTGTGCACGTGGACGGTGACCGGCGTGGCGCCGGCGGCGGTCCGCCCCTCGAGCCAGAGCTGCTCGCGCTGGGAGGGCCGGATCCTCGCCGGCGGCCGGGCCACCTTCCGGCTCGTCGCCTCCGACGGCGTGGGCAGCGGCGAGGGCGAGACCTTCGTCGACGTGCGCGGCCCGCGGCGGCTCGGCACCACCCTCGCCACCGTCGGCGACGTGGCGATCGCGCCGTCGGGCAACGTCTACGGCGCGGGCGCCGAGCTCCACGACCCGTCGGCGTGGCTCGCCTCCGCGAACGTGAGCGGGCAGATCGCCGGCAACGGCGTCCTCGCGCCGGGCGGCCCGGTCCTGGCCACGCCCGCGGGCGAGGTGTGGCTCGGCCCGGGCAGCGGCGGCGGCCGCGTCGTCGTCGCCCTCGAGGACCCGCCCGCCGACGAGACCCCGCCGTTCTTCGGCGCGGCCGAGCTCCGCGAGGAGGCGGTGGGCGCGCAGCCGCGCTCGCTCGGCGTCGACGCCGCGGGCGGTGTCGTCGCCGGCGGCGACGCGGGCCTCCTGGTGTATTTCCGGCCGGACGGGACGCGGCGCGATCGCGAGGTCACCGACGCCGACGGCAGCCCGCGGATCCGCGCGGTCCTCGGCCTCGGCGCCGGCGAGGTGCTCCTCGGCACCCGCGTCGGCCTCGTCCACTTCGCGGGCATCGGCGGCGCCGACGGCGTCACCGGCGCGCTCGCCTGGGACGGCGGCGGCGATCCGGTGGAGCGCCTCGTCGCCGCCGAGCCCGGGAAGGCGTGGGCGATCACCTTCGACGAGCTCGACGACGTGCGTGCGCTCTTTCGCCTCGACCTCGCCGATCCGACCGCGGCGGTCGTGCTCGAGGGCCCGCTCGAGGCGCCGCCGGTGACCGCCTCCGACCCGACGCCCGTGCGCCCCGCCGCCGAGCCCGCCGGGACCTACGCCGGCGAGCTCTGGCTGCCGCGCGGCGAGGCCGGCCTGCGCCGGGTGCTCCCCGACGGCACCGCGCTCGATCTGGTCGTGCCGCTCACCAACCCCGACAACGGAAACGCGGCGATCGTCTGGCACGCCGCCGCGTTCGCGAGCCGACAGGGCCGCCGGACGGTCGTCTTCGGCACCAGCGAGGGCTTCTTCGTCATCGACTGAGCCGGCGTGGTAGAGCAGCGGGCGTCTTCGCGGGGAGGCGTCCATGCTCAAGGAGTTCCGGGAGTTCGCCCTCAAGGGCAACTTCTTCGATCTCGCCGTCGGCGTGGTGCTCGGCGCCGCCTTCGGGAAGATCGTCTCCTCGTTCGTCGACAACGTGCTCACGCCGCCGCTCGGGCTCGTCCTCGGGAGCGTCGACTTCTCCGAGCTCTTCGTCGTCCTCGGCCCCGGCACCGCCGAGACGCTCGCCGAGGCGAAGGCGCAGGCGCTGCCGACCCTGAACTACGGCCTGTTCCTGAATGCGGTGATCGACTTCCTGATCGTGGCGGTGGCGCTGTTCCTGGTGGTGCGGCAGATCAACAAGCTCCGCCGCAAGCTCGAGCCGCCCGCGCCGCCGCCCGCCGCGACCACCTGGGCGTGCCCAGAGTGCCTCGCGCCGGTGCCGCTCGCCGCGAAGCGCTGCCAGCACTGCACCCAGCCGCTGCCGGCGCGCTGACCTGGTGCCCCGGCTCCGCGGGGACGACGCTCCTCGCGCCGGCCGCGCGAGGTCAGGGAGGGCCGCGCTGCGCCGCCGGCGTGGCGGCCGCGGCGTCGGCCCGGTGCTTGGCGATCCGCGCACGTAGCGTCCGGGCGGCGCCGAGCGTCTCCGGCACCGGGGCCAGCTCGCGGGCCGCGTCCTCCACCCTGCCGAGCGCGAAGTAGACCTCGGCGAGCGCGAGCAGGAGATCTTGCCGATCGGGCTGCAGCCGGAGGCCGAGCCGCAGCTCGTCGACCGCTCGCGACAGCTCGCCCTTCGCCCGGAGCGCGCGGGCGCGGAGCTCGTGCCGCGTCGCCCGGGCCGAGAGGCTCGGCGGGAGCGGCGCGCGGTCGAGCGCCGCCAGCGCTGCGTCCGGCGCCTTCCGCTGCAGCTCGAGGTACGCGAGGCCGTGCACCAGGGCCACGTCGCCGGCGGCCTGGCGCAGGCCTTCGTCGTAGCGGGCACGCGCGTCGTCGAAGCGCCCGAGCCGCGCCAGCGTGCCGGCCTCGAGCGCGAGCGCGGCGGCCCGGTCGGCGGGCGCGGCGGCGTCTCGGAATCGCGCCGCGATCGGGAGCGCCTCCTCGTGCCGGCCGAGGTGCGTCAGCGCGCCGTGGAGGAGGGTGGCGAGGCCGCGGTGTCCCGGCGCCGCCGCGGCCGGCGCCGCCGCGACCAGCGCCGCCTCCTCGTGGCGCCCGGCCCGGACGAGCACCTCCGCCGCCGCCGCCGCCGGCTCCGTCTCCGGCGGCGCCGCCGCGAGGATCGCCTCGCGCTCCGGGAACCGGGCGAGCACGGTCGCCATCGTCGGCAGGCCGAGCGACGCGGCGGTGCGCAGCTCGAGCAGCGCCTGGTCGCGCCGGCCCACGCGGGCGAGCGCCTCGCCGGCGAGCGCGTGCGAGGTCGCCGTATGAGGGTTCAGGAACAGCGCGCGGTTCGCCCACGCGAGGGCGCGTCCGGCGCCGCCCTTCGTGCGCAGCGCGTGGTGCGCCGCCGCCTCGCACGCGAGGTAGTCGGCCGGCCGCTTCGCGAGCGCCGCCGCCACCTCGGCCTCCATCCGCTCCCGCGAGACGACCGGATCCGCCGCGAGCGCGAGGAGCCGGTCGGTGTCCGCGGCGAGGCCGGGCCAGGCGAGGACCGCGCCGCCGCCGACGGCGACGGCGGCGGCCGCGAGCGCGCCGAGCGCCTTCGGCGGGGCGAGCCGGAAGCGCAGGGCGGCGACCGCGGGCCGGAACGCCACGAGCGCCGCGAGCGCGTACCCGGCGGCGAAGTGCAGCGAGAAGTCGACGAGGCCGTGGGCGAGGATCGCGAACGCGGCCGCCGCGGCGCCCGCCTCCGTCCAGGACGCGCGGCCGCGCCTCGCCAGGCCCAGCCAGGCGAGCCCCACCGCGAGCACCAGCGCGAGGCCGAGCGGGATCCCGAGCTCGGTCACCAGCTGGAGCGGCTCGTTCTCGACGTGGGTGAACGTCGCCTGGGTCGGTCCCTCGAGGTAGCGCGGGTGCGCCGTCCCGAACGCGCCGCGGCCGATGCCGAGCGCCGCGTTCGCCTCGATCACCCGGAGGGCGGTGCGGGCGATGCCCAGCTTCGAGCTCTGCTCGAGCTCGACCTCCGCCATCGAGTCGACCTCGCGGGTGAAGCTCGGCATCGCCGCGTAGAGCACGCCGCCCAGCCCGAGGAGGAGCGCGGCGGCGAGCGCCACCAGCTTCGACGCCGGCGGCGGCGCGTCCGCCTCGGCCGCCCCGTCGCGGCTGGCGCGGAGCCCGAGGAGCGGCAGGAGCGCCATGCCCGCGCCGAGCGCGATCATCCCGCCCCGCGAGCCGGCGAGCAGCGAGCCGGCCATGGTGACGGCGAACCCGGCCCCCGCGGCGAAGCGCGCCCGACGCTCCTCGCTCGCGATCGCGAGCCCGAGGCAGAGCAGGGCGGCGACGTCGAGGTAGCCGGCGAGGTGGTTCGCGTTGCCGAAGGTGGTGAGGAACGCCGGCCGGAGCGAGGGGGTCCAGAGCCCGAAGAGGCTCCTCGCCGACACGGAAAGGTGCGCGAGGCCGACGAGCGCCACCGCCGCGCCGGCGCCGGCGATGGCGAGCAGCGCGCGGCGCCGCGCCCGCCGCGAGTCCCAGGCGCGGTGCTGGAGCACGACGAGCAGCGCGCCCAGCCCCGCGGTGCGGGCGAGCTCGCGGGCGGTGGCCGGCACGTCGAGGGTGAGGGCGTGGGACGTGGCGCCGGGGAGGACGTGGGCGACGAGCTCCGCGCTCGGAGCGGCGACCGCGGCGAGCACCGCGAGCGGGAGGGGCACGAGCTGCAGCGCGAACAGCGCGGCGGCCGCGGCGAGCGCGAGCGCCTGCCAGCCGACGCGGATCCCGCCCTCCGGACGCGCGGCGACGAGGAGGCCGAGCGCGAGGAGCGCCGAGACCGCCAGGGCGAGCGAGGTGCCGAGGTGCACCGCCCCGAGCGCGAGCGGCGCGGCCGCCACCGTGGCGAGCGCGAGGGCCTCTGCGGCTCGCTCGAGCCGCGACGCCGGCGCGATACGGCCGCGGCCGGTCGTCCGCCGGCTCAGGCGACCTTGCCCGCGCGCCTGGCCTCTCGGTACCAGGCGATGGTCTCGCGGAGGCCGTCCGCGAACGGCTTCCTGGCGCGGAAGCCGAACGCCGCCTCCGCCCGCGAGGTGTCGAGCCGGCGCCGCGGCTGGCCGTTCGGCTTGGTGGAGTCCCAGGTGACGCGACCGGCGAAGCCGCACGCCTCGCAGACGATCCCCACCAGCTCCCGGATCGAGTGCTCCTCGCCGGAGCCGAGGTTCACCGGCTCGGGCGCGTCGTAGCGCTCGGTGGCGAGGAGGATCCCCTCGGCGGCGTCCTCGGCGTGGAGGAACTCCCGGGTCGGCGAGCCGTCGCCCCACACCACGATCTCGTCCTGCCCCGCCTCCTGCGCGTCGACGACCTTCTTGATCAGCGCCGGGATGACGTGGCTGGCGGCCGGGTCGAAGTTGTCCCGGGGACCGTAGAGGTTCACCGGGAGCAGGAAGATCCCGTTCAGCCCGTACTGCTGCCGGTACGCCTGCAGCTGCACGAGCAGCGCCTTCTTGGCGACGCCGTACGGCGCGTTGGTCTCCTCCGGGTAGCCGCTCCAGAGGTCGTCCTCGCGGAACGGCACCGGCGTGTGCTTCGGGTACGCGCAGACGGTGCCGAGCTGCACGAACTTGGCGAGCCCCGCCCTCCGGCCCTCCTCGATGAGCTGCGCGCCCATCATCAGGTTCTCGTAGAAGAAGCGGCCCGGGTTGTCGCGGTTCGCGCCGATGCCGCCGACGACCGCGGCGAGGTGGATCACCACGTCGGGCCTGGCGTCGCGGTAGAGGCGGCGCACCGCCTCGCCGTCGACGAGGTCGTACGCCTTGCTGCGCGGCACCACCGGCTCGACGCCGCGGGCCCGGAGCTTCTCGACCACGAAGGATCCGAGGAAGCCGGCGCCGCCGGTGACGACGACGCGCTTGTCCCCCCAGAAGCCGCTCACCACTCGCCCCCGCCGGCGGCGCGGAGCGTCTGCGCCGCGGCGCTCTCCTCCGCCGGGCCGCCCTTGGTGCCGTAGAGCTCGCGGCGGACGAGCGCCAGGTCGGCGTCGACCATCATCCGCACCAGCTCCTTGAACTTCACCTTCGGCTCCCAGCCGAGGACCTTCTTCGCCTTCGAGGCGTCGCCGATGAGCAGGTCGACCTCGGCGGGGCGGAAGTAGCGCGGGTCGATCTCGACGTGCTTCTGCCAGTCGAGCTCGGCGTGGGAGAACGCCTCCTCGAGGAACTGCCGCACCGAGTAGGTCTCGCCGGTGGCGACCACGTAGTCGTCGGGCTGGTCCTGCTGGACCATCCGCCACATCGCGTCGACGTAGTCGCCGGCGAAGCCCCAGTCGCGCTTGGCGTCGAGGTTGCCGAGGAACAGCTTGTCCTGGACGCCGAGCTTGATGCGAGCGAGGGCGCGGGTGATCTTCCGCGTCACGAAGGTCTCGCCGCGCCGCGGGGACTCGTGGTTGAAGAGGATCCCGTTCGAGGCGTGGATCCCGTACGACTCCCGGTAGTTCACGGTGATGTGGAACGCGTACGCCTTCGCGCAGGCGTACGGGCTCCGGGGGTAGAACGGCGTGGTCTCGGTCTGCGGCACCTCGCGGACCTTGCCGTACAGCTCGGACGACGACGCCTGGTAGAAGCGCGCGTTCACGCCGGAGTCGCGCAGCGCCTCGAGCAGCCGCACCGTGCCGAGCGCGGTGATCTCCGCCGTGTACTCGGGGACGTCGAAGCTGACGCGCACGTGCGACTGCGCGCCGAGGTTGTAGACCTCGTCGGGCTTCACGTCGCGCAGGATCTTGTTCAGCGAGCTGGCGTCGTTGAGGTCGCCGTAGACGAGGCGGAGTCGGACGTCCTTCTCGTGGGGATCGCGGTAGAGGTGGTCGATCCGGTCGGTGTTGAAGGTCGAGGCGCGGCGGATGATGCCGTAGACCTCGTAGCCCTTGTCGAGGAGGAGCTCGGTCAGGTACGAGCCGTCCTGGCCGGTGATGCCGGTGATCAGTGCGCGCTTCATCGACGTGAACGTCCTCTGGGAAGGTGAGCCGCGGCCGTCGCTTCTCGGAGCGCCCGCCGATCGCGGCCCGAGCATAGCCCCTCCCGGAGGAGGCGGAAATCGACGAGGTATCGGCCGCTTGGAGGGCGTGCGAGCGGCTCCCCGGACGAGCCTGCGAGGCTTGACCCGATCGGTTCGAGGGACGACACTCCGACGCCTCCAAGACGCGCTGCGGCAGCCCCGCCGCGTCCTCGCGCCTCGGTCGATGCGTGCGGCGAGGTCGTTTTTCCACGGGACGGGCGGATGAGAGTTCTCGTTACCGGAGCTGCGGGCTTCATCGGCTCCAACCTGGTCGAGGCGCTGCTCGCGCGTGGCGACGAGGTCGTCGCCATCGACAACCTCGTCACCGGAAAGCGCGAGAACCTCGAGGAATTTCGCGGACGGGCGGAGGTGGTCATCGAGGACCTCCGCGATCTCGAGGTCTGCCGCCGCGTCTGCAAGGGCGCCCAGGTGGTCCTCCACCAGGCGGCGCTGGGCTCGGTCCCCCGCTCGGTCGAGGACCCGATCGCCACCAACGCGAACAACGTCGACACCACGCTGAACCTGCTGGTGGCGGCGCGGGACGCCGGCGTGCGGCGGTTCGTCTACGCCGCCTCCTCGTCGGCCTACGGCGACAACGCGGCGATGCCGAAGATCGAGTCGATGCCGGCGGACCCGCTCTCGCCGTACGCGGTCAGCAAGCTCGTCGGCGAGCTCTACGCCCGGGTCTTCACCCGGCTCTACGGCTTCCCGACCATCGGGCTCCGCTACTTCAACGTCTTCGGTCCGCGGCAGGACGCCGACAGCGGCTACTCCGCGGTGATCCCCCGCTTCGTCGCCGGGATCCTCCGCGGCGAGAAGTGCGTGATCTTCGGCGACGGGGAGCAGCGGCGCGACTTCACCTACGTCTCGAACGTGGTGCAGGCGAACCTGCGCGCGGCCGAGGCGCCCGAGCCCGCGTTCGGCCAGGTGTTCAACATCGGGATCGGCAGCCAGATCTCGGTGAACGAGCTCTTCCACAAGATCCGCGAGCTGCTCGGCAGCGACGCCACGCCCGAGTACCGCCCGACGCGTCCGGGCGACGTCCGCAACAGCCGCGCGTCGATCCAGAAGGCGCGCGACCTGCTCGGCTACGAGCCCGAGGTCGACGTCTACACCGGGCTCGAGCGCGCCATCGGCTGGTACCGGGCGGCGCTCGGCGGCCGGGCGCCGAGCCGCTGAACCGACGGTCCGGAGAGCCCTGCCGTGTGCGGAATCCTCGGACTCGTCGGCGAAGGCTGCGCGGCCGCGTTCCGGCCCGAGGCGTTCGACGCCGCGCTCGACGAGCTCCGCGAGCGCGGTCCCGACGGGCGCGGCGTGCTCCGCTGGGACGACGCCTGGCTCGGCCACCGGCGCCTCTCGATCATCGACCTCGAGGGCGGCGTGCAGCCGATGGTGAGCGCGGACGGCCGGTCGGCGCTCACCTACAACGGCGAGGTGTTCAACTTCGCCGAGCTCGCGGGCCGCCTCGACGGCGCGAAGCTCCGCACCCGCTCGGACACCGAGGTCGTCCTCGAGCTCGTCCGCCGCGAGGGGAAGGCGGCGCTCCGCCACCTCCGCGGCATGTTCGCGTTCGGCCACTACGATCGCTCCGCCCGCACCCTCTTGCTCGCCCGCGACCCGCTCGGCATCAAGCCGCTGTACTGGGCGCGCGTCGGGCGGTTCCTGGCGTTCGGCTCGGAGCTCGGGGCGCTGCGCCGGCTCACCGGCCTCGCCGAGGTGCGCCGCGACGCCCTGGTCAGCTACCTCCGCTACTCGTACGTGCCGGAGCCGGACACGGTCTTCCGCGGCATCCACGCGCTCGAGCCGGCGCACCTGCTCACGTTCGACGGGCGCGAGGTGCGGGTCGAGGAGTACTGGCGTCCGAGGCTGCACGCGAGCGCGGCGACCTCGGCGCGCGAGGCGGTGGAGGAGGTGGAGGCGGCGACGCGGCTCGCGACGACCTCCGACGTGCCGGTGGCGAGCCTCCTCAGCGGCGGGATCGACTCGGCGGTGATCGCCGCCGTGCTGGGGCCGAGCGTCACCTACTACAACCTGGCGTTCGGCGGCGCCTACGACGAGACCGAGCGCGCCCGGCACACCTCGCAGGTCCTGGGCCTCGACACCGTCTACGAGCGCGCCTCGATGGAGGCGCTCGGCCGCGGCGAGGCGGCGGCGCTCCTCGGGAAGGTGGGCCAGCCGTTCGGGGACACCTCGCTCTTCGCGTGCCACCGCGTCTTCGCCCGCGTCGCCGAGCGGAGCAAGGTGTGCATCTCCGGCGACGGCGGCGACGAGGTCTTCGCCGGCTACTCGATGCGCAAGACCATCGCGCTCGACGCCGCCTCGCGGCCGCTCCTCCGGGCGGGCCGCCCGGGTCGCGCGGCGGTGCGGGCGGCGGTGCTCCGCCTCCTCCGCGGCTACCTGCACCGCACCCGGCTCCCCGACGAGCTCGTCGAGCCTCGGGTGCTCGCCCTCCACGACGATCGCTACTGGCGCGACATCGTCGCCGAGGTCGACGCGGCGCTCGCCGAGACCGACGACCTCGTCAACGTCGTCTCCTGGGTGCTGCTCCGCAAGAACCTGCCGAACGACATGCTGGTGAAGGTCGATCGGTCGAGCATGCTGCACTCGCTCGAGGTGCGCGTGCCGTTCCTCGACCACGTCGTGGTCGAGAAGGGGCTCGCGCTGCCGGGCGCCGCCAAGCAGACGCTGCGCGAGACGAAGCGACCGCTGAAGCGGTTCCTCCGGGAACGCGGCCTCGGCGACGAGCTCCTGCGCGCGCGCAAGCTCGGGTTCGGGCCGCCGGCCGAGTCGTGGGCGGGGCCGCTCGGCGGCGGCGAGGATCCCGGCGAGCTGCTCGGCTCGGTGCTGACGCGGGAGGGGCGCCGCGCCGTGGGCCGCTCGGTGTTCGGCAAGCTCGGCGCCCTCTTCGAGGCGCACGTCCTCGGGGGACGACCGTGTCCGCCGTGACCGGGGCCGGCGCCCGCGGCGGCCTGATCCGCGACGCCCTCCACGTGCTCGGCGGGACCGTCGGCGCGCAGGTGATCGGGGTGGTGAAGGGGCTCGTGCTCCCCCTCCTCGTCTCCCCGGCGCAGTTCGGCGCCTGGCGCGTCGTGCAGCTGATCTGGCAGTACGGCTTCTACCTGCACCTCGGCTCCTTCGCGATCGTGAACCGCGAGCTGCCGGGGCTGCTCGCGGGCGGCCGGGACGCCGAGGCGGCCGACGAGCGTACCAACGCGCTCTGGGGGACGCTCGCGGTCACCGGGCTCGCGGCGCTCGCGGTCGCGGGCGCCGCCCTCGCCGGCGGGTCGTGGCTCGGCGAGGCGGGGCCGTTCGCGATCGGCCTCGCGGCGGCCGGGCTGCTGGTGCAGCAGGTGGGCACCTACGAGGCCTGCGTCTTCCGGAGCCGCGCCGAGTTCGGGCGCATGAGCGTGGCGGCGCTCGCGGCCTCCGTGCTCGGGCTCGCGCTGTCCGTCGCCCTCGCGCCCCGGTTCGGGGTCGACGGCCTCGTGGCGGGGACCGTCGTCGGGATGCTCGCGTCGACGGTCGTCTTCGCGCGCGCCGCGGGGTTCGACCGCCCCCGGCTGCGCCTCCCGAAGTTCGCGGCGCAGGCGCGCGAGGGCTTCGCGCTCGGCGTCGTCCCGATGCTCGTGACCGGGCTCACCACCGTGGCGCACGGGGTGTGCGCGACGATCTTCGACGCCGAGCGGACCGGGTACCTCGGCATCGGCGCGATGATGGGCTCCGCGGTGCTCGCGGTCCCGAACGCGCTCGGGATGGCGCTCTACCCCCGGCTGCTCACGCAGCTGGCGCGCTCGGCCGAGCCCGGGACCGTCGGCCCGCTGCTGCGCCGCTCGCTCCGGGTGGCCTCGGTCGCGAGCGTCGCCGCGGTGTGCGGCGGGATCGTGCTCCTCGATCCGCTCCTCGAGCACGTCCTCCCCGCGTACCGGCCGGGGCTGGGCGCCGCCCGGATCCAGCTCGCCGGGATGGCGCTGCTCGCGCACCTCGCGGTGGTGCAGAACGCGATGATCGCCCTGCGGCGCCAGGGCGAGATCCTGGTGGCGCTCGGCGCCGCCCTCGGCGTCTCGGGCGCGGCGGCGCTCGCCGCCGGCCTGCTCGAGGGGACGCTGGAGTCCCTGGCCTGGGGCGCCTTCGCCGGGCAGGCGGTGGCCAGCGTGCTGGTGGTGGTGCGCGCGCTGGCGCTCACCGGGCCGCGCGCGTCGCTCCCCGGAGACCTCGCCCGGGCGCTCGCCCCGGGCGCCGCGCTGGCGCTGGTCACCGCGGGCGTGATGTCGGTCGGGACGGCGCAGGTCGACCTCCCGGCCCCGTGGGTGCAGGCGCTCCGGCTCCTCGTCGTCGCCGGGCTCGCCGGCGTGCTCCTGGCGAGCGAGGCGCGCCGGGCGCGGGCGGCCGCGCCGTGACCGCCCCGTTCGTGAAGCGGATCCCGCTCGACGACGGCGGCGCGCGCTTCCGCTTCGAGCGGGACCGCGCCCGCGCCGCGGCCGCGCTGCTCGCCGGCGACCGGGAGGCGGCGACGCCCGCGCTGCTCGACGCCGACGAGCGCACCGGCGAGCTCCGCTTCGAGCGGATCTCGGGGCTCGAGCCGCTGACCCGGTGGACCGATTCGTCCTGGTTCGAGCGCGCGGCGCGCACGCTGGCGCGGATCCACGCGGGCCTCGACCTCGACCCGGCCGCGCGGAGCTGCCGGGACGCGGATCGGCACCGCCACGACCTCGTGCCGGTGCACGGCGACTTCTGGTTCGGGAACCTCGGGCGCGCCGGCGGCCGGCTCGTGGTCTTCGACTGGGGCGCGCGGCCGTGGGACGAGGTGCCGATCTCGGTCGCCTCCCCGGCGCTCGACCTCGCCGGGTTCCTCGCCCCGTTCCTCGTGCCGCGCTGGTGGGATCCGTTCCTGCACCGCCGCGGGCTGCGCCGGTTCCTGCACGCCTACGCCGCCGCCGCCGGGCCGGCCCTCGCGGCCTCGGCGCGGGCGGACCTGCCGGTGGAGCTGGGGCGGCAGTACGTGTATCTCGAAGGGGAGCTGCGCCGGCGCGGAGCCCTGAAGCGGCTGCTGCTGCGCCCGAAGACCCGCGTCAACATCTGGAGGCTCGAGCATGGCGTCCTCGACTGAAGCCGGCGGCTACCGCGAGAGCCACCGCGGCGGCGAGAAGGCCCAGCACTACGAGCGCGACTTCCACGACCCGCGCACCACCAAGGCGCTCCTCTGGGACCTCGAGCGGCCGCTGCTCCGCGAGCTCGTCGGCGGCCTGCCGATCGTCCCGCGCCGGGCGCTCGACTTCGCCTGCGGCACCGGCCGCGTCTCCGAGCTCCTCGCCGGGATGGTGGACGAGGTGGTCGGCGTCGACGTCTCGAAGGACATGCTCGGCGTCGCCCGCGAGCGCGGGGCGAAGGCCCGGTTCGTCGAGGCCGATCTCACCCGGGACGACGCCGCGCTGGCCGGGCCGTTCGACCTCGTCACCGCCTTCCGCTTCTTCCTCAACGCCGAGCCGGAGCTGCGCGACGCGGCGCTGCGGGCCATCCGGCGCCGGCTCGCGGACGACGGGTTCCTGATCGCGAACTTCCACCTGAACCCGCGCAGCCTGACCGGCCTCTACATCCGCGGCCGCGGCGCGCTGAAGGGCACGGGGCGGCCGATGATGTCGCTCGACGAGGCGCGAAGCCTCCTCGCGCGGCACGGCTTCCGCGTCCGAGCGGTTCGCGGCTACGGCTTCCTGATGCGGCGCGGCAGCCGCGTGCTCGTGCCCACGCTGCAGGGCGCGGTCGAGTCGACGCTGGCGCGGCTGCCGCTGCCGGCGAGCCTCGCCGAGTCGTTCATCGTGGTGGCGGCGCCCGAGGCGGCGGCGGGCGCGGGCACCTGAGTGAAGGCGCTGTTCGTCGCCGCGCTGCTCGCGCCCGTCTTCGCGTACCTGGTGCGCTGGGCGCTGAAGCGCCGCGACGGCGACCTGTTCGCCGCGCTGGTCTACTCGACGTTCCTCGGCGAGGTCGGCTGGATCGGCGCCGGCCTGTCGCTCGCGAACGCCCTCGGCGTCCTCGTCGCCGGGGTGGTGGCGGTGCGGCTCGCGCTCCGGAAGCGGCTGCGCCTCGAGCTGCAGGCGGCCGACTACCTCGCGGCCGCGACGCTGGTGTGGACGCTCGTCGGCGCAGCGATCCGGGGCGAGGGCATGGAGCCGCTTCGCGCGGCGGCGGTGGTGGTGGCGATCCTGCTGACCGCGAAGCTGACGCGCGAGCTCTCCGGCGACGAGCTCGGCACGCTGATCCGCGCGGTCGTGCTCGGGGGCACCGTGCTCGCGGTGCTCTCGGGCCTGCAGGCCTGGGTCGATCCCGAGCTCTTCGGCCTCGTCGAGCTGCCCCCGACCATGATCGACGAGACCAGCAGCCGGGTGACCGGCCTGCAAGGCAACCCGAACGGCGCGGCGTTCTACCTGCTCGTCGGCGTCTGCGGGGTCGTGTCGCTGGCGGCGGTGCTCCGCCACCGCAAGCTCGAGCTCGCCTGGCTCGCCGGCGTGCTCGTCGTGCTCGTCACCGGGCTCGTCCTCACCCGCTCCCGCGCCGCGCTGGCGGCGTCGGCGGTGGTGGTCGTGCTCGGCGCCGCGCGCCTGCTGCGGCTCCGGCCCGCGGCGGCGTTCGCGCTCGCGCTCGTCGCCCTGCTGCCGCTCGCCATCGACTCCGCGCCCCGCGCGATGCTCGAGGAGAAGCTCTTCCCGGAGCGGCCGTTCGCGGAGACGGGGCGGGAGGCGCGCTGGTCGATCGGCGTCTCGGTCGTGGAATCCGAGCCACTCTTCGGCGACCCGACCGTCCGCTTCATGCACGAGCGGATCTTCTACCACAACGACGTGCTGCAGATGGCTGCGGACGCCGGCCTGCTGGCGGGGGCGCTCTTCTTCGCGACGCTCGTGGCGCTCGGCTGGCGCACGCTGCGGCTCGCCGCCTCCGATCGGCTCCGGCCCTACGGCGACTTCGCGTTCTTCGTCTTCCTCGGCTCGGTGATGACGAGCGCCGTGCACGGGCTCCTGCTCGGCGGGATCTGCTTCTGGCTGCTGGTGGGGATCGCGGCCGATCGCGCCGTGACCCGCGCCGCGCCGCGCCGACGGGTCCCGTCGGACGCGCCGGCCGGCGACGTCATCGCCGCGGGTCGGCCCACGGCGAGAGGCTGAACGGCTGCAGATACACCTTGCTGCATTCGTTCGAGACCTCGGCGCGGACGTAGCCGAGGCCGGGCGGCAGCCCGTCGAGCGCGAAGCTCGGGCCGCGTGCGACGGGCGAGCCGCCGGCGATCCAGGTCACCTCGCCCGTGGTCGCCACGCGGATCTCGTCCTCGGTGACCGTCACCGACCGCACCTCCGGGAAGCGGTCCTTCTCGGCGCAGAGGTCGGCCACGGCGTAGAAGGCGCCGCGCTCGAGCGCGTCGCGCAGGGCGGGCAGGCTGACGTCCTCGAGCAGCACCACGATCTTCCCGCTGTCGTAGACCTCGGGCTTCTCGTGGCGCTCCTCCTGGAAAGGACCGCGGTGGTCGTTGACGGCGATCGCCCAGATCCGCGAGGAGCGCTCGCCGAGCATCCGGTCCCACGTCTCGACCATCCGCGGGTTGCGGTCCTCCGCCCAGTCCTCGTAGCGGTGCCGGTAGGCGGCGTAGGCGGAGTAGATCTCGACGCCGGTGAAGCCCTCGAGGGCGAGGTACCGCTCGGGCTCGTACCAGGGGTGGGCGACGAAGGCGAGGCCTCCGCGCTCGGTGACGCGGTCGATGCACTGCTGGGTGTCCCGGTACTGCCACGGCCGGGGGCGGCGGTGCGCGTCGGGGGCGAGCGCCTCGACGTACTCGAGGAGAAAGGGAGACAAGACGTGATCGAACCCCGCCTCCTCCGCGCCCGGGAGCAGCAGGCGCAGGTGGTCGAACGACGCCAGCAGCTCCTCGTCCGAGCCGTACCCCTCGAGGAACCGGGTGACCGGCCAGTGGCGCTCGCTCCAGGCGAGCTCGAGCCACGGCACGCCGGAGTAGTGCATCGCCGAGACGGCGCAGTAGCCCGCGCGATCGTAGGCGCGGAGCCGCGCCTCCTCCGTCTGCACGTGATCGTGCAGCTGCGTCTTGCAGCGGATCGCCGACGGCCAGGACAGCCCGTGGTAGGGGTCGTACGAGACCTCGTAGCGCACCACCGCCGGCGGTCCGCCGCCGGGCGCGGCTGGCCCCGGCGTGGACGGATAGGCGCCGCAAGCCGCGGCCGCGAGGACGACGATGCAGGGCAGGGTGCGCATGGACCTCGGGCTTCGCGGGAACGCGGTCCGCGCCCATCCTTGCCCGCGAACGCCAGGAAGGTAAACCCGGGTGCTCGCCGACCCGCCGGAAGCGTCCTTGAGGGGGTGGGGAGGCTCGTCTAGCATCCGCGCCCACATGCGGGTGCTGGTCAATGCTGCCTCCCTGCGGGGCTACGGGAGCGGCGCCGTCGGCCGGAGCATCCTCGCAGCGCTCGGGCGCCACCCCGACGTCCGTCTCTTCGCCTACGTGCCCTCGGAGTGGAGCCCGCCGCCGTCGGTCGAGCTGCGTCGCGTGCGGGCCGGCGTCCTCGGCAAGCTCGTGGCCGAGAACGTCCGCCTCCGCGCGCGGGCGCGGCGCGAGGGCGACGTCGTCTTCTCGCTCGGAGACACCAGCGCGCCGCGGATCCGCCTGCCGCACCTGCTGCTGGTGCAGCAGGCCTACCTCGCCTACCCGCCCTCCGAGTGGGGCTTCGTGCCGCCGCCGCGGTTCCGCGCCAAGCTCGCGCTCATCACCGGCTACTTCCGCGCCGGGCTCCCGTGGGTCTCCCGGATCACCGTGCAGAGCGTCTCGATGCGCGAGCGGTTGCTCGAGCGGTGGGGGCTGTCGCCGGAGCGGGTCGTGGTCGTGCCGAGCGCGATCCCGCAGGCGGACGGGGCGCCGGCACCGGCGACCGCCGCGCCGGGAGAGCCCTACGTCGCCTACGTGGCCAGCGCCTCGCCGCACAAGAACCACGCGGTGCTGGCGGAGGCGATGGCGGCGGCGACGATCGCCTCGCCCGGGCTCCGCTGCCGCCTCACGGTGCGGCCTCGGGACGTGCCCCAGCTCGTCCGGCGCGCGCGGGCGCTCGGGTGTCTCGGGTGTTTCGATTTTCTCGGCGGCGTCTCGCCGGAGGAGGCGCGCGCCCTGCTGCGCGGCGCCGCCGTGGCCGCGATCCCCTCGCTGCTCGAGTCGTTCGGGCTCACCTACTACGAGGCGATGGCGACCGGGGTGCCGATCGTGGCCGCGGACCGACCCTTCGCGCGGGAGGCGTGCGGCGCCGCGGCGGTCTACGTGCCGCCCCATGACGGCCGGGCGCTCGGCGAGGAGCTCGCGGCGCTGCTCCGGTCGCCGGCCCGCGGCGCGGCGCTCGCCCGCGAGGGCCGCGCCCGCCTCGGGGAGGTGGGGCGGAGCTGGGCCGAGATCGGCGACGACTACCTCGCGCTCCTCCGCGAGCTGGCGGGCGCGGCGTGAGCGGGCCCACCGTCCTCGTGGCAGGGATGAGCGTCGTCGTGCAGCGGCGCGACGGCCGGCTCTGGATGCGCCGGAACCACCACCGCATGCTGGAGCTCTTCACCGGCTGCCTGCGCTCGTACCGGCTGGCGGCCGCGGAGGACTTCGGGCACACCGGCGGCACCTACGACGTCCCGCTCGACGGCGTCGAGGTCGCGATCGTCAACTCCGGGCCGATGGTGGGCTGGGGGCGGATCCGCGGCACGCCCGGGCAGTACGGCCGGCTGCTCGCGCTCGCCCGCGGCGCCGACCACGTCTACGCGAGGCTCCCGTCCTGGCAGGGGCTCGCGGCGATCCGCGCCGCGCGCCTCGCGCGCCGCCCGTACTTCGTCTCGCTCCACGGCAACTGGGACGAGGTCTTCGATCCCCGGGACGCCCGCGGCCTCGCGCGCGCGTACCGCCTGGCGATGGCGCGGTACGTCGCCCGCGCCACCCGGCGCGCCCTCGCCGGCGCGCGGCACGCCTTCCTCGTCGGCGAGCAGCTCGAGTCGCGCTACGCCGCCCTCTGCCGGGAGCCGCCGACGGTGTTCGCGAACTACCTGCACGATCGCGACGAGGTGTGGCCGGCCGAGGTGCGCGAGCGCCGCGGGCGCGCGCGCCTCCTCTTCGTCGGGGAGCTGTCGCGGGCGAAGGGCGTCCGGGTGCTGGTCGAGGCGCTGGAGCGGCTCCTCGGGGCCGGGCTCGACGTGGAGCTCGCGCTGGTCGGCGTCGGCCCCGAGCAGCCGTGGCTCGAGGCGCGCGCCGCCGAGCCCGCCCTGCGCGGGCGCCTCCTCGTTCGCGGCTGGCGCAGCGCGGGGCCGGCGCTCGACGAGGAGTACCGGGCGGCCGATCTCTTCGTCCTCCCGTCGTTCGCGGAGGGCGTGCCGAAGGTCGTGGTCGAAGCCATGGTCCGCGGGAGGCCGGTGGTCGCCACCGACGTCGGCAGCATCGGCCACGTGCTCGGCGGGGGCGAGAGAGGCTGGCTGGTGCCGCCCCGCGACGCGCGGGCCCTGGCGTCGGCGCTCGAGCTCGCGCTCCGGAGCCCGGCGGCGGTCGCGGCGAAGCTCGAGCGGGCGCCGGCCGGGGCGCGCACCCACGACCCGCGCTGGGCGCTCGAGCGCGTGCGCAGCGGCCTCGGCCACGTGGATCCGGCGATCGTCCGCTGACGCGGTCCCGGCCCGGGCGAGGACCGGGTCGCGTCAGCGCTGGTAGCGCCGCGCGAGGTCCGCGATCCGCCGGGCCCCGCGCCCCGCGATCGCCGGGAGGTTCGAGAGCCGCAGCTCGCCGGGCGGCGTCGCGAGCGCGGAGGAGGCGAGGCCGCGGGCGTCGTCGTAGAGGAGCGCGTGGAACACCATCATCTCGGGCCGGCGGAACTTCGGCGCGTCGGGCTCGAAGACGTCGGCGCGGCGGATCCAGCCCGCGAGCACGCGGCGCTTCCACGCCGGCGGCTCGAGCGCGTCGAGCGCGCTCCGGGGCACGCGGGCGTCGAGCAGCGCCGCCGCCATCGCCAGCGACAGGTAGGTCGCCGTCGTCACCGAGAGCGCGCGGGCCCGCCGCACGACCGCGTCCCAGTCGGGCGGCGCGTGGTACGCGAGCCGGTCGACGTCGGTGTGGAGCCGGAGCCCCGGCGCCCGGACGTACGAGTGCTTCGCCGTGTGCAGCGCGACCTGGAGCATGTTGTCGGTCGGCTCGAGGAGGCGGATCTCCGTCCCCGGGATCGGCACCGAGCGCGCCAGCAGCTCCGTCCCGGCCGGCTCCTGGTCGGCGCGGATCCAGCGGCCGGCGATCGGCCGCCACTGCAGCTCGAACCACACCTCCTCGCCGGACGACTCCTTCACGTACTCGGTGCCGCCGCTCTCGAGCCCGAGCTCGAGATCGGCCGGCTCGACGACGGAGCGCGACGCGAGCCGGAACCCGCACTCCTCGACCAGCCGGTGCGCCTCGCGGAACCGCGCGCGGTCGATGAGGACGTCGAGGTCTCCCATCGGGCAGCAGCCGGCGCACGGGAAGATGCCGCGGGCGATCCCGGCGTTCTTCAGGGCGACGAGGCGGATGTCCTCGCGGGCGAGCCGCGCCGCCACCGCGTCGAGCTCGGCGAGGAGCACCTGCATGCGGTGGAGCGAGGCGTCGTGGAGCGCCCGCCACTCGTCGCGCGCCGGCGCGTCGGGGAACGCCTCGAGGAGCGCGTGGGCCACGATCGGACCGATGCGGTTCCGCTGCCCGAACGCGAAGAAGGCCGCCTCGCGTCCCTTCGCCTCGCGGCGGAGGCGCTCGACGCGGAGGGCGCGGTCACCCGCCGCCATCGCCTCGAGCGCGAGCAGCCGGAGCGGGTGGGGATCGGGGCCGAGGAGGTCTTCGCGGGAGAGGGACATCGGGCTCTCGTCAGGGCAAGGAGACGCGGCAGAGCTCCCCGAGCAGCACGCGGAGCGACTCCGTCATACCTCCGAGGGCGGCGGCTTGCTCGAGCCGCCAGCGGAGGTCCTCGAGGAGGAAGACGGCGATCGCGGCCGGGAGCGCGCCGCGGCCGAGGCGGGCGAGGGGCCCGCGCGGCGCCGACGCGAGCAGCGCGTCGATCCGCGCCGAGAGCCCCGCGGGGAACCGCGCCTCGAGGTGCCAGACCAGCGGGTCGTAGGCGCGCGAGCGGCGCGCGACGTACTCCCAGTCGATCAGGAAGATGCGCAGGGTGGAGCGCTCGACCAGCACGTTGCCGGGCTGGAAGTCGCCGTGCGAGAGGACGGTCTCGAGCGTGCCGGGGGCGCGGGCGAGCGCCGCGAGCCGATCGAGCGCCGGGCGGAGCGCGGGCTCGTCGGGCACGAGTCCCGGCAGGAGGCCGCCCACCGCGGCGAGCTGCTCCTCCACGTGGGCCGCCGCGTCGACGCGCGCCGCCGTCGGCGCCTGGAACGCCTCGAGCTCGGCGAGCGCACGGGCCGCGAGGCCGCGGCGCGAGAGGAGCGGCGGGCACCGCGGCAGGCTGAAGCCGTCGACGAGCGGCTCCTCGTACCAGCTGCCGTCGGCCGCGCTCGCCAGCACCGGCACCAGCGGCCCCCGGCGCTCCTGCCGCAGCGCGAGCTCCGCGCGCAGCGCGCCCGGCTCGCAGCCGGCCTTCACCGCCACGCGGCAGCGCCCGGTGGCGAAGTCGAAGAGCCGCACCCGGCGGTTGCCGGGGAGCACCACCACGTCCTCCGCGTGCGGCACCGCGGGGCGCGCGTAGAACGCCGTGCGGCCGGCGCGGACGGCGAGCGCCGTGGCAGCCAGCGTCCCCGCGACCCACTGGGCGGGGAGCCGCCCGAGGCGGGGCGTGTAGCGGAGCTCGTCGCGGAAGAACGCGCGGGCCCGGCGGCCGGCGTCGGGCCGGCAGTAGATCGAGAGCAGCGCCGGCTCGACCCAGCGCTGCGCGCCGGGCTCGCGCGCGCGACCGACGCGGACCGGCGTCCCGAGCTGCTCCGTCCAGATCGCCGCGAGCGTGGCGAAGACCGAGGCGGCGGCCTCGGGCCGCGCGTAGCGGGGGCGCCTCATCCTGCGCGGCGCTCCCGCACCCGCCCGAGGATCCGCTCGTGGACCTCGTCGACGGAGCCGCCGGCGTCGATCACGGCGAAGCGCGGGTCCGACGCCATCGCCTGGTAGGCGTCGAAGCGGCGATCGCGGACCTCCGGCGCGTCGGGGAACGGCTCGCGCTTCGCCTCCATCCGCCGGAGCATCTCTTCGCGCGGGAGGAGGAGCAGCAGCGCGACGTCCGGCGTGGGCGCGAGGCCTTCGACGGCGCGGGCCTGCGCCCACCGCGACGGCGCGAGCTCGGGGAACCGGAGGTCGAGGTCGAGGAGGCCGTCCCAGGTGTAGCGGTCGCAGATGACCGTCTTGCCCGCGCGCACCCACGCCCGCACGCGCGCGCCGTACTGGACGGCCATGTCGGCGAGCGCCAGGCGGGCCCACGCCTGCTGCACGCGGCGGCTCCGGAACGCGCGCGCCCGGGCCTTCGGCGACGCGGTCGTCGGCAGCGCCGAGGGGCGGAGCCGCCGCACCAGCGCGCGGAGCCGGTCGAGCTCGGCCGAGTAGCCGGGGCGGTGCCAGAAGACGATCGGGGGCTCGCCTGCCGCCGCGAGCGCGGCGCGCAGCCGCTCGATCTGCGTGCTCTTGCCAGCGCAGTCGATTCCGGAAACAGTGATCAGCATGGAAGGCGGCGCGGGGAGGGACGGCGTCGGCGAGGGCCGCTCGAAGGTCCGCCCGGACGCATCATGACAGGCTTGGGTCGCGAGGCGAAGAAGAAGGGGCGTGCGCGACGGCCGGCCACCCGCGGCGCCGCGCCGTCGCGTCGCGCGAAGCGACCCGCGCCGGCGGCGCCCGCGAGCGAAGGCGTCGACGTCCTGTCTTGCGTCGGCGGCGGCCCGATGGAGCGCCTCGTGCGGCGCCTGGCCGAGACCGGCCCGGCGCGCGTGGTGGCCTCCTACACGCCGGAGCGGTGGCGCGAGCGGATGGCCGCGGGGGCCGCCGGGCGCCTCGTCGCGCGGCTCGACGCCAACGTGCTCTTCCCGCTGCGGTCGGTGCTCGGCGCGATCGGCGGCCAGGAGCGGGTGCTGGTCGCGACCACGAACCCGTTCACGCTCCCGCTCGTCCTGGTCGCCACGCGGCGCCTGCACGGCAAGAAGGTCGTCGCCCTCGTCTACGACCTCTACCCGGACGCGCTCGAGGCGGCGGACGTGGCGCGCGCGGACGGGCTCCTCGCCCGCCTCGCCGCCCGCGCGAACCGGTACTGGTTCGCGAACGCCGACGGCCTGGTCTTCATCGGCGAGGGCATGAGCGAGCACGCGCGGCGGCTCTACGGCGAGCCGAGGCGGCACGCGGTGCTCGAGACCGGCGCCGACGCGTCCGAGTTCGATCCCGCGGCGATCGGCCCGGAGGCGCCGGAGAGCGAGCTCGAGCGGTGGTGCGAGGGGCGGATCGTCTGCTCGTACGTCGGCAACCTGGGGCGCGTACACGACTGGCGCACCCTCGCCGAGGCCCTCCCGCGCCTCGCCGAGCTCGGCGAGGGGCCGCGGCCGCTCGGCGTCGTCGTCGCCGCCTCGGGGGCGGGCGTCGAGCGGCTCCGCGCCTCGCTCCCGGCCTCGGTGGCGGGCTTCGTGCGCTTCGAGCCGCCGCTCCCGGATCGCGCCTGGGCCCGGCTGCTCGCGCGCTCCCACCTCTCGCTGGTGACCCTCGGCGCGAAGGCCGGCAACACCTCGATCCCGTCGAAGACCTTCAGCGCCATGGCCGCGGGCAACGCGGTGGTCGCGGTCGCCCCGGCGGCGTCGGACCTCGCGCGGCTCGTCGCGCGGCACGACGCCGGGGTGGTGGTCGAGCCCGGCGACGTGGACGGCCTCGCCTCCGCGCTCCGCACGCTCGTGCGCGAGCCGCGGACGCTCGAGGCCGTGCGCGGCCGTGCGCGGCGCGCGATCGCCGAGCGCTACGACATGCCGGTGCTGGCTTCGCGCTGGCGCGAGCTGGTGGCGTCGCTGCCGGACCGGCACCCCGAGCGCGGTCTCTACGAGCTCGCGAAGCGGACGCTCGACGTCGCCGGCGCCGCGGCGGGCCTCGCGCTCGCCTCGCCGGTGCTGGCGGCGGCCGCGGTCGCGGTGGCGGCGGAGCTCGGGCGCCCGGTGCTCTTCCGCCAGGAGCGCCCCGGCAAGGACGGGCGCAGCTTCGAGCTGGTGAAGTTCCGCACCATGCGGTCGCCGCGGCCGGGCGAGGAGGGACCCGAGTCGGACGCGGCGCGGCTCGGGCGCGTGGGCCGGCTGCTCCGCGCCACCAGCGTCGACGAGCTGCCGACGCTGTGGAACGTGCTCGTCGGCGACATGAGCCTCGTCGGCCCGCGGCCGCTCCTCGTCCGCTACCTGCCCAGGTACTCGCCGCGGCAGGCGCGGCGCCACGAGGTGAAGCCCGGCATCACCGGGTGGGCGCAGGTGAACGGCCGGAACGCGCTCTCGTGGGCGGAGAAGTTCGAGCACGACGTCTGGTACGTCGAGAACCGCTCGCTCCGCCTCGACCTCGAGATCCTCCTCGCGACCGTGCGGAAGGTCCTCCGGCGCGAGGGCATCAGCAGCGACGGGCATGCGACCATGCCCGAGTTCCAGGGGTAGACAGGACGGTGCGGCGTGATCGACTCGAGTGACAATCCTCTGCTCAAGCTGCTGTGGACCGCGAAGACGCGGGTGGCGTCGTCGAAGACGGCCTACCGGGCGTACAAGTGGGCGACCACCTCGACCGGCGACGGCGAGGTGTACCGGATCCGCGTCGGGCCGATGCGCGGGTTCCGCTGGCGCCGGGACAACCGGTTCCCCTTCTGGTACCACCTCGGCCTCTACGAGCCGCACGTCAGCGCGCTGATCGCGGCGCACCTGCGGCCGGGCGACACCTTCTGGGACGTCGGCGCCAACGCCGGCTACCACACGCTGATGGCGTCGCGGGTGGTCGGGCCGACGGGTCGCGTGCTGGCGATCGAGGCCGACCCGGACACCTGCCGGCTCCTCCGCGAGCAGATGGAGCTGAACCAGGTCTCGAACTGCGAGGTGCTCCACGCGGCGGTGTCGGGCTCCGACGAGCCGGTCACCCTGATGCGCCAGCCGAACAACCTCCAGAGCGCGATCGGCACCGTCACCTCCGCCGGCGAGCCGCTCGAGGTCCCCGGCGTCGCGCTGGACAGCCTCGCGGACCGCGCGGGGCGGCCGGACGTCGTCAAGATGGACATCGAGGGCGCGGAGATCTTCGCGCTCCCCGGCGGCGCGTCGCTCTTCACGGGCCCGCGGCGGCCGAGGCTCCTCCTCTCCGTCCACGGCGCCGAGGCCGCCTCGTTCTGCCGGACCTTCCTCCGCGAGCACGGCTACGAGTTCCAGGAGGAGGAGGGGTTCGAGCAGATGTGGGTCGCGCTGCCGGCCGCCGCGAAGCAGCCGTGACCGAGCCCTGCAACGTCCTCATCTCCTCCGCCGGCCGGCGGGTCGCGCTTCTCGACCTCTTCCGCCGCGCGCTCCGCGACCTGGGCCTCGAGGGCCGCGTCTTCGCCGCCGACATGGCGAAGCTCTCCTCCGCGTACCACTCCGCCGACGGCGCCTTCGTCGTGCCGCGGTGCACGAGCGACGCCTTCGTGCCCGAGGTGCTGCGCCTCTGCCGGGAGCATCGGATCCGGCTGGTCGTCCCCACCATCGACACCGAGCTGCCGGTGTACGCCGCGCACCGCGCCGCCTTCGAGGCCGAGGGCGTCACCGTGGCCGTGTCGACGCCGGAGGTCGTCGCCATCGGCGGCGACAAGCACCGCACCCACGAGTGGCTGGTGCGCTCGGGGCTGCCCGCCCCGAGGCAGGCCACGGCCGAGGCGGTGCTCGCCGACCCCTCGGGCTGGACCTTCCCGCTCGTGGCCAAGCCCGCCGGCGGCAGCTCGTCGATCGGCCTCGCGATCGTGAACGACCTGGCCCAGCTCGAGGCCGCGAGCCGGGGCGGCGGCTACGTGGTGCAGAGCCTCGCGCCGGGCCGCGAGTACACCATCGACTTCCTCGCCGACCGCGGCGGCTCGTGCCTCTGCGCGATCCCGCGCAAGCGCCTCGAGGTCCGCGCGGGCGAGGTGAGCAAGGCGGTCACCGTGCGCGATCCCGCGCTGGAGGGCCTGGCGCGGCGGGTGTGCGCGGCGCTCCCCGGCGCCTACGGTTGCCTCAACGTGCAGGTGTTCAAGGACGACGCGACCGGCGAGCTCAACGTCATCGAGGTGAACGCCCGGTTCGGCGGCGGCTTCCCGCTCGCCTGGGAGGCCGGCGGGCACTACCCGCGCTGGATCCTCGAGGAGCTGCTCGGGCTGCCCTCGACCGCGGCGGCGGATCGCTGGAGGAGCGGCCTGGTCATGCTCCGCTACGACGCGGCGGTGTTCGTCGACGCGGCGGCGGCGGGCCTCTAGCGTGGGCGCGATCCGCTGCGTCGTCTTCGACGTCGACGACACGCTCTACCTGGAGCGCGACTACGTCCGGAGCGGCTTCCTCGCCCTCGATCCGCTCGCGCGCGAGCTCGCCGGGGTGGAGTCGTTCTCCGCGCTCGCCTGGGCCGCCTTCGAGCGCGGCGTGCGGCGCACCATCTTCGACGAGGCGCTCGCCGCGGCGGGGAAGGTCGCCGAGCCCGCGCTGGTGTCGGCGCTGGTCGACCGGTACCGCTCGCACCGGCCCCGGATCGAGCTGCTCCCGGACGCCCGGGCCTGCATCGCGGGCCTCGCGCCGCGGGCCGCGCTCGCGGCGATCACCGACGGCCCCGCGGCGAGCCAGCGCGCCAAGGTCGACGCCCTCGGCCTCGAGGCGTGGATGCGGCCGGTGGTGCTCACCGACGAGCTCGGCCCGGGGTGCGGCAAGCCCGACCCGCGGTCGTACCGCCACGTCGAGGCGACGCTCGACGTGCGGGGCGGCGCCTGCGCCTACGTCGCCGACAACCCGACCAAGGACTTCGTCGCCCCGCGGGCGCTCGGCTGGCGGACGATCCGGATCCGCAGGCCGCTGTCGCTGCACCAAGAGCTGCCGAGCGGCGCCGACGTCGACCTCGAGCTGGCCGATCTCTCGGCGCTCGCGCGCGCGCTGGAGCTCGACCCATGAGCCGCATCTACCTCTCGCCGCCGCACATGGGCCCCGACGAGCGCGACCTGCTCCTCGAGGCCTTCGACTCCAACTGGATCGCGCCGCTCGGCCCGCACGTCGACGCGTTCGAGCGCGAGCTCGCCGACCGAGTCGGCGTGCCGTACGCGGCCGCGCTCTCGAGCGGCACCGCGGCGATCCACCTCGCGCTCGAGCTGCTCGGCGTCGGCCGCGGCGACGAGGTGTACGTCTCGACGCTCACCTTCGCGGCGACGGTGAACCCGGTCGTCTACCAGGGCGCCACGCCGGTCTTCGTCGACTCCGAGCGCGCCACCTGGAACCTGGACCCGGGCCTGCTCGAGGAGGCGCTCGCGGACGCCGCCCGGCGCGGCAAGCGGCCCAAGGCCGTGATCGTCGTCGACCTCTACGGCCAGTGCGCGGACCTCGACCCGATCCGCGACACCTGCGAGCGCTACGAGGTGCCGCTGGTCGAGGACGCCGCCGAGGCGCTCGGCGCGACGTACAAGGGCCGCGCCGCGGGCTCGTTCGGGGACCTCGGCGTCTTCTCCTTCAACGGCAACAAGATCATCACCACCAGCGGCGGCGGGATGCTCGTCTCGCGCCGCAAGGACTGGATCGATCGGGCGCGGTTCCTCGCCACCCAGGCCCGCGATCCGGCGCCGCACTACCAGCACTCCGCGATCGGCCACAACTACCGGCTCTCGAACCTGCTCGCCGCGGTCGGCCGCGGGCAGCTCCGCGTCCTCGACGAGCGGGTCGCGGCGCGGCGCGCGACGAACGCCTTCTACCGCGAGGCGCTCGGCGGGCTGCCCGGCGTCGACTTCCTCCCCGAGGCGCCGGCGGGCCGCTCGAACGGCTGGCTGACATGCGTCACCGTCGATCCCGCGCGCTTCGGCGCGACGCGCGAGGACGTGCGGCTGCGCCTCGAGGGCCTCGACATCGAGTCCCGGCCGGTCTGGAAGCCCATGCACCTGCAGCCGATCTTCGCCGGCTGCCGCGCGATCGGCGGCTCGGTCGCCGAGGAGCTGTTCGAGCGCGGTCTATGTCTGCCGAGCGGCTAGAGCCTAGCGCCGGAGGACCGCGCTCGGGTGGCGGAGGCGTTCCGTTCCGTGCGACCATGAACGCTTCGGAAGGCGGGGGCCCGAAGAGCGCAGGGGCACGTGAGCCGAGTCGTCGCCAGATCCGCGCAGGCCCTGATCGATCTCGCGATCCTCTCGCTCGCGTTCTGGGCGGCGTTCTTCGTCCGGTTCGACGGCGAGCTGCCGCTGCAGATGTTCAAGCGGCTGATGTTCCTGTGGCCGTACGCGGTCGCGTTCCAGTACCTGCTCCTCGCCACCTTCGGGGTACCTCGCTTCGCCTGGAGGTACGTCGGCCTCCGCGAGGCGTCGCACATCCTGGGGGCGACCGGCACCGCCGCTTCGGCCTTCCTGGTGGCCCGGCTCGTCGCCGCCGAGCTCGTGCCGACCCTCGGCCACGCGCAGTACGCGCTCTTGCCGATCGGCGTCATCCTCATCGACTTCGCGCTGGCGTTCCTAGGCGTCACCGGCGTCCGTGCGGTGCGCCGGCTCCTCGGCGAGCGCGCCGAGCACGAGCGGCGCCGCGCCGCCGAGCACGTCGTCCCGACGATGCTGGTGGGCGCCGGCCAGGCCGGGCTCTTGGTGGTGAAGGAGCTGGCGACGCGGCCGGATCTGGGGATGCGCCCCGTCGGCTTCCTCGACGACGACGCGCTCAAGGTCGGCACCGTCGTGCACGGCGTCCCGGTGCTCGGCACCACCGCCGACCTCGAGAAGCTCTGCAAGAAGCACGGCGCGCGCGAGGTGCTCATCGCCATCGCCAACGCCCCGGGCCCGCAGATCCGCCGCATCAAGGAGCTGTGCGACGCCGCCGGGCTCCCGGCGAAGATCATCCCCGGCATCTACGAGATCGTCGGCGGGCAGGTGAACCTGTCGCGGATCCGGGACGTGTCGATCGAGGACCTCCTCGGCCGCGAGCCCGTGGACCTCGACATGGACGCGATCTCCGCGTCGATGAAGGGCCGCACGGTGCTCGTCACCGGCGCCGGCGGCAGCATCGGCTCCGAGATCTGCCGGCAGGTCTGCCGCTTCGAGCCGGCGAAGCTGCTCCTCGTCGAGCAGGCGGAGAACAGCCTCTTCCACGTGCACCGCGAGCTGGTGGCGGCGCACCCCGCGCTCGCGTCGCGCGTCGTCCCGTGCATCGCCGACATCACCGACGCGGCGCGCATGGAGGGCCTCTTCCGCGCCCACGAGCCGGAGGTCGTCTTCCACGCCGCCGCGCACAAGCACGTGCCGATGATGGAGTGGAACCCCGGCGAGGCGGTGAAGAACAACGTCTTCGGCACCAAGGCGCTCGCGGACCTCTCCCACGCCCACCGCGTCCGGCGGTTCGTGATGATCTCCACCGACAAGGCGGTGAACCCGACGTCGGTGATGGGCTGCAGCAAGCGGATCGCCGAGATCTACGTGCAGGCCCTCTCGCAGCGCTCCGAGACCCGCTTCACCACCGTGCGCTTCGGCAACGTGCTCGGCTCCGCCGGCAGCGTCATCCCCATCTTCCAGGAGCAGATCGCCCGGGGCGGCCCGGTGACCGTCACCCACCCGGAGATGAAGCGCTACTTCATGACCATCCCGGAGGCCTGCCAGCTGGTGATCCAGGCCGGGGCGATGGGCGAGGGCGGCGAGATCTTCATCCTCGACATGGGCGAGCCGGTGAAGATCGTCGACCTGGCGCGGGACCTCATCCGCCTCTCCGGCCTCCGGCCGGAGGACGTCGCCATCGAGTTCAGCGGGATGCGCCCGGGCGAGAAGCTGTTCGAGGAGCTCTCCGTCGCCGACGAGGTCGCCGAGAAGACCCGGCACCCGAAGATCTTCACCGGCCGGATCCGCCCGATCGACCTCGAGACCGTGGTGAGCCGCCTCTCCGAGCTGCGCTCGCTCGCCGACGGCGCCACGCCCGAGGAGCTGCGGGCGAAGTTCCACGAGCTGGTCCCGGAGTACACGCCGATGGTGCTCGAGGCGTCGCCGAAGGAGCCGGCGGTCGAGGCGGAGGTCGCCGCCGTGGTGGCCCGCCCGGCGGTGGCTGCCGCCCGCTGAGCGAGCGAGCCCCGGTTCCTTGATCGGCCTTCGAGCCCCGTCTACCCTGGGACGTTCCCCGGCCGGCTTCCGGCCCCTGAGGTCGACCGATGTCCGAGACGCAGTGGGAAGGTGCGCCCGCGCAGGCGGACGAGGCGCCCGAGTCCACGTTCAACGTCCGGGATCACCTGCGCATCCTGCGCAAGCGGCTCTGGCTGATCGTCGGGGTGATCGTCGCGGCGGGTGGGCTGGCGGGCGCCTGGCTGTTCACCCAGCCGCGGATCTACCGGGCGGCCGGGACCCTGCACATCGACACCAGCGCTCCTCGCGTCCTCGGCGACGTCAAGGACGTGGTCGATCTCGGCGCCGGCGACTACTGGTCGAACAAGGAGTTCTACGAGACCCAGTACAAGATCATCGCCAGCCGCGACGTGCTCGATCGCGTCGTCGAGAAGGAGGGGCTCGACCGCGACCTCCCGTTCCTCGGCCTCGACCGGGTCGAGGACGAGGCGAAGCGCGCGGAGCTGCTGGGCAGGATCGATCCGGTGGCGGTGCTCGAGGCGAAGCTCCACGTCGATCCGGTCAAGAACTCGCAGCTCGTGCAGGTCTCGATCGAGGACACCGACGCCGCGCGCGCGGCGCGCCTCGCCAACGCGGTGATGGACGCGTACATCGAGCGGAACCTCGACCGCCGCCTCGAGGGCACCAAGGCCGCTTCCGACTGGCTCGGCGAGCAGATGGGCGACCTGAAGTCGAAGCTCGAGAGCTCGGAGCTCGCGCTGTACACGTTCAAGCGCGACCAGGACATCCTCTCGACGTCGCTCGAGGACCGCCAGAACATCACCTCCCAGCGGCTGGTCACGCTGAACGACAGCCTCACCGAGGTGATCACCCGCAAGGCGAACCTGGCGGCCGTGCTCGCCGAGATCGAGGCCGCCCGGAAGACGAGCCCCGACGATCCGTTCTGGGCGGCGTCGATCGCCAAGGTCGCCGAGAGCAAGCTCGTCGCGGACCTGCAGCGGGACTTCGTGAAGCAGGAGAACGAGGTCGCGGCGCTCTCGCAGCAGTACGGCGAGAAGCACCCGAAGCTGGTCGCCGGCCAGGAACGGCTCGCGGGCCTTCGCCAGCGCGTCTCCAAGGAGATGGCGAACGTGGTCGAGAGCGTCCGCTCCGAGCACCGGGCGACCGTCGACGCCGAGCGCCGCCTCGAGTCGCTCATCGCCGGCGTGAAGCGCGAGGCGTTCGAGCTCAACAAGCGGGAGATCGACTACAAGAAGCTGAAGCGCGAGGAGGAGAACAACCAGCGGCTCTACGAGCTGGTGCTCTCACGCCTGAAGGAGGCCGACCTCACCGCGCTGCTCAAGGCCAACAACGTCAACAAGCTCGACGCCGCCATCGTCCCGGATCGGCCGGTGAAGCCGCGCCCCGCGGTCACCGGGCTGCTCGCCCTGGTCGTGGGCGCGGTCCTCGGCGTCGGCCTCGCCTACGCCCTCGAGCTCCTCGACCGCACCCTCAAGAACGAGGACGACGTCGAGCGCGTCCTCGGCGTGCCCTTCCTCGGGATGGTGCCGTCCATCGTCGCCGCCGGCGCGGGCAAGGCGCGCGCCGACGACCCGACCCGCGACCTCTTCGTCTTCCACAACCCCAAGTCGGCGGCCGCGGAGTGCACCCGCGCCATCCGGACCAACCTCCTCTTCATGTCTCCGGAGCGCGAGCTGCGGAAGCTCGTGGTCACCTCGTCGGGGCCGCAGGAGGGCAAGACCACGACCTGCATCAACGTCGGCGTCACGATGGCGCAGGCGGGCTCGCGGGTGCTGCTCGTCGACACCGACATGCGGCGGCCGCGGCTGCACCGGGCCTTCAAGCTCTCGAACGAGGTCGGGCTCTCCACCCTGATCGTCGGCGAGACCGACCTCGAGTCGGTGGTGAAGACCACCGACGTGCCGAACCTGTTCGTGCTGCCGTGCGGGCCGGTGCCGCCGAACCCGGCGGAGCTGCTCCACACCGAGCGGTTCCAGGAGATCCTGCGGCTGCTCGAGGGGAAGTACGACCGGGTGGTGTTCGACACCCCGCCGCTCGCGGCCGTCGCCGACGCGGCGGTGCTGGCGACCCGCGTCGACGGGGTGATGCTGGTGACCCGCTTCCACCGCACCACCCGCGACGTCGCCACCCGCGCGCTCCGCTCGCTCCGCGACGTGAAGGCGCGGGTGCTCGGCGTGGTGATGAACGACGTCAACCTGCAGAGCCGGCAGTACGACTACTACTACTACCGGCGCTACGGGCAGTACTACAGCGAGGGCGGCGAGAGCGCGAAGGCGTAGCTCGGGAAACGGATCACCATGCGCCTCACCATCGTCGGCACCGGCTACGTCGGCCTCGTCGCCGGGACCTGCTTCGCCGAGAGCGGCAACGACGTCGTCTGCGTGGACGTCGACGCCAGGAAGATCGCCCGGCTGCAGCAGGGCGAGGTGCCGATCTACGAGCCCGGCCTCGAGGAGCTGGTCGCGCGCAACGTGGCGGCCGGCCGCCTCTCCTTCTCGACCGACCTCGCCGCGTCGGTGAAGACCTCGGGCGTGGTGTTCATCGCCGTGGGGACGCCGGAGGGCGAGAGCGGCGAGGCCGATCTCTCCTACGTGCTCGCCGCCGCCCGCGAGGTCGGCAAGGCGATCACGCAGTACACGATCATCGTCGACAAGAGCACGGTGCCGGTCGGCACCGCCGACCAGGTCCGGGCCGCGGTCGCCGAGGTGACGTCGGTCGAGTTCGACGTCGTCTCGAACCCCGAGTTCCTCAAGGAAGGCGCCGCCATCGACGACTTCCTCAAGCCGGACCGGGTGGTGATCGGCGCCTCGAGCGAGCGCGCCCGCGACGCGATGCGGGAGCTCTACGCCCCGTTCTGCCGGACGAGCGACCGGATCCTCTTCATGGACCCGCGCTCCGCCGAGCTGACGAAGTACGCGGCGAACGCGATGCTCGCCACCCGGATCTCGTTCATGAACGAGATCGCGGCGCTCTGCGAGCGGGTCGGCGCCGACGTCGACCTGGTCCGGCAGGGCATGGGCTCCGACCGCCGGATCGGGCTCTCGTTCCTCTTCCCAGGCGTCGGCTACGGCGGCAGCTGCCTCGCCGGCCGCGAGACGGTGCTGGTCCGGCGCGCGGGCCGCACGCGGCTGCTCACGCTCGCGCGGCTGTTCGACGAGCTCGCCGGCGCGCTCCCCGACGACGCCCCGGCCGCGGCCGGGGTGCGGCCCGAGGGCCTCGAGGTGCTCTCGTGGCGGAGCGGTCGCCCCACGCCCGAGTACCTGCCGGTGGCGGCGGTGACCCGGCGCTGGTTCGAGGGCGAGGCGCTCGAGGTCCGGACCAAGATGGGACGGCGCGTGCGCTGCACGCCGGATCACCCGTTCCTGGTGGTGCACCGCGACGGGACCCAGGAGATCAAGCAGGCGTCGGCGCTGTCGTCCGACGACTTCTTGCCCCTGGCCCAGCACGCCGCCGCCGCCGCCGAGCCCGTGCGGACGCTGTCGCTGCTCGCCGCGCTCGCGCCCGCGAGGCTGGTCGAGGCCGACGTGATCGTCCAGCCCGCGGCGGGGACGCTCGAGCGCGTGGATCGCTCCCGCCTCGCCGGGGCCGTGCGGCAGCTCGAGCACCCGCGGGGCCGGCACCGCGCCCACGACATCGCCCGCGCCGGCGCGCTGCGCCTCCCCGAGGCCCGGGCGCTCGGGCTCTCCCTCGAAGGAGCGACCGCGGGCACCGCGAGGAACGGCACCTACGTCCCGCTCGAGCTCTCCGCGGACGAGGCGTTCTTCCGCGTCCTCGGCCTCTACCTCGCGGAGGGCCACTGCGCCGCCGACGGCGCGCGGCGCCGCCTCACCTGGTCGTTCCACCCGAGCCGCGAGGGCGACCTCGTCGACGAGGTCGCGGGCTACTGGCGCGACCGCGGGGTGAAGGTCGACGTGCGCCGCGGCACCACCGCGATGCACGTCAGCGTCTCCTCCCGCCTCCTCGCCGGCCTCTGGGTGGAGGTCCTCGGAGCCGGGGCCGACTGCTACAGCCACGCGATCCCCGACGTCGTCTGGGACCAGCCCGCCTCGTGCAAGCGGGCGCTCCTCGGCGGGCTCTGGCGCGGCGACGGATCCTGGTCCCTCGTCAACGGCGGGCCCAGCGTCGTCCTCGAGTACGGGACCGTGAGCCGTGCGCTGGCGGACGGGATGCTTCGGCTCCTCGGCGAGCTCGGGATCGTCGCGAGGCTCAAGGTGGGTCGGACCCCGAGGTCGACCTGCGACACCCACTGGCTCACCGTCTCGGGCGCCAGCCAGGTGGAGCAGCTCCTCGAGCTCTGCGCGCCCGCGGATCGGGAGGGCATCACCCGCTCGCTGGCGCGGCAGAAGAAGCGGATCGCACCCACGGGCTACGATCCGGCTCCGGGGAACGCGGCGTTGCTGCGCGTGCGCGAGGTGACCGGCCGCCGCCACGCAGACTGGGTCTACTCGCTCGAGGTGCCGGGCGCGGAGACGTTCGTCACCACAGGCGGGCTGGTGGTCCACAACTGCTTCCCGAAGGACGTGAAGGCCCTCTTCACCACCGCCCGCGAGAACGGCCTCGAGTTCTCGCTCTTGCGGTCGGTGGAGCAGGTGAACGCGCAGCAGAAGCAGCTCCTGCTCCGCAAGGCGCTCCGCCACTTCGACAACGACCTCGCCGGCCGCACCTTCGCGGTGTGGGGCCTCGCCTTCAAGCCGAAGACCGACGACATGCGGGAGGCGCCCGCGATCGCGCTGATCGAGGGACTGCTCGGCAAGGGCGCCAGGGTCGTCGCCCACGATCCGGTGGCGGAGGAGAGCGCGCGGCGGGTGTTCGGCGATCGGATCGCCTACGCCGACGTGCCGTACGGCGCCCTCGAGGGCGCGGAGGCGCTCTTCGTCGTCACCGAGTGGAACGAGTTCCGCCGCCCGGACTTCGACCGGATGAAGGCGCTGATGAAGAGCCCGGTGATCTTCGACGGCCGCAACGTCTACGACCCGCGCAAGATGCGGGAGCGCGGCTTCACGTACTTCGGGATCGGCCGCCCGTAGCTCCTGGCGCGCGCCGTGCACCGCGCGGTGGCGTGAACGCCTCGTCCGCTCGCGGTGCGGCCTGCACCGCGCTCCGCCGTGAGCTCCCGAGAACGACGCCGGTCCGCCCGGCGGGCCGGGCCCGCGCGCCGGGCACCGCCGGGGCCCGCGGCTGATGCCGTCGCTCCTCCACGAGGCGCTGCTGGTGCTCTTCCGGAACCGGCCGTCGCTGGCGCCGGAGCTGCTCCGGGACGCGCTCGGCGTGCCGCTCCCCGAGCACGAGACGGTCCGGCTCGAGGACGCGGACCTGACGCAGGTGGTGCCGACCGCGTACCACGCCGATCTCGTCGTGCTGCTGCTGCGGGGCGCGCCGGTGCTCGGGATCGTCGTCGAGGCGCAGCTCGCGCGGGACGAGGAGAAGCGGTTCACCTGGCCGCTGTACGCGGCGGCGCTGCGGGCGCGGCTGCGCTGCCCGGCGTGCGTGCTGGTCGTCGCGCCCGACCCGCAGGTGGCGGCCTGGGCGAGCCGCCCCATCGAGACCGGGCAGCCGCGCTCGGCGTACGTGCCGCTCGTGCTCGGTCCGGGCGCGGTGCCGGTGGTCACCGACGGCGCGGAGGCGGCCGGGGCGCCGGAGCTGGCGGTGCTGTCCGCGCTCGCGCACGGGCACGAGGAGCGAGCGGTCGAGGTGGCGCTGGCGGCGCTCGGCGCGGCGGCCGGCCTCGATCAGCCGCGGGCGCTGCTCTACACTGATCTCGTCTACGCGGCGCTGAACGAGGCGGCCCGCCGCGCGCTGGAGGTGCTGATGTCGACCGGTCGCTACGAGTACCAGAGCGAGTTCGCGAGGAAGTACTTCGGCGAGGGGAAGGCCGAGGGCAAGGCCGAGGGTTTGGCCGAGGGGAAGGCCGAGGCCAAGGCCGAGGTGCTGCTCAAGATCCTCGCGGGCCGGGGAGTCGCGGTGACCGACGAGCAGCGCTCGCGCGTGCTCGTCTGCCGCGACCTCGCGCAGCTCGATCGCTGGATCGACCGCGCGTTCCAGGCGACCTCGGCCGACGCGGCGCTCGCGGAGTAGCCGGCGCGCACGTCGCAAGCTGTAGCTGCTCGACACGGGTCACGACCACGCGGCGCTGAACGAGGCGGCCCGCCGCGCGCTGGAGGTGCTGATGTCGACCGGTCGCTACGAGTACCAGAGCGAGTTCGCGAGGAAGTACTTCGGCGAGGGGAAGGCCGAGGGCAAGGCCGAGGGTTTGGCCGAGGGGAAGGCCGAGGCCAAGGCCGAGGTGCTGCTCAAGATCCTCGCGGGCCGGGGCGTCCTCGTCACCGACGAGCAGCGCGCCCGCGTGCTCGCCTGCCGGGACCTCGCGCGGCTCGACCGCTGGATCGATCGCGCGTTCCAGGCGACCTCGGCCGACGCGGCGCTCGCGGAGTAGCCGTCGCGCTCCGGTTCCGCGCAAGATGCGGCAGCGCGGCTCGACGCGCCGGAGCTCACCGTGGCCACGACCAAGCGGATCCTCGTCACCGGCGGCGCCGGGTTCCTCGGGTCGCACCTCTGCGACCGGCTCGTCGAGCAGGGCCACGACGTGGTCTGCGTCGACAACTTCTTCACCAGCCAGAAGCAGAACGTGGCGCACCTGCTCCCGCGGCCGAACTTCGAGCTGGTGCGGCACGACGTCACCCAGCCGATCTGGCTCGAGGTCGACGAGATCTACAACCTCGCCTGCCCCGCCTCGCCGGTTCACTACCAGTACAACCCGATCAAGACGATGAAGACGTCGGTGATGGGGGCCATCAACGTCCTCGGGATGGCGCGCCGCACCCGGGCGAAGGTGCTCCAGGCGTCGACGAGCGAGGTGTACGGCGATCCCGACGTCCACCCGCAGCCGGAGAGCTACCGCGGCAACGTGAACCCGATCGGCGTGCGGGCCTGCTACGACGAGGGGAAGCGGGCGGCGGAGACGCTCTTCTTCGACTACCACCGGCAGAACGGGATCAACATCCGGGTGGTGCGGATCTTCAACACCTACGGGCCGCGGATGCACCCGTTCGACGGCCGGGTGGTGTCGAACTTCGTCGTCCAGGCGCTCGAGGGCGAGCCGCTCACGCTCCACGGCGACGGCTCGCAGACGCGGTCGTTCTGCTACGTGGACGACCTCGTCGAGGGGCTGCTCCGGATGATGGCCGCGCCCGACGACTTCGTCGGGCCGGTGAACCTCGGCAACCCGGTCGAGTTCACCGTCCGTGAGCTGGCCGAGCAGGTGGTCGAGCTGACCGGCTCGCGGTCGAAGCTCGAGCGGCTCGCCCTGCCGCCCGACGACCCCACCCAGCGGCGGCCGGACATCGCCCTCGCCCGCGAGAGGCTGGGCTGGGAGCCGAAGGTGGGGCTGCGCGACGGCCTCGCCCGCACCATCGAGTACTTCCGGAGCCTCGACCTCTCGAAGTTCCGCCGCCCGACGCCGCACCAGCTTCAGCGGTAGGCGGCGGTCTCCTTCCGGTCGGCGAGCTTCCGCGCCAGCTGCGACGGCAGCGCCGAGAGCCCCGGCAGCAGCGAGAGCCGGTACGAGATCGTCAGCGGCCCGGTGATCCGCTCGCCGGCGAGCCGCGCGGCGCCGCGGAGCGCCTCGCTGGCGAGCCGCCGCCGCATCGGCACGCCGAGCGTCGCCATCGCCGCCCGCGGGATCGGCGCGCGCAGCCAGCGGATCGCCGCGTCCCAGGCGATCGCCACCGGGACCGCCGCGCCCCAGGCCCGCGCCCGCCGCGCCGCGAGCTCCCAGTCCACCGGCTGCAGCCGCGCCAGGCCGTCGAGGTCGAGCACCCAGGAGAGCCGCTCGAGCGCGTGCAGCGCCGCGTGGAGCGCGACGTACGCGGCGGTGTCCTCGAGCGAGAGCGTCGGCAGCTCGCCGTCCGCGGCCTTCACCCGGAGGCGGCGCTCGAGCAGCTCCGCGGCGGAGACCCGGAGCGGCAGGTCGGAGGTCAGCTCCTTGTGCATTTCGACCATGGCGCCGCCCGACGCCGCGAGGGTCGCGTGGTGGTGCGCCTTGCCCTCGATCTTCGTCTCGCCGGCGACGCCGGCCTCGCGGAGCACCTCGCCCGCCCGGGCGAGGTCGCGGGGGCGCACGAGCAGGTCGACGTCGGCCTGCGGCCGCTGCGACGGCTCGTCCCAGGCGAGGCCGGCGATGGCGGCGCCCTTCAGCACCGCGACCGCGATCCCCGCGGCCTCGAGCGCCTCCACCGCGCGGCGGGTGGTGGAGCCGGCGAGGATCGAGGTGAGCCGCGCGCTCTCCGCGCCGCTCGCGAACGACGGGTGGCGCGGCGCGAGCCGGCCGGCGACCCCCTCGCGCTCGGCTGCGGCGAGGAGCGCGGCGCGGCGGGCGTCGTCGAAGGAGGCGGGGTCGCGGCCCCGGAGGAGGGCGAGCAGCTCGATGCGATCGCGGAGGGAGGGCACGGGCGGAAGATAGCGCGCGATGGCGGTCCCGGGCGCGGGCTCGCGTGGGGGGTGTCCCTCCGGCAAGATCGCCGCCGTGCCCGTACCTGCGATCTCGGTCGTCGCCCCGTGTCACAACGAGGCGGAGAACGTCCCGGAGCTCGTGCGCCGCCTCAAGGCGACGCTCGAGCCGATCGATCCGGACTTCGAGCTCGTCCTGGTCAACAACGGCTCCACCGACGAGACCCTCGACCGCATCCGCGAGCTCGGCGAGGCCGACCGGCGGGTGAAGTGCGTGAACCTCTCGCGGAACTTCGGGCACCAGCCGGCGGTGAGCGCCGGCCTGTCGAAGACCAGCGGCCGCTGCGTGATCGTCATGGACGGCGACCTCCAGGATCCGCCGGAGGTGCTGCCGGAGCTCATCGCAAGATGGCGCGACGGCTACGAGGTCGTCTACGCCGTCCGCGCCAAGCGCAAGGAGGGCTTCCTCCTGCGCTTCGCGTACGCGAGCTTCTACCGGGTGCTGGCGCGGATGTCGGACATCGAGATCCCGCGCGACTCCGGCGACTTCGCGCTGATGGACCGGCGCGTCGTCGACATCATGAACGCGCTCCCGGAGAAGGAGCGCTTCCTCCGCGGCCTGCGCGCCTACGTCGGCTTCCGGCAGATCGGCCACGTCTACGAGCGCGCCGCCCGCACCGCCGGGGAGTCGAAGTACTCGCTCTTCGGCCTGATGCGGATCGCGCTCAACGGCATCTTCTCGTTCTCGAAGAAGCCGCTGCGGATCATCGGGATGACCGGCGCCGCGGTCTCGGTGCTCTCGCTGCTCTACATGGCGTTCATCATCACCCTGAAGCTGACGGTGAAGCCCGACATGCAGGAGGGCTTCGCCACGCTGGTGTCGGTGGTGCTCGCGCTCGGCGGGCTGCAGCTCATCGCCATCTGGTTCCTCGCCGAGTACATCGGGCACATCTTCAGCGAGGTGAAGGGGCGGCCGTCGTTCATCATCCGCGACACCCTCAACCTCGACGACGAGGCCGCGGCGCCGCCGGCGGAGGACCGAGGAGCCTCGCGATCCGCCTGAGGTCCTCGACGAACGCCGCGCGCTGGGCCCGCCGCTGCTCGTCGCCGGGCGCGCGCAGGACCGAGCTCGGGTGGACGGTGGCGACCACGAGGCCGACGCCCGGCACGGTGACCGCCTCGCCGCGGCGCTCGGTGACCTTGAAGCTCCTCCCGAGGATCGCCTGGGCGGCGGTGGCGCCGAGGCAGACCACGACCTTCGGCTTCACCACCGCGAGCTCGGCCTCGAGCCAGGGCCGGCAGGCGGCGATCTCGCGGCCGTTCGGCTTCTTGTGGATCCGCTTCTTGCCGCGCGGCTCCCACTTGAAGTGCTTCACCACGTTGGTGACGTAGACGACCGAGCGGTCGATCCCCGCCTCGACGAGGCAGCGGTCGAGGAGCTTGCCGGCGGGGCCGACGAAGGGCTCGCCCGCCCGGTCCTCGAGGTCGCCGGGCTGCTCGCCGACGAAGACGACCTCGGCCTTCGAGGGGCCGGCGCCGAAGACGGTCCGGGTGCCGCGTCGCCAGAGGGGGCACGCCTGGCAGCCGGCCGCGGCCTCGCGGAGCTGCGGCAGCGTGCGCCGCGCGGGGAGGTAGTCGGCGGCGGAGCCCTCGTCCACCGGGCGCTTGCGCGGGGCGGCCACGCCAGAGACGCTGCGCACCGGCCGCGGCCCGGGCTACGGTGGGGCATGGCCACGCGTCGCACGCTCGACGAGCAGACGCCGGCGGGGCTCCGCGCGGCGCTCGCGGTCCTGCGCGCCGCGCCGGGCCCCGCGCTGCTCGCCGTGCCCACGCCGATGGACGTCACCGAGGAGAAGCTGCTCGCGACCCTCGTGCCGCACGCCGGCGGCGCGAAGCTCGCCGTCGCCGACGTGGCGCTCGCGTTCGTACACCGGGGCTCGATCCCGCCGCCGCCGGGCGTCGCGGCGGTGCGGGCGCTCGCGGGCGCCGAGGCCGCCGCCGTCGCCGCGCTGCTCGCGGCGCTCGAAGGCGGTACGCCCGCCGAGGAGCTCTTCCCGCGCGCCGCCGCCGAGGGGCGCGCGCTCGTCGCCGAGCTC